>NZ_SOCE01000003.1:0-300000 GCF_004365175.1 Kribbella voronezhensis | reverse complement strand
CCACATCGGCGCCCGCTTCGGCCGCGACCCGTACTACTTCCAGCGCGTACGCCCGGTTGGCGCGGTAGCCGTCGAAGAAGTGCTCGGTGTCGAGGAAGACCCGCTGACCGTGCTCTCGCAGGTGCTGCACGGTGTCGGCGACCATCCGCAGGTTCTCGTCGAGCGTGGTCCGCAAGGCCCGCTCGACATGCGCATCGTGGCTCTTGGCAACCAAAGTGACCACGGTCGCGCCGGACTCGCGCAGCGCCGCCACCTGCGCGTCGTCGGCGGCCTGGGACCCCGGCTTGCAGGTCGCGCCGAAGGCTGCGAACGTCGCGTGCCGCAGGTGCAACTCGGTCCGCGCCCGCTCGAAGAACTCGGTGTCCTTCGGTACGGCGCCCGGCCAGCCACCCTCGATGAAGCCCACGCCCAGGTCGTCCAGGTGCTGCGCGATGGCGATCTTGTCCGCGACGGACAGCGCCAGACCCTCCTGCTGGGCGCCGTCGCGCAGGGTCGTGTCGTAGACGTGGAACTCGTCGGCCGCGGCGGGAGTGGTCACGATGTCGCCTTCCGGTGAACTGGTTGCATCAGGCAAACAAAAAACCTCCCGCAGGGTGCGAGAGGTTTGCGCGCTCAGGTACTGCTTGCTGAGCGCGCCTAGAGAATAATGACCTGGTGCATCTTCATAACAATTCGAAGTCTGCCACAGCCTCTTGTGAATGAGCCGAATTGTCTCGGAAAGCGGACATCCAGTACGCCGACCAGTACTACGGCGCCCCGCACAGTCCAGATTCGTTCACTCGCGGCGAGCCTGGCGGACTACCGCAAGGAGGAGTACGGCCGCCCCGATGAGACTGAGAGCGGTCAGGTGTTCGTGGAACGCGAGGACCCCGATGAAGGTGGCCAGAAGTGGTTCGATCAAGGCGACGACCGCGGCAGTGGACGCGCGGACGGCTCTGAGCCCGGTGTAGAAGAGGGCGTAGGCGAGCGCGGTCGGTACGAGACCGAAGTACGCGAGCACAGGCCAGCTACCCACTGCAGGCGTGATGTCTCCCGCGAGCCCCAGCGGCAACAGGATGAGCGCACCGGCGCCGAAGCCGAGTGTGGCGCTGGTGATGGGGTCCTGCTCATCGCGATTGAGCAGGGTGGTGAGCGCGTAACCGGCCCCGGAGAGGACTGAGAAGGCGACGCCTGCGATTGACGCGTGGCCGACGCCTCGACCGTCGGAGACGAGCAAGGTCAGGCCGAGGACGGCCAGCGGCAACGTTGCGGTGATGCGTTCGCGAGCGCCGAGGGTGATGAAGAGTGGGCCGACGCCGAGCGAGATGACAGTGGAGACACCGACACCCAGGCGCGGGATGGCAGCGAAGTAGCCGAGCTGGCAGGCAGCCAGGCCCAGGCCGCTGAGCAGGTAGCGGAGTGGGGCAGCTGCGAACTGCAGGGTGATCGGATCTCGCCGGAGCAGACGGCGGGCAACAGCCAGCCAAAGGGCACCGCCTAGCAGGCGCCAGAAGGAGATCGCTGTCGAGTTGAGGCCGCTGTTGTGGGAGAGCAGGACGCCGGCGGCGCCGCCGGTACCCCAGGCGACTCCGGCCAGTGCTACGTAGAGGAGACCACGCGCCGAAGACGGCGCGAGACGGTGATGCATCGACACTCCAGGTGTTCGCAGGTTCGGAGAGAGCGGGGCGTCTGCGAACAGCCCGAAGTAGCTCAGGGGAATGACCTGAGCGCGCCGAGATTTGGCCGTCCGCTAAGCGGCGGCGGGCGGAGCGATGATGCGATGCACGTCGGTGACCCTAGCAACCTGGGCGCCGCCGAGCACACGAAAAAAGCGGCCTCCCCGAAATGCTCGGGGAGGCCGCTGCGTACGGAGTACAGAAGGTCAGCAGACCTTGGTCATCCAGTTGTGGGGATCCTTCGCGCGACCGTACTGGACGTCGAGGAGGGCGGAGCGGACTGCGCCGGTGACGGGGCCGCCGTTGCCGTCGGCGACCTGGACCTCGCCGCCGCGCCACTTCAGCGACGCGACCGGGGTGATCACCGCGGCCGTGCCGCAGGCGAAGACCTCGCGGATCTTGCCCGAGGCGGCGCCGTCGCGCCACTCGTCGATCGAGATCTTCCGCTCGGCGACCGAGTAGCCGAGGTCGGTGACGAGTTTCAGGATCGAGTCGCGGGTGATGCCCTCGAGGATCGTGCCGGACAGTTCCGGCGTGACGACGGAGTTGTCGTCGAGCACGAAGTACAGGTTCATCCCGCCGAGCTCTTCGATCCACTTCTTCTCGACCGCGTCGAGGAAGGCGACCTGGTCGCAGCCCTGCTCGGTGGCCTCGGCCTGGGCGAGCAGCGACGACGCGTAGTTGCCGCCGGTCTTGGCCGCACCGGTACCACCGGGGGCGGCGCGGGTGTACTCCTCGCTCAGCCAGATCCGGACCGGCTTGACGCCGTTGGCGAAGTACGAGCCGGCCGGCGACGCGATCGCGCAGTACGTGACCTGGGCCGACGGGCGGACGCCGAGGAACGGGTCCGAGCCGAACATGAACGGCCGCAGGTACAGCGAGGTCTCGCCTCCGGCGGGGACCCAGGCCTTGTCGATCTCGACCAGCTTGTGCAGCGAGTCCAGGAAAGCGCTCTCGGGCAGCTCCGGCAGCGCGAGCCGGTGCGCGGAGCGGATGAACCGCTGCGCGTTGGCCTCGGGCCGGAACAGGTGGATCGAGTCGTCGGGATGCCGGTAGGCCTTCATCCCCTCGAAGATGGTCTGGGCGTAGTGGAACACCGAGGTCGCCGGAGAAAGCTCCAGCGGCCCGAAGGCGGTGATCCTCGCGTCGTGCCAGCCGTTCTCCTTGGTCCAGGTGGCGATCGCCATGTGGTCGGAGAAGTTCTGCCCGAATCCTGGGTTCGCCAGGATCTGGGCGCGCTGGTCGTCGCTGGCCGGTTGGGTGTTTGGCTCAACGGTGAACTGCAGATCGGCGCTCATGCCCGCACCGTACCTCTGAACGAACTGGTCAGGCGAGCGCCCGCGGGGCGGTCGGCGCCGCCCGGGCGCGCGGCGTACGGGGACACGTCATCACCCTGCCGCGCGCTTGGCGATGGCGTCACCGATCTCCGCGGTGGTCCGCTCCGCGCCGGTGCGCTCCTCGATGTCGGCCGTCACGGCCGCCTCGATCGCGGCTGCCGCCTCGGTCAGGCCGAGGTGGTCACAGAGCAGCGCGGTGGACAGGATCGCCGCCGTCGGGTCCGCCTTCTGCTGGCCGGCGATGTCCGGAGCGGAGCCGTGCACCGGCTCGAACATGCTCGGCGCGGTCTTGTCCGGGTTGATGTTGCCGCTCGCGGCCAGCCCGATCCCACCGCTGATCGCGGCGGCCAGGTCGGTGATGATGTCGCCGAACAGGTTGTCGGTGACGATCACGTCGAACCGCGCCGGGTCGGTGACCAGGAAGATCGTCGCCGCGTCGACGTGCAGGTAGTCGACGGTGATCTCCGGGAACTCCTTCGCGACCGCGTCGACGGTCCGCTTCCAGAGGTGACCGGCGTACACGAGCACGTTGTTCTTGTGCACCAGCGTCAGCTTCTTGCGCGGCCGCGCCTGCGCCCGGGCGAACGCGTCCCGGACGACCCGCTCCACGCCGTACGCCGTGTTGACGCTGACCTCGGTCGCGATCTCGGCCGGGGTTCCGACGCGGAGGGCACCGCCGTTGCCGACGTACGGGCCTTCGGTGCCTTCGCGGACGACGACGAAGTCCACCTCACCCGGGTTCGCCAGCGGGGAGCCGACACTCGGGTACACCTTCGACGGGCGCAGGTTGACGTAGTGGTCGAGGGCGAAGCGGAGCTTGAGGAGCAGGCCACGCTCCAGTACGCCGGACGGCACCGTCGGGTCGCCGACCGCGCCGAGCAGGATCGCGTCGTGCTGGCGGATCTCCTCGAGCTCGGCGTCGGGCAGGGTCTCCCCCGTCGCGTGCCAGCGCTTCGCGCCGAGGTCGTACTCCGTACGCTCGAACGTGACGCCGTAGTTCGCGCTGACCGCGTCGAGGACCTTGAGCGCCTCGGCGGTGACCTCGGGTCCGATCCCGTCGCCACCGACGACGGCCAGCTTGAACGACTTGTTGGTGGTCACTTCTTGGGTTCTCCCCCGTTGTCGCGGCGGTTCATGGCCTCTTGGACTGGCTGGGTCTCGGCCTGGCGTGGGGCGGGGCGGCGACGGCGGGCGGCCTTGCGCTCGCGTCCGTCGACGACCTTCCAGTTGGCCGGATACATGTCGTACATGCTGCTCTCCCGTTTGGTCTCGTGCTGGTCACAAACGGCCGACGACTGGCACTACCGGGCGGAAGGTACGCCGAAACCCGCGCCGGGGAGGTCGGCCTCAGCGGACCCCGGCGCGGCAGCGAATAAGGCGTACCACGAACTGCATGATGGGTCCGAAGATACTCTGACGTCCGACTATCTCGCCACAATGCGGGCACTCTGTCCCGGGATGTGAGATGTCGGTGACACGAGTAGACCAATGCTGTGCAACTCTCGACCGGTGAGCGCTCCTCCAGAACTACCGCCGCTGGTTTCAGCGGCCCTCAGCCTGTCCGGCCGGCGCGGATTCGTCAGCGCCACCCGCAACGAGACGGGCCGGCTGCTCGCGACTCTCGCGGCTTCCCGCACCGGCACCCTCGGCGAGGTCGGCACCGGCTGCGGCGTCGGCTCCGCGTGGCTGCGCAGCGGCGCCACCGACGACACCTTGATCGTCACCGCGGAGAGCGACCCGCAACTCGCGAAGGTGGTAGCCGAACTCTTCGCCGAAGACGGCCGCATCGAAGTACTCTCCGCCGACTGGTCGGCCCTGATCGAGCGCGGACCTTTCTCCCTGCTCTTCGTGGACGCGCGCGAGGCGAAGTTGTCCGCCCGCGACGTGATCGCCGAAGCAGTGGAGCCGGGCGGCTTCGTAGTACTGGACGACTTCACCCCCTCGATGGTCTGGCCGCCCATGTACGAAGGCCGCGTCGACACCCTCCGCCAGGAATGGCTGATGGACAAACGCTTCACCACAGTAGAAGTCATGGTCGCCCCCGACGCCGCAGTACTCCTCGCCACCAGACGCTGAGTACCAGCCTGAGTGTGCTCGGGTTGTGCGGCGTGAGTTGCGGTTGGCTTGGTTCGTGAGCGGGTGGGGAGTTGGGTACAGCGCGCATGATGGGTGGCGCTGGACTAGCTCGAAAGGGAGAAACGATATGACTGCGAATGACGCTCAGCCGACTCTGAAGCTGGTGAACGGTGGTGAGATTCCGGCGCTGGGGCTGGGGGTTTGGCAGGTGCCGGATGGGCCTACTTGTGAGCGGGCGGTGGAGGCGGCGCTCGAGACGGGGTACCGGCTGATCGACACCGCTCAGGCGTACGGGAACGAGGCCAGTGTCGGGCGGGCGATTCGGAGTAGTGGGGTTCCGCGGGAGGAGATCTTCCTGACCACGAAGTTCTATCCCGGTCACCAGGATGCTCATGCCGAGATGGAGAAGAGCCTGGAGCGGCTCGACACCGACTACGTCGACCTCTACCTCGTGCACTGGCCCCAGGGTGGGCCGACGAAGGCGTGGCCCGGGATGGAGGCGGCGCAGGCGGCCGGCCTGGCCAAGGGCATCGGTGTGTCCAACTTCAGCGCCACCGAACTCGCCGAGGTGATCAAGGCCAGCGAGATCGCGCCGATCGCCAACCAGTTCCAGTTCAGCCCGTTCGTGTACCGCCGGGGCCTGGTCGAAGCCTGTGTCGAAGCATCGGTGGTCCCGCAGGGTTACAGCCCGCTGGGAACCGGCGAGCACCTCAACGACCCGGTAGTCGCCAAGATCGCCTCCGCCACCGGCCGCACTCCCGCGCAGGTCCTCATCCGGTGGTCCCTCCAGCGAGGCGTGTCGGTGATCCCGAAGTCCTCCACCCCCGCCCGCATCCAGGAGAACTTCGGCGCCCTCGACTTCGAACTCGACGACGACGCGATGGCCGCACTGGACGCCCTCGACACCACGAACCACACCTCCGAAGCAAAGGCGTCCAGCGAGAAGTGGTGGTCCTGACACCGACCGCCTGAGGCGAGGTTCTTCACTTTCCGCTGCCGCCCAGCGACCGGACTTCGGAGGACGGTCCGGTCGTTCGCGGCCCGGGCGTGAGAGGCGAAGGGCGGACTCCTGGCGATGGGGTCAGCCGGTCCTGGTCGAAAAGTGTCGCCAGACGGACCCGTAGGCGTCGTACCGATGAGATCCGCTGACCGGTGTCGGACAGTTGCGCGGGTACGGCGGGGACGAAACCGGCCAGGCGCCAGCGTCGATAGGCGTCGACCGGGCGATGGTCCTCGACGTACCCGCCGTCCGGGAGGCGGACGACCCGGCCGGTCTCGATACCGTGCACCGCGAGTTCCAGATCGCGTTTCTGCAGCCCCACACAGATGCGACGGGTCAGGACGAAAGCGGCCGGCGGACCGACGATCAGCAGCACCTGGAACAGGTGGATGAGCGAGTTGACCGAGAGATGGAACAGGACGGCCATGGTGTCGGCGCCGGCGGCGGCCCACAGGACGCCGTAGAAGACGATGCCGGCAACGCCGATGCCGGTCCGGATCGGGTTGTGGCGAGGTCGTTCGAGCAGGTTCTGATCACCCTGGTCGCCGATGATCCAGCTCTCGATGAACGGGTAGACGGCGACCAGTACGAGGAACAGCGTGCAGAGCACGACCGGTAGCAGGACGGCGAGAGTGATGGTCCTCCCCCACCAGACGACCTCCCATCCCGGCGCCAACCGGAGCGCGCCGTCCAGGAACGCGAGGTACCACGCCGGCCCGATTCCTGCCGAGGCATTCGCCGGGTCGGCCGGGCCGTACATCCAGATCGGGTTGATGGTCGCCGTGGCGCCCATCAGCAACGCGACGCCGACCACGAAACAGAACATCCCGGCGCCCTTGACGGCGGCGACAACCGCCGGGCGACCCACCACGTTGTCGTTCGTTCGCCCAGGTCCGGCGAACTGTGCGGGCCGACGCTTGAGGGCGAGGACCGCGAGGACGATGAAGAGCGCGACGAGTACGGCGGGCAGAACGTACACGTGCAACGGATAGAAGCGGGCGATGACGTTGCCCGGGAACTCCCCGCCGAACAGCAGCCGGGAGAGATCCGAACCGACGAACGGGACAGACTTCACCACGCCATCGGTGACGGCGAGGCTCGAGCCCGACAACATGTCGTCCGGAAGCGCAGTACCGGTGAGGCAGGCGCCGAGCGTCACGATGAGCAACCCGAAGACGACCAGCCAACTCAGCCGCCGTGGTCGACGGAACCCGCCGGTGAAGAACAGCCGCAGCAGATGCAGCATGATCGCTGCCACCATCAGCAGCGACGCCCAGTGATGGACCTGGCGCACCAGCAAGCCCGCCCGTACCTCGAAGCTGATCGCCAGGGTCGAATCCAGTGCCCGCGACATCGACACGCCGCGAAGGGGCGCGTACGGACCGTCGTAGACGACGTGGTCGACCGATGGTTCGTACTGGACCATCAGGACCACGCCGGTGACCATCACCACGACGAAGCTGTAGAACGCGACCTGGCCGAACAACAGCGACCAATGATCGGGGAACACCCTTTCCCGCAGGTCCCTCAACGAGCGGTGCATCGGCTCGTCCTCTCGCCATCACTGCCGACTCCGGCCGCGAACCCCGCGGCTACCTGTACGACCCCGCAGCGCCCTAATTCGTGACATCGACCCACGTCGCAGACCAGACCCCGACCAGGCCCGCAGGCGTAAACCCACAGCCCCACATGAGCCAAATCACAACCAGAACAGGCGAAGGGCACCCCGCATCCCGTACGTCGAAAGGCCCGCCAGGAGCCCTCGCTTCATTTCAGGACGCGGTACCTGAGGTGGGTGACACCAGGCGCCTCGACGGACCGGATCTGTTCCAGCCGCACTCCCCCGACCTCGCCGAAGATCCGAGAGCCGCCACCCAGCAGGATCGGCACGACATGCAACTCGAGCTCGTCCAGCAGTCCCGCCGCGAGGTACTGCCCGACGACGTCCCCACCGCCCCACAGCATGACGTCCTTCCCGTCGGCCGCCTCCTTCGCCTGCGCGAGCGCCGACTCGATCCCGTCTGTGACGAAGTGGAACGTCGTACCGCCGGCCATCTCGACCGGGTCCCGCGGGTGATGCGTGACGACGAACACCGGGTAGTGGTACGGCGGGTTGTCGCCCCACCAGCCCTTCCACTCCTCGTCCGCCCACGGCCCGCCGCCGATCGGGCCGAACATGTTCCGGCCCATCACCGCGGCGCCGATGTTCTCCCGCACCTCCTCGACGACCCGGTTGCTGGCGTTGACCTCTCCCCCTTCCTTGTCGTGCCCTTCGCGCCAGGACGCCAGCGGCACCACCCAGTCGTGCAGTTGCTCACCGCCCTCGCCGAGCGGGTTCTCCATGCTCTGGTTCGGCCCCGCGACGTAACCGTCCAGTGAGATCGAGATGTGGCACCTGAGCTTGCTCATCGCTCCTCCTCGGTAGTGGTCCTGAACAGAGCATGGAGGAGCCAGGAGATGACGTCTAATGCCAATATCCCGAGCAATACATCGATATTCTTGATCAATGCTGAACCCGGTCCATCTCAAGGTGCTGGCCTCGGTGGCGCGGCACAGCTCGGTCACCGAAGCGGCCAAAGAGCTGCACTACTCGCAGCCGTCGGTGAGTCATCACCTGGCTCGCCTGGAAGCAGCCACCGGCGTCAAGCTCGTCCAACGGGTCGGCCGCGGGATCCGGCTCACCCCGGAAGGCCGGCTGCTCGCCAACCGCGCCGCCGAGATCATCGGCCGGATCGACGCCGCAACCAACGAGCTCGCCGCTCAGGTCGGACTCCGAACGGGCCAGGTCCGGTTGGCCGCCAACGCGTCCGTCCTCAGCACGCTCGTGCCACGAGCCGCCGCCACCTTGGCCAAGACTTTTCCGGGCCTCGAGCTGAACCTGATCGAACGCCACCCCGCCGAAGCGTTGCAGATGCTCCGGCACGGAGAGATCGACGTCGCGCTCATCTTCCGGTACGCCGATGCGCCTGCCGAAGACGACGCGTTTCGGCTGGTCCACATCGGCGAGGACTCGATCTACCTGATCAGCCGGCACCCGGACGACACTCTGGACAACCATCGGGACTCCCCCTGGATCGGCGGCTGCGAACGCTGCCAGGAGGAGCTGCTCGCCGTCTGCCGACGAGCCGGCTTCACCCCACGCATCGGCTCACTGAGCGACGACATGACCGTCGTCCAGGCTTTCGTTGCCGCAGGCATCGGTGTCACCACCCTCTCCGGCCTCGCCCTCCAGGCCCACCGCCACCCCGGCATCCACGCCAGCAAGATCCCCCACCACACCCGCCAACTCCACGCCGCCACCTACGGCGACCCCCCGGACCCACCCGCCACCACAGCCCTGCTCAAAGCCCTCCAAACAGCCAGCCACCCGGAAGCTCCGTAGCAATAGCAGGCTGAACCGCCAGCACCGATGGCATGACGACGCCGCCGACGCAAAACCCACTGCGGCTCCCAGGGTCTTCTCCGACCAAGGCAGCGGAGGCGCAACGTAGGAGCCTCGTAGCTGGGGGCGCTGGGGGGTGGGGAGCGTGCGACGAAGGAGCACGCGTGGCGGGCTGCTGCTCGTAGTACGGGCAAAAGGTGGGCCCAGGGGCTCTCGGTGAGAGCGCCTGGGCCCTGGCCGGCCGCCATGCGCCTGCGGGCGGCAGGCCGGTCTTTGTGTTTACCAGTAGAACTTACTGATGGGTCACATGGCTAGCCGGGTCGCGTGTCAGACCTCGAGGTCTACCGTGCGGGCGGTGTCGGCCTGGACGGCGGTGGCGATTTCGTCGAGGACGGTGGTCGGGATGGTGGAGTCGACGCTGAGGGCGACCAGGGCCTTGCCGCCCTTGCGGTCGCGGCTGACCTGCATGCCGGCGATGTTGATGTCGGACTTGCCGAGGATGCCGCCGACCTGGCCGACGATGCCCGGGCGGTCCTCGTAGCTGAGGAACGCCAGGTGCGCGGCCAGCTCGACCTCCAGGTCGAAGCCGTCGATCTCGACCAGGCGCTCGGACTGCTTCACGCCGACCAGCGTGCCGGAGACCGAGACCTGGCCGCCGTCGGCGAGGGTGCCGCGCAGGGTGATCAGGTTGCGGTGCTCCGGGGACTCGTGGTCGGTGAGCAGCCGGACCTCGAGGCCGCGCTCGGCCGCGAGCAGCGGTGCGTTCACGTAGGACACGTTGTCCTCGACGACGTCCGCGAAGACACCCTTCAACGCCGCCAGCTCCAGCACCTTCACGTCGAACTCGGTGATCTCGCCACGCACCTCGACGTCGAGCTGCTGCGCGACACCGCCGGCGAGGGCGGTGAAGATCCGGCCGAGCTTCTCGGTCAGTGCGATACCGGGCCGGACGTCCTCGGCGATCACGCCGCCCTGGACGTTGACCGCGTCGGGCACGAGCTCACCGGACAGCGCGAGCCGCACGGACTTGGCGACGGCGATACCGGCCTTCTCCTGCGCTTCCTCGGTGGAGGCGCCCAGGTGCGGAGTCGCGACGACGTTCTCGAACTCGAACAGCGGCGAGTCGGTGCACGGCTCCTTCGCGAAGACGTCCAGGCCGGCAGCGGCGACCCGGCCTTCCTTCAGCGCGGTGTAGAGCGCGGCCTCGTCGACGATGCCACCACGGGCCGCGTTGACGATGATGACCTCGGGCTTGACCTTGTGCAGCTGCTCGTCGCCGATCAGGCCGATCGTCTCGGGCGTCTTCGGCAGGTGCACGCTGATGAAGTCCGAGGCCGCCAGGAGCTCGTCCAGCGAGGCGAGCCGGACGCCCATCTGCGCGGCGCGGCCGGCCTGCACGTACGGGTCGTACGCGATCACGTTCATGCCGAAGGCGGCCAGCCGCTGGGCGACCAGGACGCCGATCTTGCCGAGGCCGACGATGCCGACGGTCTTCTCGAACAGCTCGACGCCGGAGAACTTCGACCGCTTCCACTCGCCGTTCTTCAGCGAGAGGTCGGCGGCCGGGACCCGGCGGGCGGCCGCGAGCAGCAGCGCGACGGCGAGCTCGGCGGCGGAGACGATGTTGGAGGTCGGCGCGTTGACGACCATCAC
The DNA here is from genome assembly GCF_004365175.1 of Kribbella voronezhensis. Lineage (NCBI taxonomy): Bacteria > Bacillati > Actinomycetota > Actinomycetes > Propionibacteriales > Kribbellaceae > Kribbella > Kribbella voronezhensis. The sequence goes on along the minus strand of NZ_SOCE01000003.1, from coordinate 288,897 downwards.
GCCGGCCTGGGTGGCCGCCTTCACGTCGACGTTGTCGAGGCCGACACCGGCGCGGGCGACGACCTTGAGCTTCTTCGCGGCGGCGAGCGCCTCGGCGTCCACCTTGGTGGCGCTGCGGATCAGGATGGCGTCGACGTCGGCGATGGCCGGCAGCAGTTCGGCGCGGTCGGCGCCGTTGGTGTGCCGGATCTCGAAGTCGGGGCCGAGTGCCTCGACGGTGGCCGGGGACAGTTCTTCGGCGATCAGGACGACGGGCCGTTGAGCGTCAGTCATGGGAGAAGTCTCCTGCAGAAGCGGTTGGGGGCTCGAACGATCAGAGCACCGCGCTGTGCCCGCTGAAAACGATGCTACCAGCAGCCCGGACCAGACCTCCGGGGGTATCAATCCTCGTACGACGGACGACGGCGGTGAGCCTCAGTCGGTGTCGCAACTGTGGTTGGAGGCGACGCTGGTGGCCGCGTCGATCCGGAGCCGGCCCTGTTCGCGGACCAGTTTGTAGCGCAGGTCCAGCCGGCTGCAGGTCGTCCCCTTGGCTCCGGCGCTCTTCGGCGAGAACAGCACCGTGAACGTCAGCCGCGCCGTCGCCGTCTCCTCCCCCGTCCCCCCGACCTCGGTGATCACCGGCTCGAACGCGTACGACGTCCCGTGCGTCCGGGTGAACTCGTCCTGCGTACTCGATGACGCGAGCTCCTTGGAGTACGTGTCCCGCATCGCCAGGAAGTCGTGCTGATTGAGCGCTTTGAAGTACGACGTGAACAACCGCTGCACCTCGGCGGCCAGCGGACTCGCGGCCACGCCCAGCTCGGGTTGCACCGCGGTGCGCGGACCGCGAGCCAGGCACGTCCCGGCCGGCTCCGCGGCCACATCGGGCGCCGCGCCGGCGTACCGGCGTACTTCGTCCAGGCCGATGATCTTGCTCGAGGCAACGGTATTGCCGGTCACCAGGCCGACGACCTGGCCGGTCCGGTTGAGCACCGGCGCGCCGAGTGAGGCCGGGTCGAGGAACTCGGGCAACGGGCGCGGCTCCGCCGTCGTACCAGCCTGCTGGATCGATTGTTCGCCGCTCTGGTCGAACCCGATGATCGCGCGCCGCGCCTTGTCATCCGGGGATGCCGACGCGATCGTGGCCGTCGAACCGTCCAGCCGACCGGCCAATTGCAGTACGGCGACGCCGTCGTCGCTGGTGCCCACCACCGGGGCCCGGCGGATCCGGCCGTCCGCAGTCACCACGGCGACCGACACGGGCTGCCGGATGGCCGATGCAGCCGTGAGCACCTTGCCGTCGTCGAACAACACGCCGGTCGCCTCCCCTGTCCCGGCACAGGTACTGGCCAGCACCCGTACGACGCTGGGCCCGCTCGCCTTCAGCACGGTGCCTGTGTCGAGGCTCGACTGCGCAGCACCCTGACTCTGCTCTCGCAGCACCCAGCCCGCGCCGACGCCAACCGAGACGATCAGCACCACCAAGGGGATGGTCGTCAGTATTCCCAAGGCTCGGGGAGGCCGTGGGGGTGGACCCGACTGCACCGGCGCGGGCCGCGGCTGGATCGTCGTCCGGCTGCCGGCCGTCACCTCGTCGTCCACGGTCGCCCAGCTCGGGATGCGACGGGGTGGCTTCGGCAACTCGCGCGAGCCGTCCTCCATCGCGCTACCTCCCCTTGGCCGGTGTCACCGCGATTCTGTCAGACAAACGGGCGACGCCCGGGCCACCGCAATAGCGGCGACCCGGGCGTCCGGCGTACGGCGAATCAGCGCGCGGCGCTGCCCTCGACGTAGTCGTCGTCGTGCGACTTGACCCACGCCATCAGGCCACGCAGTTCCTTACCGACGGCCTCGATCGGGTGCTCCTGGCTCTTCTTGCGGAACTCCGCGAACTCCGGCGCACCGGCGTCCTGGTCGGCGATGAAGCGGGCCGCGAAGGTGCCGTCGGTGATGTCACCGAGCACCTCCTTCATCCGCTGCTTGACCGACTCGTCGATGATCCGCGGGCCGGACACGTAGTCGCCGTACTCGGCGGTGTCGGACACCGACCAGCGCTGCTTGGCGATACCGCCTTCGTAGATCAGGTCCACGATCAGCTTGAGCTCGTGCAGGCACTCGAAGTACGCGACCTCCGGCTGGTAGCCGGCCTCGGTCAGCACCTCGAAGCCGGACTGGATCAGCTGCGACACACCGCCACAGAGCACGGCCTGCTCGCCGAACAGGTCGGTCTCGGTCTCCTCGGTGAAGGTGGTCTTGATACCGCCGGCGCGCAGGCCGCCGATGCCCTTGGCGTAGGAGAGCGCGAGGTCCCAGGCCTTGCCGGTCGCGTCCTGCTCGACGGCGACGAGCACGGGCACGCCACGGCCTTCGCTGAACTCACGGCGGACCAGGTGACCGGGGCCCTTCGGGGCGACCATGAACACGTCCACGCCGGCCGGGGGCTTGATGTAACCGAAGCGGATGTTGAAGCCGTGGCCGAAGACGAGCGCGTCGCCGTCGACCAGGTTCGGCTCGATGGCCTCCTTGTAGAGGCTGCGCTGGGCCGGGTCCGGTGCGAGGACGACGATCACGTCGGCCTCCTCGCACGCCTCGAACGGGGTCAGCACCCGCAGGCCCTGCGCCTCGGCCTTGGCCCGGCTCTTCGAGCCCTCGGGCAGGCCGACCCGGACGTCGACGCCGGAGTCGCGCAGGGACAGCGCGTGGGCGTGGCCCTGGCTGCCGAAGCCGAGCACGGCCACGTTACGGCCCTGGATCACCGACAGGTCGGCGTTGTCGTCGTAGAACATTTCTGCTGCCACTGGGAGCTCGTCTCCTTGAATTCTCGATAGGTCACGCCGGTACTGCGGGGTGCCGGCCGGGGTTGGTTCGATCCTGCCGCTGAGCAGGTGGTTCGCCTCGTGGTGGGCCGCTCAGGCTGGGCGCACTCCGGCGGCGGGGCGACCCGGCGGCGGCGCCGGCACCGGGTGGTTCGGGTGGTGGGCGGCCGGTGAGTTGCCGGATGGGCTCGTCGTACCGGTCGGACTGCTCGCGGAACCCGCCTGGCTGTTGGCCGGGCGGGCCTGCAGGGCCGGCGCTCCGGAGGCCACGTGCGGTGGCGGGACCGGGACCGGGCGCAGGGTGCGGTCGGAGATGGAGCGGCTGCCCCGGCCGATCGCGACCATGCCGGACTGCACCAGCTCGCGGACGCCGAAGGGTTCCAGCACCCGGAGCATGGCCTCCAGCTTCTCGGGATTGCCGGTCGCCTCGATGGTGATCGCGTCCGGAGCCACGTCCACCACCTTCGCACGGAACAGCTGGACGGTCTCCAGCACCTGTCCGCGGCTGAGGGTGTCGGCCTTGACCTTCACCAGCAGCAGTTCGCGCTGCACGGTGGCGGTCGGCTCGAGTTCGACGATCTTGATCACGTTGACCAGCTTGTTGAGCTGCTTGGTGATCTGCTCCAGCGGCTGCTCGTCGACGCTGACCGCGATGGTCATCCGGGACACTTCCGGGTGCTCGGTCGGGCCGACGGCGAGGGAGTCGATGTTGAACCCGCGCCGCGAGATCAGAGCGGCCACGCGGGCCAGCACACCGTGCTTGTTCTCGACCAGGATGCTCAGGGTGTGTTTCGACATTACAGCTCCTCCCCGTCCCACTTCGGCGCCATGTCGCGGGCGATCCGGATGTCGTCGTTACTGGTGCCGGCGGCAACCATCGGCCAGACCATCGCGTCGCGGTGGACCACGAAGTCGACCACGACCGGCTGGTCGGTGACCGACATCGCCTTGTCGATGGTGGCGTCGACCGACTCCTTGTCCGAGCACCGCAGCCCCACGCCACCCATCGCCTCGGCCAGCTTGGCGAAGTCGGGGATCCGCGCGGAGTGCAGGTCGGTGTTGGAGTAGCGCTTGTCGTAGAACAGCGTCTGCCACTGCCGGACCATGCCCAGCGACTGGTTGTTGATCACGGCAACCTTGATCGGGATGCCCTCCAACGCGCAGGTGACGAGCTCCTGGTTGGTCATCTGGAAACAGCCGTCGCCGTCGATCGCCCAGACGGTCTTGTCGGGCCGCGCGACCTTGGCGCCCATCGCGGCGGGCACGGAGTACCCCATGGTGCCGAGGCCGCCGGAGTTCAGCCAGTGCAGCGGCTTCTCGAACGGCAGGTAGTGCGCGGCCCACATCTGGTGCTGGCCGACGCCGCTGGTGTAGATCGCGTCCGGCCCGGCGATCTGGCCGATCCGCTGGATCACGTACTGCGGGGAGAGGCTGCCGTCCTCCGGTTCGTCGTACCCGACCGGGTACTTCGCCTTGACCGAGTCGAGCAGGCCGCGCCAGGCCGAGTAGTCCGGGGTCCGGCCGTTGCTCGCGATCTCCGTCTGCAGGGCCTGGATGAGATCGGTGATGACCTCCTTGCAGTCCCCCACGATCGGCACGTCCGCGGCCCGGTTCTTGCCGATCTCGGCCGGGTCGATGTCGGCGTGGATGACCTTCGCCTCGGGCGCGAACGAGCTCAGCTTGCCGGTCACCCGGTCGTCGAACCGCGCGCCCAGACAGATCAGCAGATCGGACCGCTGCAGCGCACCGACGGCCGAGACCGAGCCGTGCATGCCCGGCATCCCGAAGTGCAGCTCGTGGGTGTCGGGCAGCGCGCCCCGCGCCATCAGCGTGGTGACCACCGGGATGCCGAGCAGCTCCGCGAGCTGCTTCAGCTCGGCGCTCGCCTTCGCCCGGATCACGCCGCCGCCGACGTACAGGACCGGCTTCTCCGCCGCGGCGATCAGCCGGGCCGCTTCGCGCACCTGCTTGGGGTGCGGGCGGGTGACCGGCCGGTACCCCGGCAGCGACAGCTCGGTCGGCCAGTGGAAGTCGACGGTCGCCTGCATCGCGTCCTTGGTGACGTCGACCAGGACCGGACCGGGGCGGCCGGTGGAGGCGATGTGGAAGGCCTCGGCGATCGTGCTGGCGATCTCGTTCGGGTCGTTGACCAGGAAGTTGTGCTTGGTGATCGGCATCGTGATGCCGCGGATGTCGGCCTCCTGGAAGGCGTCGGTCCCGATCGACGCGCTGGCGACCTGGCCGGTGATCGCGACCATCGGCACCGAGTCCATGTACGCGTCGGCGATCGGCGTCACCAGGTTGGTCGCGCCCGGGCCCGAGGTCGCCATACAGACGCCGGTCTTGCCGGTCGCGGAGGCGTAGCCCTGCGCGGCGTGGCCGGCGCCCTGCTCGTGACGTACCAGGATGTGGCGGATCTGGGTCGAGTCGAGCATCGGGTCGTACGCCGGGAGGATCGCGCCGCCCGGGATGCCGAAGACGGTGTCGACGCCGGCATGTTCCAGTGCGCGGATCAGAGCCTGTGCCCCGGTCAGCTGCTCACTCATGAGTGCCTTCCCTTGGTTGTCACGGTAGATCTTTTCGGTGCGGCTTTCGCGATCGATCGTCCCCGGCCCCGGGGCCTTTCAGCCAGCCCCTGGATCACAGGAGCCAACCGATGCAACAAAAAACCCCCTCCGCCGGGTGGGCTGAAGGGGGCGCGCTCGACTCGGTGGTCGCGTCAGTCGGCGCGCCGCACAAGTACGAGGAGAATCGATCGCATGCAGTCACCTTTGCCGACTCCCCTCGATCCGGTCAAGCCTGCCGCCTGTGTGTCTCATTTGGCGAGACGACCGTCTTACAAATGATCAGTTTAGAACTGCCCCCAGGAACTAACGCTCCTGGGGGCAGTCAGGTCATGCTCAGATGCAGACGGCACCTTCGGAGGCGGAGCGGACCAGCCGGGTGTACTTGCCGAGCACGCCCTTGGTGATCGCCGGCGTCTTCGGGGTCCAGCCCTCGCGGCGGCGCTCCAGCTCCTCGGGCTCGACGTGCAGCTCGAGGGTCCGGTTCTTCACGTCGAGCGTGATCCGGTCACCGTCGCGGACGAACGCGATCGGGCCGCCGTCGACCGCTTCCGGAGCGACGTGGCCGACGCACAACCCCGTCGTACCGCCGGAGAAGCGGCCGTCGGTGAGGAGCAGGACGTCCTTGCCGAGGCCGGCGCCCTTGATCGCACCGGTGACCGCGAGCATCTCGCGCATCCCCGGGCCGCCCTTCGGGCCCTCGTAGCGGATCACCACGACGTCGCCGGCCTTCATCGAACCGTCCTCGACCGCGTCCATCGCGCCCCGCTCGCCGTCGAACACCCGCGCCGTGCCCTCGAACACGTCGGAGTCGAACCCGGCGCTCTTCACGACGGCACCCTCCGGCGCCAGCGTGCCGTTGAGGATCGTGATCCCGCCGGTGCCGTGGATCGGCTTGTCCAGCGCCCGGATGATCGTGCCGTCGACGTCCGGCGGCGCGATGTCGGCCAGGTTCTCGGCCATCGTCTTGCCGGTCACCGTCAGGCAGTCGCCGTGCAGCAGGCCGGCGTCGAGCAGCGCCCGCATGATCACCGGGATGCCGCCGACGCGGTCGACGTCCGTCATCACGTACCGGCCGAACGGCTTCAGGTCGCCCAGGTGCGGCACCTTGTCGCCGATCCGGTTGAAGTCGTCGAGGGTCAGGTCGACCTCGGCCTCGCGCGCGATCGCGAGCAGGTGCAGTACGGCGTTGGTGGAGCCGCCGAGCGCCATCACCACGGCGATCGCGTTCTCGAACGCCTCGCGGGTGAGGATCTGCCGGGCGGTGATCCCCTTGGCCAGCAGGTTGACCACTGCTTCGCCGGACTTGCGGGCGAACCCGTCGCGGCGGCGGTCCACCGCGGGCGGCGCGGCCGAGCCGGGCAGCGACATGCCCAGTGCCTCGGCGGCCGAAGCCATCGTGTTCGCGGTGTACATACCACCGCAGGCGCCTTCGCCCGGGCAGATCGCGCGCTCGACGGCGTCGACCTGCTCGCGGGTGATCAGGCCGCGGGCGCACGCGCCGACCGCCTCGAACGCGTCGATGATCGTGACGTCCTTGTCCCCGAGCCGGCCCGGCATGATCGAACCGGCGTACAGGAAGACACTCGCCAGGTCGAGGCGGGCGGCCGCCATCAGCATGCCGGGCAGCGACTTGTCACAGCCGGCCAGCAGCACCGAGCCGTCGAGGCGCTCGGCCTCCATCACCGTCTCCACCGAGTCGGCGATGATCTCGCGGCTCACCAGCGAGTAGTGCATGCCGACGTGACCCATCGAGATGCCGTCGGACACGCTGATCGTGCCGAACTCCAGCGGGTACCCGTTCGCCGCGTGCACGCCGTCCTTGACGGCCTTCGCGAGCCGGTCGAGGGACAGGTTGCACGGGGTGATCTCGTTCCAGCTCGACGCTACGCCGATCTGCGGCTTGACCCAGTCGTCGTCACCCATGCCGACGGCCCGAAGCATGCCGCGGGAGGCAGTCGCCTCGAGCCCGTCGGTGACGGTCCGGCTCCTGGGCTTGATGTCAGGTGTGTTCTTCCGTTGATTCGACGCAGCGTCTGTACCGGTGTTCGTGGACATGTGTCTCACTGTATGACCGTCCACTTCGTGGTCACCACCGGCCCGGTTTCAGCCGCCGGCGACGCTGGGGAGGATGAGGAGTTCGTCGCCGTCGGACAGCGGTGTGCTCAGGCCGTTCAGGTCGCGGACGTTGTCGTTGCCGAGGAAGACGTTGACGTGCCGGCGGAGCGCGCCCTGCTCGTCGACCAGCCGGCGCCGCAGCGCCGGATGATCACCTTCCAGCGTGGCGAAGACGCCGCCGACCGTCGCCTCCGCCGGCTCGACCTCGACCCGCTCCGCATCGCCCGCGAACGGTCTCAGCACCGTCGGCAGCCGCACCCCGACCTTCATCAGCCGAGAACCGCCGCGCGGACGGTGAGCACGTCCGGGAGATGGCGAGCCACCTCGGTCCAGTGGTCACCGGCGTCCGCGCTCGCATAGACGCACCCGTCGCGCGTGCCGACGTACACACCTGCCGGGTCGCCCTGGTCGGTACACAGCGCATCACGCAGGACCGGCGCGTACGACGGGACGTCGGGCAGCCCGTTCGACAACGCCTCCCAGGTGGAGCCCGCGTCGCGCGAGCGATAGACCCGGCACTGCGCGTCGGTGGGGATCCTGTTCCCGTCGGCGATCAGCGGGAAGACGTAGACGGTGTCCGGCTCGTGCGGGTGCACGACGATCGGGAAGCCGAAGTCCGACGGGAGACCGTCCGCGATCGACTTCCAGATCGTGCCGCCGTCGTCGGACCGGTAGACGCCGTGGTGGTTCTGCGCGAACATCCGCTCCGGTACGTCGGGGTGCGCGGCGAGCTTGTGGACGCACTGGCCGAACTCGGGATACGGGTCGGGGAAGAAGTACGCCTTGATGCCCTGGTTCGCCGGCTCCCAGGTCTCGCCACCGTCCGCGGTCCGGTAGACCCCGCCGGTCGACATGGCGACGCTGACCTTGTCCGGCTCGGTCGGATGCGGCAGCACGGTGTGCACGGCCTGGCCTCCGAACCCCGCGCCCCAGTCCTTGCGGTGCGGGTGGTCCCATAGGCCGCGGACCAGTTCGAACGTCACTCCCCCGTCGGTCGACCTCCACAACGAGGACGGCTGCGCACCGGCGTACACGACTTCTGGCTGGCCGGGCGGACCGGGCTGGATCTGCCAGACGCGCTCGAGGGAGGCGTCCGCTTCCTCAGGAAAGCCGATCGAACCCTCCGGTGGCTCCGCCCAGGTCTGACCGAGGTCGTCGGAGTGGAACACCGCCGGACCCCAGTGCTCACTCGTGCCGCCCGCGAACAGCCGTGGTCGCTCGCCGCGCGTGTCGATGCCGACGGAGTAGACGCCCTGCATCTCGAACGACGGCCCCTCCAGGACCCACTCGCGGCGCGCGGCGTCACTCCGCCCGACCCAGAGGCCCTTCTTGGTCCCGATCAGCAACACAGCCTCGGACATCGTCGTCCTCCCTTTACCCCGGAACGGCTTTCAGCCAGCCAAGCGGGTCCCACCGACAATTTTCATCGGGCCGGGCCCGCCACCACGTTGATGAGTGGTTCGCCACTCGCATAACGCTCCAGCTGGGCTCGGACCAGCCGGGCGACCCGCGGCTCGAAGGCCGTCGAGGCGCCGCCGCGATGCGGATTCACCAGCACATTCGGAGCAGACCACAGCGGATGGCCGGCAGGCAACGGTTCAGGGTCGGTGACGTCGAGGGCAGCCCGGATCCGGCCGGAGGTCAGCTCGGCCAGCAACGCCTCCGTGTTCACGACGACACCGCGGGCGACATTGACGAGCAGTGCACCGTCCTTCAGTTGCGCCAGGAACTTCTCGTCGACCAGCCCGCGGGTCTCCGCCGTTGCCGGCGTCAGCAGGACGACCACATCAGCCTTCGGCAGCAGCGCCGGCAGGTCGGTGATCGGGAAGACGCCTTCGCGGGCCCGGCGCGCCACCCGGAGCACCTCGCACTCGAAGCCGGCGAGACGGCGCTCGAGCGCCTCCCCGATCGAGCCGTAGCCCAGGATCAGCACGGTCCGATCGGCCAGCGAGTCATCCATTTCGGAGTACGACGAGGGCCAGTGCTCGCGCTCCTGATCCCGCACAGCGCGCGGAAGGTTCCGGTACGACGCCAGGATGAGCCCGACCGCGAGCTCGGCCGTGGAGGCGTCGTGCACGCCTCGCGCGTTGCACAAGGTCACGCCGTCGGCGAGGTTCGGCAGGAAGTTCTCGAACCCGGCCGTCTGGGTCTGCACGACCTTCAACGCAGGCATCTCCCGGATGATCTCCGCCAGTCCCGGGCCGCCCATGTAGCTGGGCACGTAGAACTCGACCGACTCCAGCGACGGGGGCCGGTCCCCTCCCGCGAAGTACTCGACGTCGAATCCCGCCGGCACGCCACCGAGGAAACCGTCCGCGTCTTCCCACGGCAGCCACGCCTTCACCGCATCAGCCATGTCCAGAACCTACCCGCACCGGAGCACAGATCCCGATCACCTCCCACCGGCCGCTAGGACCACTGGACCGGGTGGTCCTAAAGGGAACTCGAACGTGGCGAGAATTCCGTGCCGGAGCACGTTTTCGGTCGTACTCTGGATCGGTGCCTTCGACATCGGATCTGGCCGCTACCCTCGATCACGATCAGGCCGTAGGACGGCTGAGAGCGTCCTACCAGCGCATCCCGGCGGGGCAACCCGTCCGGCTGGCCAAGCGCAGCTCCAACCTGTTCCGCCCGCGCACGACGGTCGATACTCCGGGTCTCGACGTGTCCGGCCTGACCGGCGTGATCAGCGTCGACCCGGTCGGCCGCACGGCGGACGTGCAGGGCATGTGCACGTACGAAGACCTGGTCGCCGCGACCCTCCCGCACGGGCTGATGCCCCTGGTCGTGCCGCAGTTGCGCACGATCACGCTCGGTGGCGCGGTCACCGGCCTCGGGATCGAGTCGACGTCGTACCGCAACGGCCTGCCGCACGAGTCCGTGCTGGAGCTCGACATCCTGACCGGCTCCGGTGAGCTCGTCACCGCGCGCCCCGAGGGCGAGCACGCCGACCTGTTCCGCACCTTCCCCAATTCCTACGGCTCCCTCGGCTATGCGACCAGACTGCGGATCGAACTCGAACCGATCTCCCCGTACGTCGCGCTTCGGCATGTCCGCCTGGGTCTGGACGAGCTGGGCCCCGCGATCGAGTCGATCGTTGCCGCCGGCACCTATGCCGACCAGCCGGTGCACTTCGTCGACGGCGTCGTCTTCTCCCCCGACGAGGCCTATCTGACGCTGGGGCGCAACAGCGACGCCGCAGTACGAACCAGTGACTACACCGGTCAGGAGATCTTCTACAAGTCGATCCAGCAACGATCGACCGACTTCCTCACGGCCAACGACTACCTGTGGCGCTGGGACACCGACTGGTTCTGGTGCTCGGCCGCGTTCGGAGCCCAGAACCCTTATCTTCGGCGGGTTTGGCCGCGACGACTGCGGCGCAGCGACGTCTACCACAAGATCATCGGGTTCGAGAACCGCCATCAAGTTGCCGCCCGCATCAATCGCCGGCGCGGCAACCCCGACCGCGAGCGCGTCGTCCAGGACGTCGAGATCCCGGCCGCGCAACTGGCGGGCTTCCTGCGCTGGTTCGACGCCGAGGTGGGGATGCGGCCGGTCTGGCTCTGCCCGCTGCGGTTGCGCGGCGACGAGTCGTGGCCGCTGTACCCGTTGAAGCCCCGCGAGACCTACGTGAACGTGGGCTTCTGGGGCACCGTGCCGATCGCCCCGGGCGCCGCCGACGGTGACGTGAACCGGCGGATCGAGGCGGCCGTCGCCGACTTCGACGGGCACAAGTCCTTGTACTCCGATGCCTACTACGACCGGGACACGTTCGACCGGCTGTACAACGTCCCGGCCCTGACCGAAGTGAAGAATCGCTACGACCCCGACGCCCGGCTCACCGGGCTCTACGAGAAGGCGGTGACGCGTCGATGACGGCAACACTTCCGACGCAGGTTTCGATCGCAGCGGCGCTGACAGCGGTGGCGCCGGCCGGGCTGCCTTTCCGCTTCACGGCGTACGACGGCAGTTCGACCGGGCCCGAGGACTCCCCCGTCCACATGCACCTGGCCACCGAGCGAGGGCTCTCCTACGTGCTCACCGCACCGGGTGACCTCGGCCTCGTCCGGGCTTATGTGCAAGGCGATCTGGAGATCACCGGCGTCCACCCGGGCAATCCGTACGACCTGATGAAGCTGATGCTCAACGAGCTGCACTTCCAGCGGCCCTCGCCCGCGGAGGCACTGCGAATCGTTCGCGGGCTGGGCTGGAGTCACCTCAAGCCGCCACCTCCGCCGCCGCAGGAGCACCTGCCGAAGTGGCGTCGTACGTTCGAAGGCCTGCGGCACTCGCGGACCAGGGACAAGGTCGCGATCCACCACCACTACGACGTGTCGAACAAGTTCTACGAGTACATCCTCGGCCCGTCGATGACGTACACGTGCGCCGTCTTCCCGACGCTGGACGCGACGCTCGAGCAGGCGCAGTACGAGAAGTACGACCTGGTCGCGCGGAAACTCGATCTGAAGGCCGGCCAGCGGCTGCTCGACGTCGGGTGCGGCTGGGGCGGCATGGTCCGGCACGCGGCCCGCGAGTACGGCGTGAAGGCGCTGGGCGTGACCCTGTCGGCCGCGCAGGCCGAGTGGGCCCAGGAGGCGATCAAGCGCGAAGGGCTGGAGCACCTCGCCGAAGTGCGGTTCTCCGACTACCGCGACGTGTCCGAGCGCGACTTCGACGCGATCAGCTCGATCGGCCTGACCGAGCACATCGGCGTCCGCAACTACCCGTCGTACTTCGGTTTCCTGCTCGACCGGCTGCGTCCGGGCGGGCGGCTGCTGAACCACATGATCACCCGGCCGGACAACCGGTTCCGGCCGACCGGGGCGTTCATCGACCGCTACATCTTCCCCGACGGCGAGCTGATCGGCTCCGGCCGGATCATCGCCGACGCCCAGGACGCCGGGTTCGAGGTCCGGCACGAGGAGAACCTGCGCGAGCACTACGCCCTCACGCTGGCCGGCTGGTCCGACAACCTCGTCGCCCACTGGGACGAGGCGGTCGAGGAGGTCGGTTTCGCGACCGCGAAGATCTGGGGCCTGTACCTGGCCGCCTGCCGGGTCGGCTTCGAGCGCAACAACACCCAGCTGCACCAGATCCTCGCCGTCAAACTCCACGACGACGCCTCGTCGGACTTCCCCCTCCGCCCGACCTGGCTGAGCTGAACCCTTCGGCGCCGGCCCTCCGGGGCCGGCGCCTTCAGTTCTTCAGGTCGTTCGGTGCCTTGGCCAGCTGACGGATGCGGGCGGTCCGGCCGCGCTCCTCGATGATGCGGCGCGCCTCGGCCTCGACGTACGGCGGAATCCGCAACTGCAGCCAGTCGCTCCAGCCGTCCAGGCTCGTCTCGACCTCGTCGCGGGACAGTGCGTGCTCGCGCGCCCGCAACAACACCCGCCATTCCGTACTGCGCCGCTCGGCGAACTCCCGCTCGCCTTCCCCCAGCCTCTCGATCCACTGCGCGTGCTCGTCAGGGCCGACCTGCTCGAGCATGTACACCACCACAGCCCGGGCCAGCGCTCGATCCGGCTCTTCCTCGACCACACTCAGCAGCAGCTCGCGGAGCCCGGCATCGGCGGCCGCCACTCGATACAGCTGCCACCGGCCGTAGTCCGCGTAAAGATCCGGCGCCTCCCCCACCGCCGCGACCAACTTGGTCAGCAAGGCGGCGAACTCCTCCCGCAACGGCAACCTGATCGGCTTCACACGGAGGACTGTACGAACAACCGCCGACTCCGCACAGTCGATTGGCTAACCCGGAGCCTGTTGGTTGGTTAAGAGTGTCGGAGGGAAGCGCGTTCGGCTGGGGGGCGCCGCTAGTTTGGGCAGAGGTGGCAGATCAAGGGAGACGAAGGTGCTCAAGGCAAGCGGCTTGGTTCGTACTGCGGTGGTGCTGGTGGCCGCGGGCGCCTTGGTGGCGGGTTGCAGCGATGACGGCGGCGACGCGGAGCCGTCCGTGTCCACCGCGTCGCCAACCGACGTACCGTCGAGTCCTGGCGGATCCACGCAGCCTCGCGCCTTGAAGCTGACCGTCGCCGGGACGGTGGCCACCGGGATCGAGGTGCCGTGGGGGCTGGCGTTCCTGCCCGACCGGTCGGCGTTGGTCGGTGAGCGTGACTCGGGGAAGGTGAAGCGCATCGCGGGTGGGCGCGTCACCGAGGTGGGGACCGTGCCCGGCGTCGACTCGTCGAGCGAGGGCGGGTTGCTCGGGCTTGCCGTTGATCCGAAGTACCCGTCGAGGCCTTATGTCTACGCCTACTACTCCACTGGCAAGGACAACCGGATCGCGCGGCTGACGTTCGAGAACGGGCGGATCGGCAGCCCGGAGGTGATCCTCGACGGGATCCCGATGTCGGCGATCCACAACGGCGGCCGGCTGCGGTTCGGCCCGGACGGCTTCCTGTACGCCGGGACGGGTGACGGCAGCGATCGGCCGAACTCGCAGAACGACGACTCCCTCGGCGGCAAGATCCTGCGCCTGACCACCGACGGCAAGGCGGCACCAGGCAACCCCGACGGGCGGCTGTGGTTCTCGAAGGGCCATCGCAATGTGCAGGGGCTCGCGTTCGGCGGTTCGCAGCTGTACGCCGCCGAGTTCGGTCAGGACACCTGGGACGAGCTGAACGCGATCACCGCCGGCGCCAACTACGGCTGGCCGGCGGCGGAAGGCGTCAGCCAGCTCGACGGCATGGTGGACCCGATCGCCCAGTGGCGCACGAGCGACGCGTCGCCGTCGGGAATTACGTTCGCTCAGGGCCACATCTTCATGGCCGGCCTCCGCGGCGCGCGGCTCTGGGCGATCCCGGTCGCCGACGGTCGGCGTACGGGTGAACCGGTCGCCTTCTTCACCAAGCAGTTCGGCCGCCTGCGCACCGTCGAAGCCGCCCCCGACGGCTCCCTGTGGCTGACCACCTCGAACACCGACGGCCGAGGCACCCCCAAACCCGGCGACGACCGCATCCTCCGAGTCACGATCAGTCAGTGACCGCCAGCGGATCAGGCAGCGTTGGACAGACCTGGATCCTGCGATTCCGGTGTGCTGGTGTTCTGCCGGTCGAGGAGTGCTCGGGCTACTGAGGCGTCCGCGGCTGTGGCGCGGACCTCGTAGCGGGCCGGGAGCAAGTCGGTGAAGACGGCATCCGGGCGATTGTGGATCAGGCCGCGGAACAGACCGATGAGGCCGCCGACCAGTACGCCGTACACCGCGCCCCAGAGCAGCACGGCGAGCCCGCTCAGATTGGTGTCGGCGACCAGCGTCACGAAGACAGCCGCCAGCAGACCGGCAGCGAGGCCGGTGCCCGCATTCTTGGCGGCGAGCCGCGCGGTCGAGATACGAGGTCTCTCGGTCAGGACGAGCTCGGCGCCGACGATGGCCAGGCTGTCCCGGCCCATCCCGGACGATCGCAGAATCCCGACCGTCTCCTGTGCCTCCCGGTAACTCGCCGCGGAGACAATCACCGTGTCGTGAACCAATACCTCAACCCCAGGCCGCAAGACATTCCCTTCCAACGCAAACCGAACCGGACCCTCCACTAGTACCAGCTCCCGGCAAAAGCGAAACGCCGCGTCCGGTAACGCGGGTCAACTTTCAGGGTGACGCTCGTAGCAGGAAGCGATCGCGGCGGCGCGGTCGCGCAGAGAGCTGCGCAACCACTGCGGGGACAGCGCTTCCGCGTTGGTGGCAAGCTGCCAGAGCGCCCACTCGGCGTGCCGCTGGTCCTGGAAAGTGAGCTCCATCCGTAGCCAGCCGTCGGTCTCTTCGACTTCGGCGAGGACCGCCAGCGCTGTGCTGACCAGCTCCTCCCGGCGCTTCGGGTGCACTCTTGCCAGCACTGTGACCTGATCCCCTCCGGTCCGGAATCGCACACTGCGTTCCTGCCAGGCCCGGTCCAGGTCGACCTGGTTCGGTCGTTGGGCTGTTTCGTCGAGCTGCTCGGCGGCCGAGATCCGCGACAGCCGGTACGTGCGGTCCTCGCCTCCTCGTGCGGCCAGCAGGTAGCCCTGCTCTCGTACGGTGACCAGGCCGATCGGATCCACCGTGCGCCACTTCGGCTCTTGCCCGAGGGCCGCGTAGTGGATGCGCAGCTTGCGTCCAGCGAGTACTGCGCGCCGTACCTCGGCCACCACTGCGTCGGGCGCCTCTTCGGTGAGCTGCCGGCGCGAGAGGAGGTCGGTTTCCGGGTCGATGAGCAACCGCTGTACGGCGTCGGCTGCGGAGTCCCGAGAGCTTTCGGGGAGCGCGTCGGCCACCTTGAGCATGGCCGAAGCGAGCGCCGATCCGAGGCCGAACGCCTGCGCGCCGCGTCGCGATCCCGCGATCAGCAGGGCGAGCGCTTCTTCGTGGTTCAGTCCCGTGAGCTCGGTCCGGAAGCCGGGCAACAACGCGAACCCGCCGTGCCGGCCGCGTTCGGCGTAGACCGGGACGCCGGCCGCGGACAGCGCATCGATGTCGCGCAGGACGGTGCGGGTGGACACCTCCAACTCCCGGGCGAGGGTGTCCGCGGAAAGCCGGCCGCGCTGGCGAAGCAGCAACACCAGCGAGACCAACCGGTCGGCGCGCATGCGCGAACTCTACAGAAATACACGACAGAGGATGTCGTGATTCATTGCCAGGGTTGTCGTCGAGGCCGGCGGTCGAGCCGACCGGCGTACGAACTCTCTCTCAATGAATCGAACGGAGCCGATGTGGCGATGGAACGAAGTGCGGTCAACCCGTGGCAGTGGTCGGCGCAGCTGGGGTATCACCAAGGCGAGCTCGTCTCGGGGCACACCCAGACCCTCTATCTTGCCGGGCAGACCGCGATGAGCGGCGACGGCCGGCCTCAGTACGCCGACGACATGGCGGCCCAGGTGTCGCTCAGCCTCGACAACGTGGAAGCCGTACTCGCCGAGGCCGGGATGTCGCTGGTGAATCTCGTCCGGCTCAACGTGTACACCACCGACGTCGATCTCCTCTTCCAGCACTACGGCGTACTGGCGTCGCGGTTGAGCGCGGCCGGCGTAGCACCGCCCACCACGATGCTGGGGGTGACACGGTTGGCGATCCCGACCCTGATGGTCGAACTCGAAGGAACCGCCGTCGCGTGACCGTGGTGAACTGGTACGAGCCGCAGGCAGGAGGTTCCCGTTGCTTTCCGTGGTGACGATCGGCGTCTACGGTTTCACGGCCGCGACGTTCGTCGAGAGTCTCACCGACGCCGGCGTGGGCCTGCTACTCGACCTCCGCCAGCGCCGCGGCGTACGGGGCCCTGAGTACTCCTGGGCGAACTCGACGCGGCTCCAACGCCTGCTGGCCGACGCGGCCATCGAATACCGGCACGTGAAGGAGTTGGCGCCGACAACCGAACTGCGCCAACTCCAGTACCGCGAGGACGACCGGCAGCACGTAGGCAAACGCAACCGCACCGAACTCGCCCCGAACTTCGCCGCCCGCTACACCCACGAAATCCTCGACCCCTTCGACCTCGACGCACTACTCACACAACTCCCACCCACCTCAACGACAGCCCTCTTCTGCGTCGAACGAGACGCAGAAGCTTGCCACCGCTCCCTGGTAGCCGCCCGCCTACACACCAACCACGGCTTGCCGATCAGAGACCTCCACCCGGCTTGATCCCCAAGGCCAACAACCGAAGCCACCAGCAGGCCCCTCCTCGTCGCGACCAGCCCCCGCGACGCACACGACGCCAACACACCGACTAGACCGACCGCAGGAAACGCCGGGCACAGTCACCGACCCCACCCACAACCCGCCCCTCGGCCCCTCGCACCCGCCGCGAACGCACCAGCGAACCTGGCCTCCGGGAACGGACGCAGCCGGGCGCAGACATCTGCAAACCCCACCATCAGCACCCCCGCACCTTCACGAGCGCAACGCAGCAGCGGCACCACCAGGCGGGCAACTGCGACGCACGCTACGTGGCCGCCACCACACCGTCGTACAACACCGCGACCTCGCATCAGCAAACGCGCACCACCAACCCGCACCCCGTACTTTCACGAGCGCAACGCCGCAGCGGCAGCACCAGGCGGGCAACTGCGATGCACACTGCGTGGCCGCCACCACACCGTCGTACAACACCGTGACCCCACATCGCCAAACGCCCACCACCACCAGCACCCGGCACTTTCACGAGCACAACGCAGCAGCGGCACCACCGGACGGGCGACTCGACGCACGCCGCGTAGCCGCCACCACACCGCCGTACAACACCGTGACCTCACATCGCCAAACCCCAACCACCACCAACCCGCACCCCCGCACTTTCACGAGCACAACGCAGCAGCGGCACCACCGGACGGGCAACTGCGACGCACGCTGCGTGGCCGCCACCACACCGTCGTACAACACCGTGACCTCACATCGGCAGACGCCCACCACCAACCCGCACCACCAACGCAGGCTGCGCGGCGACAACCACGCCATCGCAACCTCGCACCGCAAACATCCACCACCAGCAACCCGGCACGCTCGCACGAGCCGCAGCGCATGAGCGGCGGCACCCCGCGAGCGGCAGCGCCAACGCAGGGTGCGCGGCCGCCACGGAGTCGCGCGACACCACACCACAACCCGGCACCGGCAAACACCGACCACCAGCAACCCCACCCTCACACGAGCCGCAACGCCAGAGCGGAGACTCCGCGCGGACGGTGGTACCGACGCAGGAGATGCCGGGTGCCCGGCAGGCGCAGCGCACAGCTGTGTGCGGTGGTGGCCGAACCGGGCAGGGCTGGCGCGGGGTCCCACGCAGCTGGTGCGAAGGGTGCCCAGGCAGCGCTGCACGCGGCCAGCGCGCGTGCGCACCGCGCAGCGCATAGCTGTGGGCGGTGGTGACCGAATCGGGCAGCGCTGGTGCGGGGCTCGATCTATGTCCCACGCAGCTGATGCAAAGGGGGCCCAGGCAGCGCTGCACGCGGCCAGCGCGCGTGCGCACCGCTCAGCCCATGGCTGTGGCGGGTCGCTGGCGGCAGGACGCGCAGCTGTCGGCGGTGCGCCAGCCCAGCAGGCGTAGCTGCGTGCAGGGTGCCAGCCGCGGGATGCGTGGCTGTCGGCGGGTGCCGAGCGGCATGGGCGCGGAGCTGGCGATCTGGGTGTCTGTTCGCAGGTCGTGCGGGATCGGCGGATGCATCTCGTGGTGCTGGATGAGCTCCGCTTGTGGACAGTGGCGCGATGACCGGGCGGCCGAGGTGGCCGGATCGGGGCTATCCGGTGTCGAGGGTTTCGGGGGCCCAGGGGTCGAAGTCGGGTGGGCGGCTGGTGGTGAGAGGCGGTGGGTCGCCGAACAGGGGGAAGGCGCGTGCTGGGCGGAGGGTCCGGCTGGGGGTGCCGGGCCAGGGCGCGCCGTCTGTGCCGGTGAGTTTGGGCGCTGTGGCTTCGTCAGTGGGCGCGCCGTCGATGCCGGTGAGTTGGGGCGCTGTGGCTTCGTCAGTGGGCGCGCCGTCGATGCCGGTGAGTTGGGGCGCGTTGGTTTCGGCACCGGGCTGCTGGTCGGTGCCGGTGGGTTGGGGTGACTTGGTTGTAGTGCTTGTCGTGGTTGTGGCGTCTGCGGTGGTGGCGGTATGAGAGGCGGCTGGATTGAAGTGGCGGGTGATGCCTGGGATGGAGGGTGGGTTTCGGGGTGGGTTGGCCCAGGTGGGGCGGGTGACGTGGGCGGTGCCGTTGATGATGGTGACGGTGTAGATGCCGGCGTGGACGGCGATGTGGTCGGTGCCGCAGAACAGTGCGAGGTTTTCCAGCGAGGTCGCGCCGCCGTCGATCCAATGCACGATGTGGTGGGCGTGGCAGTAGCGCGGTGGCGCGCCGCAGACGACGCAGCCTTTGTCGCGGCGGTTCAGGGCCTGGCGGATCGCTTTGGTGACGTAGCGCTGTTCGCGGCCGACGTCGAGGGGTTCGGAGGCTGATCCGAGGACGACGGGGAGGACGCCGGCGTCGCAGGCGAGGCGGCGGACCGCGGCGGCGGACAGGCTGTCGCCGAACTGGAGGTCGCCGGTCGCGTCACGGCCAGCAGTTTTCAGGTCGGTGTAGTCGATGGTGACGGTGATGTGGGGCTTCACTCCGCCGTGTGCGGGCAGGTCTCCGGCTGCGGCGGCGCTGGTGAGGACCTGGGTGAGGGCGTCAGCGTGGCGCTTGTCGCGCGGTCGAGGGTCGGGCTTGCCGTCGGGGGTCTTGTGGGGTTTGGCGGCGGCCTCGATCAGTGAGCGGAACAGTTCGGCGTTGTCGTTGGCGAGGAAGCCGGAGAACTTCACGCCGTGGTCGGCGTTGACCAGACGCAGGGCTTCGCGGCGGGCGGCGGCCTGTTCGGCTGGTTCGGGGCCGTCGGTGTCCAGTACGTCGCGAGCCTGCCGCGCCAGACGCTTCAAGTCGGCCGGCGCGAGGTGCCGGGCCGCTTCCACCAGTTGTTCCTCGGCGACTCGCAGATCTTCGACCGGGACCATGGCGGCGGTCGGGATCGCTTCCAGCCCCGACACGATCGCCTCGGCCTGCTCCGGGTGCAGCAACACCGGCAGCAACACCCGACCACCCCCGCCTTCGTCGCCCCCTTCACCATCACCGGCAGCAACACTGTCGGTGCACCCAGCGGCCGCGTCGGAAGCAATCTGCTCGGCGGCCGCGTCAGTGTTGATGAGGTCGCCAGCTGCGTCAAGGCCGAGGCGCTCTGCAGCAGCGGTGGCGTCGGTCTGCTCGGTAGCTGCGCCGAGGCCGAGGTACTCCGCGGGCACGGTGGCGTTGGTCTGCTCTGCAGCTGCGGTGTTGCTGTGCTCGCCGGATGCGTCGGGACCGAGGCGCTCTGCGGCAGCGGTGGCGTTGGTGCGCTCGGCGGCTGCGTCGGGAGCGAGGCGCTCTGCGGTAGCGGTGGTGTCTGTTGGCTTGGTAGGTGCGTCCGGGGCGGTGTATTGGACGGTGGGGTTGGGGCCGGGTGGGGCGTAGGGGTTGGGGAGGGCGGCGGTGACGGCTGGGTACTTCGGGAGGGCGTTGGCCAGGGCGAGGTCGTGGCGTACGGCGTACAGGTTGCGGCGGTAGCGGGTGGAGAGGAACCGGGCGGTGTCTTGGCCGGTGGAGGTTTTGGTGTGGCCGGTGTCGTCGAGGCGGGCGATGACTTCCAGGCTGTAGGTCTGCAGGCGCGCGATCTCGGCGTGCAGCGCATCGAGAGTGGCGACTGCTTGCTCGCCACTCATCATGCAAGGACGCTGCAGGACCTGGACTTCCATAACCCTTAGCCTAGACGCGGCCACCGACAGTTTCTGATGCCAGAACCCTTATTTACAAGGAGATTCACGGTCGTCGAGAAGAGCTGAGTTGTCCACAGCAACAGTCGAGTTGTGGACAGAATGAGCGCTTTGTGGAGGTTCGCACGAGGCACGCCGTTCGGTAGATCGCGGTGTGCTGGGTGCTGGGTGCCGGGTGCTGGGGCCGATGGCCTCGCGCCAGACGGGTCGAGAGTCCGGGCAGGTCGGCGTGGGTCTCCGGAGAGCGGGTGGGAGTTGCGGATCGGAAGGCGGCGAGGTGATAAGGCGGTGGGCCTCCCGGGTGGTGGGCTTGTGACGACTCCCAGGGGGCGGCGGGGGCAGGCGGTCCCGGGGGACGCAGCTGTTGCTGAACATCGCGCCGATCGGCCTGGTCATCGGTCCGGCGTTGCGCCCCCGGCAGAGTGGTGTACGACGAGGTGGTAGCCGACCGGTGGCGTAGACATGGCGCGATAACTGGACCCACCACAAGCGGCCAGGGGCTGCGTGGGGGTAGTGCGAGCTGAGCCCGGGGTGTGGAGGCCCCGGGCTCAGTCAGTTGCTAGATGCCGAGTTTGGTGTTCAGGAGTTCTCGGACCTTGGCGGCGTCTGCTTGGCCTCGCATGTCTTTCATGACTGCGCCGATGAGAGCGCCGGCGGCGGCGGGTTTGCCGGAGTTGACCTTTTCGACGACGTCGGGGTTGGCCGCGATGGCGCGGTCGATTGCCTCGATCAACGCCGAGTCGTCGGAGACCAGGGCTAGGCCGCGGGCCGCCATGATCTCGGCGGGAGTGCCTTCGCCCTTGACCAGGCCGTCGAAGACCTGGCGGGCGAGCTTGTCGTTCAGCGCGCCGTCGTCGACGAGCTTCTGTACCTCGGCCACCTCGGCCGGGCCGACGCCCAGGTCGCCGAGGTCCTTGCCGCTCTCGTTGGCGGCGCGGGCCAGTTCGCCCAGCCACCACTTTTTCGCGGCGGGGGCGTCGACGCCGAGCTCGACGGTACGAACGATGTACTCCAGCGCGCCGCCGTTGATGACGTCGCGCATCTCCGGGTCGGTGAAGCCCCACTCGGTCTGCAGCCGCGCGCGCCGCAAAGAAGGTGCCTCAGGCAACGTTGCGCGCAACGACTCGACCCATTCGCGCGAGGGCGCGATCGGGACCAGGTCGGGCTCGGGGAAGTACCGGTAGTCGTCCGCGTCGGACTTCTCCCGTCCCGACGTGGTGATGCCGGTGTCCTCGTGCCAGTGCCGCGTCTCCTGCAGGATCTTCCCGCCGGCCGACAGGATTGCCGCCTGCCGGGTGATCTCGTAGGTGATCGCGCGCTCGACCGAGCGGAACGAGTTCACGTTCTTGGTCTCGGTCCGGGTACCGAGCGTGGACGAGCCCTTGGGCTTGAGCGACACGTTGGCGTCGCACCGCAGCGAGCCCTGGTCCATCCGTACGTCGGAGACGCCGATCGACAGCAGCAGGTCGCGCAGCTGACTCACCAGCGCACGCGCTACGGCGGGCGCCTTCTCCCCCGGCACCTCGATCGTCTTGGTGACGATCTCGATCAGCGGGATCCCGGCCCGGTTGTAGTCGACCAGCGAGTGCGACGCACCGTGGATGCGGCCGGTCGCGCCACCGACGTGGAGGGACTTGCCGGTGTCCTCCTCCATGTGCGCGCGCTCGATCTCGATCCGGTACGTCTCGCCGTCGACCACGACGTCGGTCCACCCGTTGAAGGCGATCGGCTCGTCGTACTGCGAGGTCTGGAAGTTCTTCGGCATGTCCGGGTAGAAGTAGTTCTTCCGGGCGAACCGGCACCACTCGGCGATCTCGCAGTTCAGCGCGAGCCCGATCTTGATGGCGGACTCGACGCCGACCGCGTTGACGACCGGCAGCGCGCCGGGCAGGCCGAGGCAGACCGGGCAGGTCTGCGTGTTCGGCTCGGCGCCGAACTCGGTCGGGCAACCGCAGAACATCTTCGACTTCGTGTTCAGCTCGACGTGGACCTCGAGGCCCATCACCGGGTCGTACTGCGCCAGCGCCTCGTCGATCGGCAGCACATCGGCAACGACAGTCATCGGGTGACCTCCAGCTCCGGAGCCTTCGACATCAGCACGCCACCCCACTGGTCGGCCAGCGCGGACTCCAGCGCGGCGCCGACCTGGTAGAGCAGGTCGTCGCGCATCACCGGCGCCATCACGTGGAAGCCGACCGGCAGCCCGTCCTCGTCGGCCAGGCCGGCCGGGAACGAGGCCGCCGCGTTGCCGGCCAGGTTCGACGGGATCGTGCAGAGGTCGTTCTTGTACATGGCGATCGGGTCGTTCACCCGGTCGCCGATCGCGAACGCGGTCGTCGGCGTCGCGGGCGAGACGAGCACGTCGACATGCTCGTAGGCATTGGCGAAGTCGCGCGCGATCAACGTGCGCACCTTCTGCGCCTGGCCGTAGTACGCGTCGTAGTACCCGCTGGACAGCGCGTGCGTCCCGAGCATGATGCGGCGTTTCACCTCGTCGCCGAAGCCGGCCTCGCGGGTCAGCCTCATCACCTGCTCGGCATCGTTCTCGCCGTCGTCGCCGACCCGCAGGCCGAACCGCATCGCGTCGAACTTGGCCAGGTTGGACGAGGCCTCGCTCGGCAGGATCAGGTAGTACGCCGGAAGCGCGTACTGGAAGTGCGGACAGGACACCTCGACCACCTCGGCGCCGAGCTTGGTGAGCAGCTCGACCGCCTCGTGGAAGCGGGCCTCGACGCCGGGTTGGTACCCCTCGCCGCCGAGCTCCTTGACGACACCGATCCGCAGCCCGTTCACGTCACCGCGGCGAGCCGCCTCGACCACCGGCGGCACCGGCTGGTCGATCGAGGTGGAGTCCATCTTGTCGTGGCCGGCGATCACCTCGTGCAGCAGCGCCGCGTCGAGAGTGGTCCGGGCACACGGGCCGGGAGTGTCCAGGCTGGAAGCGAGCGCGATCAGCCCGTACCGCGACGTACCGCCGTACGTGGGCTTGACGCCGACCGTGCCGGTGAAGGCGGCCGGCTGGCGGATCGAGCCACCCGTGTCGGTACCGATCGCGAGGGGTGCCTGGTACGCCGAGATGGCGGCCGACGAGCCACCACCAGAGCCACCGGGGATGCGTGCGAGGTCCCACGGGTTGTGGGTCGGTCCGTACGCCGAGTTCTCGGTCGACGAGCCCATGGCGAACTCGTCCATGTTGGTCTTGCCAAGGATCACGATGCCGGCCGCCTTCAGCCGACTGACCACGGTCGAGTCGTACGGCGGCTTCCAGCCCTCGAGGATCCGCGAGCCGGCGGTCGTCGGTACGCCGTCCTGGGTCAGCACGTCCTTCAGCGCCAGCGGTACGCCGGCCAGCGGGCCGAGCTTCTCACCGGCAGCGCGGCGCTTGTCGACAGCAGCCGCCTGCGCCAGCGCGCCCTCGGTGTCGACGTGCAGGAACGCGTGCACGGCGGTGTCGGTCGCGGAGATCCGGTCCAGGTGGGCCTGGGTGATCTCGATCGAACTCGTCTCACCGGACGCCATCAGCTCCGACAGCTCAGCAGCGGTCTTGCGGGTCAGCTCGCTCATCACGCCTCCTCGCTCAGGATCCGCGGCACCCGGAAACGCTGCTCCTCGGCGGCCGGGGCGCCGGACAGCGCCTGCTCCGGCGTCAGGCAGGGCACGTTCTCGTCCTTGCGCATCACGTTGCTCAGCGGCAACGCGTGCGAAGTCGGCGGGATGTCCTCCGCGGCCACGTCGCTGACCTGCGCGACCAGGCCGATGATCTGGTCGAGCTGCGGTGCGAGGTGGTCGAGCTCGTCGTCGGAGAGCTCGATCCGCGCCAGTCGCGCCAGGTGGGCGACCTCTTCGCGGGTAATCGATGGCATGAAAGGGATCCAATGGTCTCGCAGGATGGCCGGACCTCTGGTTCAGTCCGACCGGGCCATCCTAGTGGGCCACTCGCACCTCCTCGCCCCCTATATCCCGGACCCTGTGGACAAGTGAGTTCGGACCAGAAAGTGAGAGGCCGGGCGTGTCTTCGGGTTCCGCTCTGTAACATTGGCCGCGACAGGGCGTAACTTGCGTGGTAATCGGCTGGGAGATGATCGTTCGGTGTTCTTGCTGCGATTGATCATCCCGGACCGTCCCGGTTCGCTGGGCACCGTGGCAACGGCCCTCGGCGAGGTGAACGCCGACATCCACGCCATCGAGATCGTCGAACACCGCCGAGAGAACGGCACCGCCGTCGACGACATCGTGGTCGACCTGCCACCGGGTGTGCTGCCCGACCGGCTGGTCTCGGCCTGCAACAGCGTGCCCGACGTCGAGGTGATCTGGTTCTCCCGCTACGGCGCGGGTGGCGGCCTGCACATGGACCTGGAGGCCGTCGAGCAGATGACGTCCGCGCCGGCCGAGGCGGTCGACATCCTGGTCGAGCAGGCGCCGTCGGTGCTGCACGCCGACTGGGCCGCCTTGCTGGACGGCACCGGCAGCGAGATCAAGGTCGCGCTGGAGACGAGCGCGACGCCGGAGTTCGGCGACCTGGTCAACCAGTGGCTCCCGCTGGAGAAGGCGACCACGCTGGCCGCACCGAGCCACCAGGGTCTCTCGGAGTCCGTGCTGGTGGCCGCGCCGCTGGAGTCCGACCGCCGGGTGCTGGTGATCGGCCGCCGCGGTGGACCGGAGTTCCTCGGCTCGGAGGTCGCCCGGCTGAGCTACCTGGCGAGCCTCGCCGTCACCATCCGCGCCACCGCCTGACGCCAAGCCACGCAGCCAGAGCCCTCCGTACTGCGGCCAGCCCGCGACCTGTAGTTCCGTACGGCGGCCAGCCCGCGACCCGTAGTACCGAAAAGAGCCGCCCTGCCCGGGACTCCCGGACAGGGCGGCTCTTGCGCGTTCGGTGACTCAGAGGAACTTGTAGTACGCCAGCGTCCACAGGCCGGCCAGCACGAGCAGGATCACGACGCCGATCAGGACCACGATCGTGATCGCCTGCGTGTTCTTGCCGCCGGGCTCGGGCAGGTCGAACTGGGTCGGCCCCCAGGCGCCGCCGCCGTCCACCCGCTGCATCGCCTCGGGTGGCGGTTTCGACACCTGACGGGCTTCCCGCGACTCCCGCTCGAACTTCATCGCACCTCTGGTCTGGTCGGCGCCTGTCCTTCCACAGTACTCACACGTAGAAGGACTCGTACCGGATGGAGACCGTCCGCGAACCGTAGTCGGAGTCGGAGGTGTCGCCGGTGATCTCGACCCGCCAGCCGGACACGTACCCGGCGTACGACTTGCCGTCGCTGTGCGAGGTCACGTACGACTTCAGCGCCTCGACGTCCGGGCCCTTCAGGATGCCGAACCCGTCCGCGATCGCACCCGGCATCGCCGCCTTGACGTCGTTGGGGTCACCGCTGACCCGGATGTCGAACGAGCTCAGGCCGCCGTTGCTGCTGCCGTAGCCGTCGATCAGCTGCGAGCCGTACTTCCCGACCGTCTTCTTGCACAGCGAGGTGCAGGTGTACTTCTTCGCCTTCAGCGCCGCGTTCAGCTGCGCCTCGGTGATCTGGAACTGCTTGCGCGGCATCTCGAACGAGTCGGAGCCGGACTTGCCACCGGACATCTGCAGGTCGTCGCCGTAGTTGGTGAGCTCGAACTCGCCCCAGGTGCTGCCGACCTTGGTCCGCTTCTGACCGGTCTTCACCGCCTGCTGGACCTTCGCCACCTCGCTACCACCGAAGGTGTCGTTGCCGATCGCCTGCAGCGCCGCGTCGAAGGTGACGGCCGCGTTGTTGACGTTGTCGTTGTCCTCGGACCGGATCTTGACGCCGATGATCGTGCCGTCGGACTGGAACTGGAAGATGACCTCGGCCGACTTCGCGCCGTCGTACTTGAAGCAGCCGCGATGCGCGCCCTGCGGGCCGTTGAACAGGTCGCTGCAGCCGAAGCCGGCGGCCTGCAGCTTCTCGGTCGCGGTCTTCGCCTGGCCGGTCGCGTTGCCGAGCTCGCCGTTGGTCGGCGCGGTCGTCTCGTCGCCACCAGGAGTCGTCGGGGCATCCGTCGGCTGGGTGCTGGTGGTCGGGGCCGGCGGGTCGGCTTCCTTCTTGTCGTCGCCGCCGAGCGCCTTGACGCCGAGGAAGACGAGCAGGCCGATCAGCACGACACCGACCACGCCACCGCCGATGAACAGCGGCATCTTGTCCTTGCCGAAGCCGCCGCCACCCGGGCCCTTACCGCCCGGTCCACCGGGCTGCCAAGGCTGCTGGGCGTGCTGCTGCTGCCAGCCGGGCTGCTGGCCAGGCTTGTTCTGGCTCCACGGCTGCTGCTGGTAGCCGCCCTGCTGCGGGGGCTGCTGCTGCTGACCCCAGCCACCCGGCGCGGACTGTCCGGGCTGGCCTTGCCCAGGCTGCTGTCCCCAGCCCTGCTGCGGAGGTTGACCCTGCTGCGGCGGTGCCGGAGGCTGCTGGGGCGGTTGCTGCGCAGGAGGACGCTGGCCCCAGCCACCGCCCTGGGGAGGCTGTTGCTGGCCCCACCCACCCTGTCCCGGTTGTCCCCCTTGCTGCCCGCCCGGCTGGCCCCCCGGCTGCCCAGGACCCCACGGTCCCTGTGGCGGCGTCGTCATAATCGCTCCTTTGAACCCACTGGTAGACGGTGCAAACTAACAGTCCGACGGATCAAGTCGTCGCCCGGCTCCATCGAATATCGCCAGTCGGGACATCCGTACTACGCGTCGCCGGGCTCCGCGTTGGTCGCCATCGCGCTCGCGGCCTCCGGCCCGTCGTCCAGCAGCACCTGGAATCCGGCCGCGTCCAGGATCGGCACCCCGAGCTGAACAGCCTTGTCGTACTTGGATCCCGGCGAGTCGCCGACCACCACGAACGACGTCTTCTTCGACACCGAACTGGCCGCCTTGCCGCCACGGGACACGATCGCCTCGGTCGCCTCGTCGCGGCTGTACCCCTCGACGGTGCCGGTGACGACGACCGACTGGCCGGTCAGGGTCTGCTCGACAACGGGACCGGTGCGCTCCTGGCGAAGCTGGACGCCGGCCGCCTTCCATTTGCGCACGATCGCCTGGTGCCAGTCGACGGCGAACCACTCGATCACCGCGTGCGCGATGGTCGGCCCGACGCCCTCGATCTCGGACAGCTCCTCCTCGGTGGCCGCCTCGATCGCGTCGATGTCGTCGTACGCCGCGGCCAGCGCTGCCGCCGCGGTCGGGCCGACGTGACGGATCGATAGAGCCACCAGACCGCGGGACAACTGCTGGGTCTTGGCCTGCTCGAGATTCGCGAGCAGCTTCTGCGCGTTGGCGGACAGTGCGCCGGCCTTGGTGGTGAAGAACGAACTGCTGACCAGGTCTTCCTCGCTCAGGTCGAACAGGTCGCCCTCGTCGACGATCAAACCGCTGCTGATCAAGGCGTCCGCGGCCTTGAAGCCGAGCACCTCGATGTCGAAGGCCGACCGACCGGCCAGGTGGAACAGCCGCTCGCGCAACTGGGCGGGGCAGGACTGGGAGTTGGGACAGCGAATGTCGATGTCCCCTTCCTTCATGGGCCGCAGCGTCGTCCCGCAGGACGGGCATTCGGTCGGCATCACCCAGGGCTGCGCGTCGTCCGGCCGCAGGTCGATCACCGGCCCGAGAATCTCGGGGATCACGTCGCCGGCCTTCCGCAGTACGACGGTGTCGCCCGGGTAGACGCCCTTGCGCTCGACTTCCTTGGCGTTGTGCAGCGTCGCGAACTCCACGGTCGACCCCGCGACGCGAACCGGCTCCATCACCCCGTACGGCGTGACGCGACCGGTGCGGCCGACATTCACCTCGATCGCGAGCAGTTTGGTGGTGACCTCTTCCGGCGGGTACTTGTACGCGATCGCCCAGCGCGGGGCGCTCGAGGTCGAGCCGAGTGCGCGCTGCAGGTCGACCTCGTCCACCTTGACGACGACGCCGTCGATCTCGTGGTCGACGGAGTGCCGGTTCTCGCCGTAGTACGCGATGAACTCGTTCACCTCGTCGAGGGTGGCGACGCGGCGGGCCCGGTCGCTGACGGGGAGGCCCCACTCCTTCAGCTGCTCGTACGCCTCGGAAAGCCGGGTGACGTGGTAACCCTCGACCTTGCCGAGACCGTGCACGACGAAGCGCAGCGGGCGGCTCGCGGAGACACGTGGGTCCTTCTGCCGTAGCGATCCGGCCGCGCTGTTGCGGGGGTTGGAGAACGGGTCCTTGCCGGCTTCGACCAGTTGAGCGTTCAGCTCGGTGAAGTCCTCGACGCGGAAGTAGACCTCGCCGCGGACCTCCAGAAACGCGGGTGGCTTGTCGGTCTTCAGCTCGTTCGGGATGGAGTCGATGGTGCGGGCGTTCAGGGTGATGTCCTCGCCCGTGCGGCCGTCGCCGCGGGTGGCGCCGCTGACGAGCCGGCCGTTCTCGTAGACCAGGTCGAGCGCCAGTCCGTCCACCTTCAGCTCGCAGAGGAACCCGCTCTCCTCGATCTGCTTGACCGTGACCTCGCGCTCCAGCCGCTTCGCCCAGGCCTCCATCTGCTCGGCCGAGAACGCGTTGCCCAGGCTCTCCATCCGCTGCGGGTGCTCGACCGCGGTGAACAAGGTCGAGATCGGCACGCCGACCTTCTGGGTCGGCGAGTCCGGCGTCCGGAGCTCGGCGTACTGCTCCTCGATCGCCTCCAGCTCGTGCATCAGCGCGTCGAAGTCGGCGTCGGAGATGGTCGAGGTGGCCATGTAGTACCGGAAGCGGTGCTCCTCGATCTCCCGGCTCAGCGCGGCATGCCGCTCCCGCACCTCGGCGGGCGGGGCGAGCTGATCGGCGGCTGTGGTGTCGGGGATCTCCTCGCTCATACCCAGAATCTACCGGTGGCGACCGACAGAATCCGGCATCTGCACAACCCGGAAAAGCTGACGGGAAGGAAGGAAAGCGGAGAGTAGAGGGTGGCGACCGACAGAACCCGGGATCACTCCTCGGCTTTCTCGCCGACCACTTCTGCGGTTTTGCGGAGGAGTTCGAGGCGGGCCTGGGCGTCGGCGCGGGAGGGGGATCCGGCCAGCCCGCAGCCCGGCGTGATCACGACCTGTTTGAGAAGTTCCGGGTCGAGGCCGAGCTCGCGCCACCGGCGTACGAGGGTTGTCGCCGCCTGCTCCTGGTTGGGGATCGGTCCAGTCGTGGGCACCACACCGGCGTACAGGACAGTGCCGGCCTCTACTGCGAGGGCGATCTGCTCCCAGGCGGCTTCGGTGAGCTGGGCAACGTCTACTGCCACTCCCCCGGCCCCAGCCTTGCGGAACACCTCGATAGGCGGCCGTGCCGCGCAGCAGTGCACCAAGGTGATCGCAGGCGCTACTGCCTCGATCACCTGGCTCAGTAGCTCCACAGCATCCGGTCCGTCGACAGAGCGGTGCTTGCTCCACCCACTAGCTGTCGGAACAGCACCAGCCAGTACTGCGGGGAGCGCCGGCTCATCCAGCTGTACGACGAGGTCAGCACCCGGCACGCGTCGGCGTACCTCGGCAACGTGCTGCTCCAAACCGTGAGCCAGCCCCTCTGCCAGGTCACGGCGAGCACCGTGGTCGGCCAGCACCTTGTCGCCACGCGGTAGTTCTACTGTCGCGGCCAGCGTCCACGGACCGGTGCTCTGGATCTTCAGCGGCCCGGTGTAGCCGTCGGCAACCTCTTCGAGAGTGTCCAGGTCCTGCTGCAGCAGCGACCGGGCCCTGCGCTGGTCCATGCTCGCGCGCGGATCGCTGCCCCCGGTCAATCGCCAGCCCGCGGGCTGCAGGTCGCCTGCGAGCTCCAGCAGCAGGGCCATCGAGCGACTGAGCATGTCGCCGTACGGGCGTGCAGGAAGCTCCGGCACGAACGGGATCGTGACGGCGTCCAGCACGTACTTCGTCCACTCGGTGAAGTCGTCACCGGGCAGTGAGCCCATCCCGGTGGTCGCGGCAAGGCCGAACGGACTGGTCACTGTGTGCCTCTCTAGGGCGGGCAGGTCAGACGTGCTGGGTCGCACGCTCGACGGAGTCGATGGTGGCCGAACCGATCACCCGCGTGCCGTCGTACAGGACGACGGCCTGTCCGGGCGCGACCGCGTCGGCCGGCTCGTCGAACTCGACCAGCACCCGGTCGTCGACAACGCGCGCGGTGACAGCGATCTCCTCGCCGTGCGCTCGCAGCTGCGCCTTCACGTGCAGGGTCTCGGTCGGTGCCGGACCACACCAGCGCGGCTTGGACGCGGTCAGCCGCTCGACCGCCAGCTCCGCCCGCGATCCCACGGTGACCCGGCGATCGACCGGCGAGATGTCCAGGACGAACCTGGGCTTGCCGTCGGCGGCCGGCGTACCGATCTTCAGGCCCTTGCGCTGGCCGACCGTGAAGCCGTGGGTGCCCTTGTGCTCACCCAACTTGTTGCCCTGGGCATCGACGATGTCGCCCGGCGCCTCGCCGAGCTGCTTGCTGAGGAAGCCCTCGGTGTTGCCGTCGGCAATGAAACAGATGTCGTGGCTGTCCGGCTTGGCCGCGACCGACAGACCACGCCGCTCGGCCTCGGCCCGGATCTCGGTCTTCGGGGTGTCGCCGAGCGGGAAGAACGCGTGCGCGAGCTGCTCCTGGTTGAGGACGCCGAGCACGTACGACTGGTCCTTGGCCGGGTCGACGGCGCGGTGCAGCTCACGGCCGTCCGGAGTGTCGACGATCTGCGCGTAGTGGCCGGTGGCAACGGCGTCGAAGTCGAGCGCGAGGGCCCGCTCCAGCACCGCACTGAACTTGATCTTCTCGTTGCAGCGCAGACACGGATTCGGCGTACGGCCGGCCGCGTACTCCGCGACGAAGTCGTCCACCACGTCGGCGGCGAACCGCTCGGCCATGTCCCAGATGTAGAACGGGATGCCGATCACGTCGGCTGCTCTTCGGGCGTCGCGGGAGTCCTCGATCGTGCAGCAGCCGCGCGCGCCACTGCGGTACGACTGCGGGTTCCGGCTCAGGGCGAGGTGTACGCCGACGACGTCGTGCCCGGCCTCGACCATCCGCGCCGCCGCGACGGCGGAGTCGACCCCGCCGGACATGGCTGCGAGTACCCGCATCAGTTGTTCCTTCCCACGTTCTGCAAACCTGCGGACTTCGCCCGCTCGACGACCGGTCCGATGTTGTCCAGTACTGCGTCGATGTCGGCCCGGGTGCTGGTGTGCCCCAGCGTGAATCTGAGCGAGCCGCGCGCCCGCTGGTCGTCGTACCCCATCGCCAGCAACACATGGCTCGGCTCGGCGACCCCGGCGTTGCAGGCGGACCCGGTGGAGACCTCGATCCCGCGTGCGTCGAGCAGCAGCAACAGCGAGTCACCCTCGCAGCCGCTGAACGACAAGTGTGCATTGTTGGGCAAACGGCCGACCGGGTCACCCGACAGCTTCGCGCCGGGCACGGTGTCGAGGACGCCGCGGATCAGCGCGTCGCGCAGCTCGGTGAGCCGCTGGGCTTCCTCTTGCTGATGCTTGATCGAGTGCTCCAGCGCCACGGCGAACCCGGCGGTCGCAGGAGTGTCGAGGGTGCCGGAGCGTACGTCGCGCTCCTGCCCGCCGCCGTGCACGATCGGCACCAGCTGCGTCTCCTTGCGGACCACCAGCGCGCCGATCCCGAACGGGCCGCCGAGCTTGTGCGCCGAAACGGTCATCGCGTCGACGCCTGAACTGGCGAAGTCGACCGGCACCTGGCCGACGGCCTGCACCGCGTCGGTGTGCATCGGGATGTCGTGGGACTTGGCCAGCTCGGCGATCTCCTGGATCGGCTGCAGCGTGCCGACCTCGTTGTTCGCCATCATCAACGTGACGAACGACACGCTCTCCGGGTCCTTCGCGATCGCCTCGGCGACACTGTCCGGGCGGACGCGGCCGAGCTCGTCCACCGGCAGCCACTCGATCTCGGCGCCCTCGTGCTGCGCCAGCCAGATCGCCGGGTCCAGCACGGCGTGGTGCTCGATCCCGCTGAGCAGAATCCGGCGCCGCTTCGGGTTCTCCGCGAGACGGGCCCACCACAGGCCCTTGAGCGCCAGATTGTCCGCCTCGGTCCCACCGGAGGTGAACACGATCTCGCTCGGCTGCGCGCTCAAAGCGTCCGCGATCGTCTCGCGAGACTCCTCGACCGTCCGCCGAGCCGCCCGCCCGGACCCGTGCAACGACGACGCGTTGCCGGTACGCCCAAGGTGCGAGGTCATCGCCTCGATCGCCACGGGCAACATCGGAGTCGTCGCGGCATGATCCAGGTAGACCGTACGGCGCGCAGGTGAGCTCATAACACCCATAAGAGTAAGTCCCCCACAGATGTTCCCGATCCACCCGCCAATTCGGGAATAAATCGCCCGGTACGGCGTGTAGTCCCCCGTCGCGCCTCCTACGTCGGCCGCTCGACCCCCCACCCCGGGTCGCGGCTCCTCCGTCGCCGCTCAAGCGATGGTGGGCCTGGTGCTCGCTGGGATGCCCCCCGCGGGCTTCGGTCGAAACCTCCACCACCCAGGTCGCGGCTCCCTCGTCGAAACCGCCATGCATCGCGGCTCGTTGGTCGATGCTGAGGCGAAGGTGGCCCCGGTTCGCCGGTGGTTTGCGCATTTCCGCCTCGCCTCCGGATGAGGTTGTCGGCGAAGGTGGGGAGGTCTGAGCAGCACAGTCTCGGTGTCGGGCACCCCATCCGGCTGGTCCCCGACGAACTTCTCTCAGCGAACCGGCTCGCCGTCGTCCGAGCTCCGACGAGCGAATGTCCGAGGCATCCGGCCCGCCTTCGTCCGAGCGGCGACGGAGGAGCCGCGACCGGGGTGGGGTGGGTCGAGCCGCCGACGTAGGAGGCGCGACAGGGACTTACCCCGCCGTACAGCTCATCCCCCGCGGATCTCCTCCAGCCAGACGTGGTCCGGGTGCAGGTGGTGGACCATGTCAGCGAGCCAGGTGCGCTTCTCGGGGGACAGGAGTGGGAGGGCGGCGAGCAGGTCCTGGTGGTCCTTGGGGCGGTTGGAGCGGGCTTTGTAGGCCAGCGCCATCTCCGGGTTGAGGTAGCGGATGCCGTCGGAAGCGACCCAGGTGATCTCGTCGAGGTCGTAGTCGAGGGACGGGTCGCGGCGGAAGATCCAGCGGCCGTTGCGGTCGGGGTTCAGCACGACGTCGTACTTCCAGGGGGCGAGGGCGTGTTGGCGGAGCCAGACCTGGTCGGCCGTGTCCGGCACTTCGGGCTTGTCGACGCTTAAAGGCGAGAGGAACCCACTGCCGGCCGACCACACGTGGTACCGGCCTTCGGCGTGGCGGATCAGGTCCGGCACGTGGCGGCGCCAGAAGGAGACGTCGAGGTCGTCGTGGTGGCGCGGTACGCCGGTGAATGCCTCGATCGCCCAGCCGCCGGCGATCCACCACGGCAGGCCGAGGCCGTTGAAGAACTCCGCCGCCTCCTCGCGGGTCGCGGGCTCCACCGGGCCGTAGAGCCGCTGGAACTCCAGCTCCTCCGCGACAAGCCCCTCCGGATACCAGTACCGCTTCTCCTCGTCACCCATCCTGAGATCCTCACACCCGCGCCGGTCGGAGAGCCATCCCATTACTCCGCCGAGGCGACTTCATCGGATCGGACGAAAAACGTCTGCTCAGTCGTCAGCGGCGACGAATACTCGGCGGCGTCGGGGTCCTAGCGTCGGTGCATGGCGACCCTGAGCGAGATCGAAAAGTGGCTACAAGACCGGCTGCCGGCGTTGCTGGCCGAGCACGAGGTCCCCGGTACTGCGGTCGCAGTGCTGTTCGGCGGCGAGGTGATCGACCATGCGGCCGGCGTACTGAGCAAGGCGACCGGTGTGGAGACGACGGCCGACACGGTGTTCCAGATCGGCTCGATCACCAAGGTGTGGACGACGACGCTGGTGATGCAACTCGTCGACGAGGGCAAGGTCGACCTGGACGAACCGGTCCGCGACTACCTGCCCGAGTTCGTCCTCAAGGACGACGAGGCGGCGGCCGCGATCACCGTCCGGCAACTGCTCAGCCATCAGGCCGGCTTCGAGGGCGACATCTTCAACGAGACCGGCAAGGGTGACGACGCCGTCGAGAAGTTCATGCCGACGCTGGCCGAGGTCGGCCAGCTCTTCGCGCCCGGCGAGATGTTTTCCTACAACAACGCCGGCTTCGTCGTCCTCGGCCGCCTGATCGAGGTACTGCGTGGCAAGCCGTACGACGCTGTGCTGCGCGAGCACCTGTTCACCCCGCTCGGCCTGACGCATGCGGCCACCGATCCGTACGAGGCGATCCTGCATCGTGCCGCGGTCGGGCATCTCCGGCCGGCTCCCGACGAAGCACCGGTACCCGCGCCGATCTGGGCGATGACGCGGGGAATGGCGCCGGCCGGCGCGATGCTCGCGATGCGACCGCGCGACCTGCTCACGTTCGCCACCCTGCACCTCGCCGAAGGCAAGGCAGCAGACGGTACGGCGGTACTCAGCGCCGCGAGCGTCAAGGCGATGCAGGAGCCGCAGGTCAAGGTTCCGGCCCTCGGGTTGATGGGCGACTCGTGGGGGCTCGGCTGGGAGATCTTCGACTGGGGCGGCACCAGGGTGATCGGCCACGACGGCGGGACCATCGGCCAGAACGCCTTCCTGCGCATCGTTCCCGAGCACGGCCTGGCGGTGACGGTACTGACCAACGGCGGCGACACCATCGAGCTCTACAAGGCCGTCGTCGGCCAGGTGGTCAAGGAGCTGGCCGGGTTGGAGTTGCCCGCGCTCCCCACGCCACCCGACACCGCGGTACCGATCGACACGGAGCGGATGCTCGGCACCTACAGCTGCGAGGTCGCCGACTTCACCATCCGCCAGGACGACGACGGAAAGGTCTGGCTCGACCAGACACCGAAGGGAATCTTCGCCGAGCTCGGCCCGGCCCCCGAGCCGGTCGAACTGGTCGGCCGCAACGAGGAGAGCCTGATCGCGGTCAAGGCCGAGAACGGGGTGCACCTGCCGCAGGTCTTCCTCGGCGACGACGGCAGCGGGCATGCCCTGTACCTGCACAACGGCCGCGCCATCCGCCGCGCCACCACCTGATTCCAGGAGTTGATGATGAGATCCGCAGCCACCATCGCGGTCGCCGGCGCGCTCGCCACCGGACTGGTCCTGTCCGCCTGCAGTTCGGGCGAGCAGACCACCGGTGCGGGCAAGCCGGTGGCGGGCCAGACGCTGACCATGGCGCTGAACGCCGACCCGGGCAACCTCGATCCGCAGTTCACCTCGCTGTCGATCACGAAGCAGGTCGACGCCTTCCTCTACGACTCGCTGCTCAACATCGACGGCAGCGGCAAGGACGTGGCGGGTCTCGCGGAGAAGTGGGAAGGGACGACCACCACCGCGAAGTACACGCTCCGCAAGGGCGTCACCTGCGCGGACGGGACTCCGCTGACCGCGAGCACGGTCGCGGAGAACATCACCTTCGTCGGCAACCCGGCCAGCAAGTCCACCCGGATCGGTGTCTTCGTACCACCCGGAGCCAAGGCGACCGGCGACGACGCGACCGGCACGGTCACCGTGACCGCAGCCGCGCCGGACGCCTTCCTGGTCCGCAACGTCGGTGGTCTGCACATCGTCTGCGGCAAGGGCATGAAGAACCGCACGCTGCTCAAGCAGGGCTCGGACGGGACCGGCCAGTTCAAGGTCACGGAGGTCGTGCCGGGCGACCACTACACGCTGACCCGCCGCAAGGAGTACGCGTGGGGTGTGGGCAACTTCAAGGCGGACCAGCCCGGGATGCCGGACAAGGTGGTGCTCAAGGTCGTCGCCAACGAGACCACGGCAGCCAACCTGCTGCTCGCCGGCCAGGTCAACATCGCGGCCATCTCCGGGCCGGACAAGCAGCGACTGGAGGCACAGAAGGTCTTCTCGCGCAGCATGGGTACTCCGCTGGGTGAGCTCTGGTTCAACCAGAAGCCGGGTCTGCCGACCGCTGATCTCGCCGTCCGCAAGGCGTTGACGCAAGCCCTCGACCTGGCTCAGCTCGGCAAGGTCATCACCGGTGGCACCGGCAAACCGACCACCAGCATGACCGTGCCGGGGACCGGCCCGTGCAACGACGACACGGTCACCGGCAACCTCCCCGGCCACGATCTCGACGCGGCCAAGGCGACTCTCGACGCGGCCGGCTGGAAACCGGGTGCGGGCGGCATCCGTGAGAAGGGTGGAACCAAGCTGTCCCTCGTCTCCTACTACCTGACCAACCTCGGGCCGACCATGCAGTCCGGCGCCGAACTGTTGCAGAAGGCGTGGACCGAGCTGGGCGTCCAGGTCTCGCTCAAGGCCGTGTCGACCGCTGAGATCAGTACGGTCGTCCTTGCCGGTCAAGGGACCTGGCACACCGGCCTGATCCCGCTGACGACGTCGCTGCCCAGCCAGCTCGTGAGCTTCCTGTCCGGCCCGACCCCGCCGGGTGGGGGCAACTTCTCCTGGATCAAGAACCCCGAGTACGACGCCGCGGTCGCCAAGGCGGCGAAGATCGCCGGGGCGGACGGTTGCGGCGACTGGGCATCGGCCGAGCGCGCGTTGTTCAAGCAGGTCAACGTCGTGCCGTTCGTCAACTCCACCGTGCCGATCTTCGCCAAGGGCGCGACCTTCGAACTGAACGACGGCGTCGACCCCGGATCGATCCGGATGATCGGGTGACCCGGTGACGGCGACGGCGAGCGTTTCCGGTGCGGCGGCGAGCTTCGGTACCCATCCGTGGGTGCGGTTCGCCGCCCGTCGGCTCGGGCGGCTGGTCGGGTCCGTGCTGGTACTGGTCAGCGCCGCGTTCCTGATGATCCACCTGATCCCCGGCGACCCAGTGCGCGGCGCACTCGGCCCCGCGGCTGCACAGAGCGTGGTCGACGCCCAGCGCGAGTCCCTGGGCCTCAACGACCCGCTCTGGGTGCAGTACCTGCACTTCCTGCAACACCTCTTCACCGGCAACCTCGGTACGTCGATCACCACCGGCCTCCCGGTCTCCGACGTGATCCGCGATCGCCTGCCCGCCACGCTCCAACTCGCCGTCGCCGCCTTCGTCGTCGCCGTACTCATCGCGCTACCGCTCGGCCTGGCCATGGGCGTCCTCACCCGAGCCGGCCGCCGACCACGTACTGAGCTGAGCTTCACCTCGACCACAGTGGTACTCGCCGCGATCCCCGAGTTCCTCCTGGCAGTCGGACTCGTCTACGTCTTCGCAGTGAAGCTCCACTGGTTCCCTGTCGCCGGCCGCGGCAACGTCTCGTCGTACGTGCTACCCGTGCTTGCACTGGCCATCGGGCCGGCTGCGGTGCTCGCGCGCATCTGCCGGGTCGAGCTGCTCGCAGTACTGCAGACCGACTATCTGCGGACAGCACGAGCCAAACGGCTTCCCGCTGTTGCTGTGTATCTACGGCACGCGCTGCCCAATGCGGTGACGGCAACAATCACCCTCGGCGGTCTGCTCCTGGGCGCGATGGTCGCCGGCACAGTACTCGTAGAGAACGTCTTCAGCTGGCCAGGACTGGGTAGCACGATCGTGTCGTCGATCCTGGCCAAGGACTACCCGCTGGTGCAGGGCGTAGTACTCGTCTACGGCGCCGGCGTCCTCCTGGTGAACCTGGCAGTCGACGTGATCCTCGCCCTGCTGGACCCCCGATCCACTATCCGGGAGAGCTGATGAAGAGAACAGCTCGCTGGATCGCAGTACTACGTACGCCGGTCGGCGCCGGCGCAGGGGTGCTCCTCCTCGCAGTACTCCTGCTCGCTCTCGTCGCACCGCTGCTCTGGACGCATCAGGCGACCGCGATCGACACAGAACACCTACTGGAGGGCACCTCTGCGAAGCACTGGCTCGGCACGGACAACCTCGGCCGCGACATCTTCTACCGAGTACTGGTCGCCTCCCGTACATCGATCCTGCTCGCTCTGATCGCCACCTCCATCGCGGTGGTGTGCGGACTCGCGCTCGGCTGTGCACCCACTGTCCTCGGTCGACGCGCCGGTCGACTGGCGACGGCCGTGGTGAACATCGCCGTCGCGTTCCCCGGGCTACTGCTCGCCCTGTTCTTCGCGGTCGTCTTCGGAGTCGGCGCGAAGGGCGCAGTTCTGGCGATCGGGTTCGCCGGAGCACCGTCGTTCGCGCGGCTGACCCAGACTCTGGTCGCCGGGATCGAGAAGCGGGACTTCGTCGCCGCCGCGCGGATCGCCGGGGTCGGCCGGTTCCGGATGTTGTCGCGGCACATCCTGCCCAACATCGCCGAGCCGCTGGTGGTGAACGCGACGATCGGTGCCGGCGGCACCTTGCTCGCCTTCGCCGGCCTGTCGTTCCTCGGCCTGGGTGTGCAACCGCCGGCCTACGACTGGGGGCGATTGATGGGCGAGAGCCTCAACAGCATCTACGTGCATCCCGCCGCGGCACTGGCACCGGGAGTCGCGGTCGTCGTCGCGGGCCTGGCGTTCAATCTCTTCGGAGAGGCCGTGGCGAAGGGCTTCGGCGTACCGGTACTGAAGGGGCCGCGGTTGCCGCAGGGGGAAACCGCTCCGGCGGCCGCTGTCGACGACGACGCCGTGCTGGTCGTGAAGGACCTGCACGTCAGCTTCCCCGGGCCGGTCACCCCCGTGCGCGGGATCAGTTTCACCATCGGGCGGAGCGAGATCGTCGGCGTGGTCGGCGAGTCCGGGTCGGGCAAGAGCCTCACTGCACTTGCAGTCGCCCAATTGATCGAATCACCCGGCCAGGTGCGAGCGTCCGAGTTGTCGTTCCTCGGAGCGCCCCTGCTCGGACGGGCAGCGGTTCGCAGTACTGCGGCCGCGCGGCGGCGGTTGCTCGGTACGTCGTTCGCGATGGTCTTCCAGGACCCGATGACGTCGTTCAACCCGACGATGCGGATCGGGGCCCAGCTCGCCGAAGGTGCTCGCGAGCACCAGGGGATGTCCCGGCGCCAGGCGATGAGCCGGGCGGTCGACCGGCTGCGGGCGGTCCGGATCCCCCTGCCGGAGCGGCGGGCGCACCAGTATCCGCACGAGTTCTCCGGCGGGATGCGGCAGCGGGCGATGATCGGGATGGGACTGATGGGTACGCCCGCGCTGATCGTCGCCGACGAGCCGACCACCGCGCTTGACGTCACCGTGCAGCGGCAGGTGCTGGAACTGCTCGAACAGATCCGGACCGAGAACGAAGTCGCCGTGCTGCTGATCAGCCACGACATCACCGTCGTCGGGCAGGTGTGCGATCGCGTTCTGGTGATGTATGCCGGACGAATCGTGGAGGACCTGCCTGCGAGCGAGCTCTACACAGGAGCTCGCCATCCCTACACCCGCGCGCTGTCGGCCGCGGTACCGGATCTCGACACTCCGCTGGACGAACCGCTGGCGGTCATCCCCGGACGGCCGGTCGATCCGGCGCACTATCCGAGTGGCTGCGCCTTTGCGGCTCGCTGTGAATTCGCCACCGACCGGTGCCGGAGCGAGGATCCCGCCTTGGTCAGTCACGGTCCGGCGCATCAGGTGGCCTGCTGGAA
This sequence comes from Kribbella voronezhensis, assembly GCF_004365175.1. Classification (NCBI taxonomy): domain Bacteria; kingdom Bacillati; phylum Actinomycetota; class Actinomycetes; order Propionibacteriales; family Kribbellaceae; genus Kribbella; species Kribbella voronezhensis. The sequence goes on along the minus strand of NZ_SOCE01000003.1, from coordinate 248,722 downwards.
CCCGCAGGGTTCGGCGGCCTGGCAAGCTCGGCATCCAGGCACGGAGTCGATCCGGACGGGGCAACGATGAGCGAACTGCGTTTCGATCAGGTGTCGGTCCGGTTCGGCACCGGCAGCCGGGCGATCACGGCCGTCGACGGCGTCGACCTGGTGGTGCCGTCCGGCCAGGTGGTCGGGCTGGTCGGCGAATCCGGGTCGGGCAAGTCGACCCTGGCCCGCGCGGCCGTCGGGCTGGTCGAGCCGTCGTACGGGCGGATCCTGCTGGACGGCGTACCGCTGGATCACCGCGCCGGCAGCCGTCGGCCGCTGCAGATGGTCTTCCAGGATCCCTACTCGTCCCTCGATCCGCGGATGACGATCGGCGACACGATCGCGGAGGCGGTACCCCGGACCGGCGGCCACCGGGCCGACGAGGTCGCCCGGCTGCTCGAACTGGTCGGCCTCGATGCCGCCCGAGCCCACGCCTACCCAGGCGCCTTGTCCGGCGGTCAGCGCCAGCGCGTCGCCATCGCCCGGGCACTGGCCGGGCAGCCGGACGTGATCATCGCCGACGAGATCACCTCGGCTCTCGACGTCTCGGTCCAGGGCACCGTGCTCAACCTGGTCCGTTCCCTGCAGCGCGAACTGAAGCTGTCGATGCTGTTCATCTCGCACAACCTGGCCGTCGTCCGCTACGTCAGCGACCTGATCGCGGTGATGTACCTCGGCCGGATCGTCGAGTTCGGCCCGGCGGACCAGGTCCTGACCGATCCACAGCACGACTACACCAGAGAACTTCTCGCGGCCGCGCCCCGGCGCGGCACGACCTCGCCATACCCAAGCCAGAAGTATTCAGGGAGGACCTCCGCGTGACTCGACACCTGCGCATCGACGATCTGACCGAGCTAGCGGTACCGGAGCAGCCGGCCCTCTCGCCCGACGCCACCCAGATCGCCTACGTACTGCGAACCACCGACGTCGAAGGCGACCGCACACTGCGAAGCCTGTGGCGAGTGCCCGCGTCCGGTGGCGAACCACAGCAGCTGACCAGAGGAGACGCCGACAGTACGCCGGTCTGGTCACCCGACGGGACCCAGTTGGCGTTCCTCCGCGCGAAGGACGGACCCGCGCAGCTCTGGCTGCTCCCTGTCGGCGGTGGTGAACCCGAGCAGCTCACTACTCTCCCGCTGGGTGCAGGCGCCCCGCAGTGGAGTCCGGACGGGACCAGGATCGCCTTCAGTGCGGCGGTGGACATCGCTGGGCTGGACGACGAGACACGCGGCCATGCGCCGATCGTCACCGAGCGACTCGACTACCAGGCCGACGGTGCCGGCTGGCTGCGGACGATCCGCAAGCACCTCCACCTGATCGACGTCGACACGAAGAAGTGCAGGCAAGCCACCGAGGGCGACTGGCACGCCGGTGACCCCGCCTGGTCACCTGACGGCACCAAGCTGGCCTTCGGAGCCGCCACCGCTCCCGACGCCGACCTGAGCCCGACAGCACCGGCGTACGTGCTCGATGCCACCGATGAGAAGGCCCAGCCTCAGCTCGTCGGTCTCGCCGAAGGGCTGGCCGGCCCAGTCGTGTGGACCGCCGACGGCGACGCGCTGGTGATCGTCGGCAACCTCGCCGGACCGGTCGGTCACGCCGGACTGCTGCGACTGTCGCTCGCGACCGGCGAGGTGGTGAACCTGGCCGAGTCACTCGATCGCAACGTGATGCCCGGCGGACCGGCGTACCCAGGAGCCCTGCCTACGTTGACCGATGACGGTCGCACGGTCCTCTTCGCCATCCGCGAACGCGGCTGCAGTCACCTGTACTCCGTGCCCGTCGCCGGCGGCACTCCCCAACCAGTACTGGGCAAAGCCGGCCAGAACGTCTCCAGCCTCACCGTCGCCGGTGGAACCGCCGCACTCGTGCTGACCACGGAGACGTCGTACGGCGAGGTCGTCACCCTCGACCTGGCGAGCAAAACGGTCACCCCACGCACGTCGTACGGCGAGAAGCTCGCCGAGGTGGAGCACTTCGCCCGGACCGAGCGCGAGTTCACGATCTCCGACGGGACCGTGGTGGCCGGCTACCTGATCCGCGATCCTTCGGCGACCGGGCCGCAGCCGTTGCTGCTCGACATCCACGGCGGCCCGCACAACGCGTGGAACGCGGTGGCCGACGAGGTCCACTTCTACCACCAGGAACTGGCCGCTCGCGGTTGGACCGTCTTCCTGGTGAACCCGCGCGGCAGCGACGGGTACGGCGAGGAGTTCTTCAACGCCGCACTCGGCGCCTGGGGCGTCGAGGACGCGAAGGACTTCCTCGAACCGCTCGACGAATTGGTTGCCGAGGGCATCGCCGATCCGGCGCGCCTCGCCGTGGCCGGCTACAGCTACGGCGGATTCATGACGTGCTATCTGACCAGCCGGGACGACCGGTTCGCGGCGGCCGTGACCGGCGGCGTGGTCAGCGACCTGACCAGCATGGCGGGCACCTCGGACCTCGGCCACTACCTCGGCGTCTACGAGCTGAACGGGCCTGCGGACTACACCGAGATGTCTCCGTTCAGCCAGGTCGGCAAGGTGAAGACGCCGACGCTGGTCCTGCACGGCGACGCCGACGTACGGTGCCCGATCGGTCAGGCCCAGCAATGGCACACGGCACTGCGCGAGCAAGGCGTGCCGACCCAACTGGTGCTCTACCCGGAGGCGAGCCACCTCTTCATCGTCGACGGACGGCCGTCGCACCGGCTCGACTTCAACCGGCGGATCCTCGACTGGGTCGAGCAGTACGCCGGTGACGCGGCCGGCCCACGTCGTGCCCGGATCGACGCGGCCCACTGGCAGCACCGGCTCGACACGCTCGCCACGAAACACGGCGTACCGGGTGCAACTCTTGGCATCCTGCGCCTGCGGGACGGCGTCGAAGACGAACTGGTGGAAGTCGCGACCGGCGTCGTGTTCAAGGACACGGGTGTCGCGACGACGGCCGATTCGCTCTTCCAGATCGGGTCGGTCTCCAAGGTCTGGACCGCGACGCTGGCGATGCAACTCGTCGACGAGGGCCTGCTCGACCTCGACGCCCCGATCATCGAGGTACTGCCCGAGCTGCGCCTGGGCGACCCGGACGTCGCCAAGCAGGTGACCCTGCGGCACCTGCTCACGCATACGAGCGGGATCGACGGCGACGTCTTCACCGACACGGGCCGCGGTGACGACTGCCTGGAGAAGTACGTCGACGGGCTGGCCGAGGTCGGCCAGAACCATCCGCTGGGGGCGACCTGGTCCTACTGCAACTCGGGCTTCTCGCTGGCCGGCCGGGTGATCGAGAAGGTCACCGGCAAGACCTGGGACCAGGTACTGCGCGAACGGATCCTCGTGCCGCTCGGTCTGGAGCACACGGCGACGCTGCCCGAAGAGGTACTCCTGCATCGGGCGGCCGTCGGCCATGTGGGTGAGCCCGGCGAGGAGCCGAAGCGGGCGCCGGTATGGATGTTGCCCCGCTCGCTGGGACCCGCGGGAACGATCGTCTCGACCGTTGCCGACACCTTGGCCTTCGCGCGCCTTCACCTGAAGGGCGGCGTCGCTCCGGACGGCACCCGGGTACTCCGGGAAGAGACCGCAACGCTGATGGCCTCGAAGCAAGCGGACCTGCCGGACAAGCACACCCTCGGCGACTCGTGGGGCCTCGGCTGGATCCGGTTCGACTGGGACGGCCGGCGGCTGATCGGGCACGACGGCAACACGATCGGACAGTCCGCCTTCCTGCGCGTGCTCCCCGCGGAGGGCCTGGCCGTTGCCCTGCTCACCAACGGCGGCAACACGCGCGACCTCTATCAGGACCTGTACCGCGAGATCTTCGCCGAACTCGCCGACGTCACCATGCCGGCCCCGCTCGCGCCGCCCGCCGATCCGCCCAAGGTCGACCTGCACAAGCACGCGGGCCGGTACGAGCGCGCGAGCACGATCGAGGAGGTCCTGATCCGCGACGGCGAGGCAGTACTACGAACGACGGTGACCGGCCCGATCGCCGAACTGTTGCCGGAGCCCACCCACGAGTACCCGTTGGTGCCGGTCGACGAGAGCGGCGACCTGTTCGCCGTACGGCCGCCGGGGTCGCTGACCTGGATGCCGGTGACGTTCTACTCGCTGCCCACCGGCGAGAAGTACCTGCATGCCGGGGTCCGCGCTACTCCGAAGGTGAGCGGATGACGTCGCTGGTCGAGCGGATGCAGGCGGAACTGCCGGGGATGCTCGCGGAACTGGAGACGCTGGTGACCTGCGAGTCGCCGTCGTCGGACCTGGCGGCGGTGGCTCGGAGCGCAGAAGTGGTCGCCCGGGTCGGTAGTGGGCTGCTCGGCAGCGCACCGGAGTACGTGGTGGTCGATGGGCGGACGCATCTGCGATGGCGACTCGGTGCGGGGCCTTCCCGGGTGCTGGTGCTGGGGCATCACGACACGGTGTGGCCGGTGGGATCGCTCGCGACGCATCCGTTCGCCATCGAGGACGGCGTACTGCGTGGGCCTGGGTCGTTCGACATGAAGACCGGCCTGGTGATGGCTTTCCATGCCTTGGCCGCGTTGCCCAGTCCGGACGGCGTCACCCTGTTGGTGACGGGTGACGAGGAACTCGGGTCGCCGTCGTCGCGGGCGTTGATCGAGGACGAGGCCGCAGGCTGTGTCGCCGCGTTGGTGCTCGAGGCATCGGCTGACGGCGCTTTGAAGCTGGAGCGCAAGGGCGTCTCCAACTATGAAGTGAGGATCGCGGGTCGCGCCTCGCACGCCGGCCTCGAACCGGAACTCGGGGTCAACGCCAGCATCGAGGCGGCCCACCAGATCCTCGCGATCAGCCGGCTCGGCGATGCGTCGCGCGGGACGACCGTGACACCGACCAACCTGTCCTCCGGTACGACGCGGAACACCGTGCCCGCCGCGGCAAGCTTCTCCGTCGATGCGCGGGCTCGCGATGTCGCGGAGCAGCAACGAGTCGATGCGGCGTTGCACGCGTTGACCCCGGTGCTCGACGGCGCGTCGTTGGAGATCCTGGGCGGCCCGAACCGCCCGCCGCTGGAGCGGAAGATGTCCGCCGACCTGTTCGACCGAGCCTCCCGACTCGCGGGGGAGCTCGGACTCGAGCCGTTGCAGGAGATCTCGGTAGGTGGCGGATCCGATGGCAACTTCACGGCGGGCGTCGGTACGCCGACCCTCGACGGCCTCGGTGCTGTCGGCGGCGGGGCTCACGCCGACGACGAGCATGTCCTGGTGGCCGAGATCGCGCCACGAACCGCTCTGCTGACAGCGTTGATCGCGGATCTGCTGGACAGCCCATGAGCAACATCGCCTTCGGTACCTCGGTCGAGGACGCCACCCGCGACAGCTTGGCGGCAGCGGCGTCGGCCGGCGTACGGGTCCGCGAGCTGTCCGAACTGGCGGAACTCGACGAGGTCTACCGGTTGTACGACTCGATCTGGCGGCCGGATCCGAAGAACCCGCCGGTGACGACGGAACTGCTGCGTGCGTTGACGAAGGCCGGCAACTACGTCGGCGGCGCCTACGACGGGGACGAATTGCTCGGGGCCTGCGTCGGCTTCTTCGGAGCGCCTGCAGAGGTGGCGATGCACAGTCATGTCGCCGGCGTGTCCGGTGCTGCTCGTGGCCGCAACGTCGGGTTCGCGCTGAAGCTCCACCAGCGGGCGTGGGCCCTGCAGCGTGGCGTGACGGCGATCTCGTGGACCTTCGATCCGCTGGTCCGGCGCAACGCCTACTTCAATCTGGTGAAGCTCGCGGCGGTGCCGACGGAGTACCTGACGAACTTCTACGGACTGATGGAGGACGGGATCAACAGCGGGGACGACACCGATCGGCTGCTGGTCCGCTGGCAGCTGGACGCGCCGGAGGTCGCCGCGGCCGCTGCGCGGCGACCGCGTGCCATCACGTTGCCTGCGGCAACCATTGCGCTGGGGCGGACGGCGGACGAGCGACCATCGGCGGGCCGCTCGGGAGACGGCGGGACGGTGCTGGTCGCAGTACCGACTGATGTCGAGGGACTGCGGACGACGGACCCCGCGGCGGCGAAGGACTGGCGGGCGGCGGTGCGCGAGGTTCTCGGTGGGCTCCTCGCCGACGGCGCGCGGGTGACCGGCTTCGATCGGGCCGGCTGGTACGTACTCGAACATGCTGCGAAAGGGCTGGTGTGATGAAGCTGACCGGGGTCGAGTTGCGGCGGATCTCGTTGCCGCTGGTGGCGCCGTTCCGGACGTCGTTCGGGACCGAGACGACGCGCGACGCCTTACTGGTCCGGGTCGTCGGCACCGAGGCGGAGGGATGGGGCGAGTGCGTCGCGATGAGCGGGCCGCTGTACTCGTCGGAGTACGTCGACGGGGCGATCGACGTACTGCGGCGGTTCTTCGTGCCTGCCTTGGCTGCTGTGGAACGGCTTTCGGCGGTCGGAGTCGCTCCGGCGCTGGCCCGCTTCCACGGGCATCGGATGGCGAAGGCGGCGCTGGAGACCGCGGTACTGGATGCCGAGCTGCGAGCGGAGGGGCGGCCGCTGGCTCGTGAACTCGGCGCAGTGCACGACCGGGTGCCGTGTGGAGTGTCGGTCGGCATCATGGACTCGATCGGCGAACTGCTGGACGCGGTCGGCGGATATCTGGACGAGGGCTACCTGCGGATCAAGCTGAAGATCCAGCCCGGCTGGGACATCGAGCCGGTCGCCGCCGTCCGGGAACGCTTCGGCGACGTGCTGCTCCAGGTCGACGCGAATACGGCGTACGCCGTGTCGGATGCCCGGCACCTCGCGCGGCTCGACCCCTTCGACCTCCTGTTGATCGAGCAACCGCTGGACGAGGACGACATCCTCGGGCACGCCGAGCTGGCGCGCCTGATCAAGACCCCGGTCTGCCTCGACGAGTCGATCACCTCGGCCCGGTCGGCTGCGGCGGCGATCAGCCTGGGCGCCTGCTCGATCATCAACGTGAAGCCCGGCCGGGTCGGCGGCTACCTGGAAGCGCGGCGGATCCACGACGTCTGCGTCGCGCACGGCATCCCGGTCTGGTGCGGCGGCATGCTCGAAACCGGCCTCGGCCGAGCCGCCAACGTCGCCCTCGCGGCACTGCCCGGTTTCACCCTCCCCGGCGACACCTCGGGCTCCAGCCGCTACTACCGGACCGACCTCACCATCCCGTTCACGCTCCAGGACGGCCACCTGCCCGTCCCCACCGCCCCCGGCATCGGGGTGGACCCGCTGCCCGACGTACTCGACGACGTCACCACCGCCACCGAATGGCTCCCCACCTGACGTCTTGTCCGATCCGACAAATCGGAGCGCCGAATCTGTCCAGCGGGACGAGTTAGGGTGGGTGATCAGGCTCTAGCTTCGGAAGGGTGCTGCTTTCCGTGACGAATCGGCCTCGGGCCAGCCTCGGCCGGGTTCTCGACGACCTCGGCGACACCCTGCTGGAACTCGTGCACGGCGACGCCGACCAGCCGGCCGAGCTCGGCGGCGTGGTCATCCACGACCCGGTCGACGAACCCGTCCTGCCGCGGCACGCCCTCGTCCTCGGCGTCGGGCTCCAGGACCCGGCCGCCATCACTCAGCTCCTGCGCGACCTCGGCCGCCAGCAAGCGGTCGGTCTCGTCGTCCGCTCCCCCATCGCTGCAGACGACACGATCACCGCGGCGGTCGCCGAGTCGGGGGTCGCCCTGCTCGGTCTGACCCGAGGCGCCTCGTGGGACCAACTCGCAGTACTGCTCCGCTCGGTCCTCGCCGAGGGCGATGTGGGCGTCGCCGAGCCGGAGACACTCGGCGGGATGCCGTCAGGCGACCTCTTCGCCCTCGCCAACGCGGCTGCCGCGCTGCTCGACGCCCCGGTCACCATCGAGGACCGCAGCTCCCGTGTGCTCGCCTTCTCGAACCGCCAGGACGAGGCCGACACAGCTCGCGTCGAGACGGTCCTCGGCCGCCAGGTGCCACAGCGGTACTCACGGCTTCTCAACGAACTGGGCGTGTTCCGCGAGCTGTACCGCACCGACCAGCCGGTACACGTTCCCCCGCTGCCGATCAGCGAAGGCGAGTTCACCATCCCCCGGATGGCGGTCGCCGTCCGGGCCGGCGACGAGATCCTCGGCTCGATCTGGGTCGTCGTCCGCACCCCCCTCACCGAGGAACGCACGCAGGCCCTCTGCGACGCGGCGAAGCTGGTCGCCCTGCACATGCTCCGCATCCGCGCCGGCGCCGACGTTGAACGCCGGCTACGAGCCGACCTGGTCAGTACTGCGCTCGAAGGCGGCTCCGGCGCTCGCGAGGCACTGGACCGCCTCGGCCTGGCCGACCAGCCGCTCGTCGTACTCGCCCTCTCGATGCTCACTCCGGCTCACCAGCGTGAGGCTGCAACGGAGACCGACGTGCACGACGCCGCCCAAGCCACCGAACGTCAGCGCCTGGCCGACGCCTTCGCCATGCACCTCGGCGCCGTGCATCCCCGGTCGGCTGCCGCACTCGTGGGCGATGTCGCCTACGGCTTGATCCCGGTCCGCGCGGATCGTGCCGACGGCGAGGAGAACGCCGTACGGATCGCCAAGGACTTCCTCGACCGCATCGGCGACCGGGTCACCGCCACGATCGGCGTCGGACCCGTCGTCCGGGAGAACTCGCACCTCCCGCACGCCCGTGCGGGCGCCGACCGAGCCCTCCGCGTACTGCGAACCAACCGCGGGTCGCAGCGCGTCGCCCGGCTGGCGGACGTCCACGTCGAGACGCTCCTGCTCGAACTCCGCGACCTGATCGAGGCCCGCGGCGACCAGCCCACCGGTCCGATCGCCCGCCTGATCAGCTACGACCGCGAACACAACTCGAACCTGGTCGAGACCCTGCGCGCCTGGCTGGACGCCTTCGGCGACGTCATCGCCGCGGCCGCCTCGGTCTACGTCCACCCCAACACCTTCCGCTACCGCCTCCGCCGCCTCGCCGAGGTCGGCGTCCTCGACCTCGACGACCCGGACACCCGCTTCGCCGCCATGCTCCAGCTCCGGGTCCTGCCTCCAGCGCGCAAGCGCTAGCCCACAAAAGAAGCCCGGCCCGCTCGGGGGGGGTGAGCGGGCCGGGCTGGTCGGTGCGGGTCAGGACTTGCGCTTGGTGACTTCCTCGGTCGCCGCCGGCAGAACCTTGTGCAGGTCGCCCACGACACCGAAGTCGACGAGCTCGAAGATCGGGGCCTCTTCGTCCTTGTTCACCGCGACGATGGTCTTCGAGGTCTGCATACCGGCGCGGTGCTGGATCGCGCCGGAGATGCCGGCCGCGACGTACAGCTGCGGCGACACCGTCTTACCGGTCTGGCCGACCTGGTACGCGTGCGGGTACCAGCCGGAGTCGACCGCTGCCCGCGAGGCGCCGACCGCAGCGCCGAGCGAGTCCGCGAAAGCCTCGACCGGACCGAAGTCACCGCCGGTACCGCGACCACCGGACACGATGATCGCCGCCTCGGTCAGCTCCGGCCGGCCGGTCGCCTCCCGCGGCTTCGAGTCGGTGATGCGAGCCGTCTTCGCGGCATCGGAGATCGTCACGTCGAACTCCTCCACCTCCGGCGACGTCTCGGCCGCCTCCGGAGTGGCGGCGTTCGGCTTGACCGTGATGATCGGCGTGCCGTGGGTGATCTTCGACTGGACCGAGTAGTTGCCCGCGAACACCGACTGAGTGGTGACCGGGCCGGCCTGGACGTCGACGGCGTCGGTGATCAGGCCCGACTCGAGCTTGACCGCCAGCCGGGCGGCGATCTCCTTGCCCTCGGCGTTGGACGAGATCAGGATCGCGGCCGGCTCGATCTTGGCCGCGATCTGCTGCAGCGCCTCCGCCTTGGGAGCGACGAGGTACTGGGTCAGCTCGGGGTTGGTCAGCGCGATCACCTTGGTCGCGCCGTACTGGCCGAGGGCCGGCAGGGCCTCCTGGACGCCCTCGCCGATGTAGACGGCGACGGGCTCGCCGAGGCGGCGCGCGATGGTGAGAAGTTCCGCGGTCGTCTTACGGACCTTGCCACCGGTGTGGTCAACGAGAACGAGAACGTTCGACATGATCTGACTCGCCCCTCAGAGGAACTTGTTGGTGGACAGGAACTCGACGAGCTGGGTAGCGCCGCTACCGTCCTCGTCGGTGACGATGGTGCCGGCCGAGCGCGGCGGACGGGAGGTCACCTCGACCACCTCGGTCCAGGCGCTCGAGCCACCGACCTGGTCGGCGGAGATCTCCAGGTCGCCCAGTGTCCAGGTCTCGACCGGCTTCTTCTTCGCGGCCATGATGCCCTTGAACGACGGGTACCGCGGCTCACCGGACTGGTCCGACACCGACAACACGAGCGGCAGGGTGCCTTCGATCGTGTCGCTGGCGGTGTCGCCGTCCCGGCGGATCGTCACCTTGCCGCCGTCGACGGTGACCGACGAGCCGAGCGTGACGGCCGGCAGCCCGAGCCGCTCGGAGACCATCGCCGGTACGACGCCCATCGACCCGTCGGTGGAGGCCATCCCGAAGACGACCAGGTCGGCCTCGAGCTTGCTCAGCGCCTTGGCCAGGATCAGCGAGGTCGCGACGGCGTCCGAACCGTGGATCCCTTCGTCGTTCACGTGGACGCCCGCGTCGGCGCCCATCTGCAGGCCCTTCTTGATGGCGTCCGCGGCCTGCTCCGGCCCGACGGTGAGGATGGTCACCTCCCCCTCGCCGGCCTCCTTGACAGTCAAAGCGGTCTCGACGGCGTACTCGTCCAGTTCGGACAGCAGCCCGTCGACACCGGCCCGGTCCACCGTGTTGTCCTCGGAGCGGAAGCGGCGGTCCGCGGTGGCATCCGGCACGAACTTCGCGCAGACGACGATCTTCATAGCGTGTGGGACCCCTTCTGGTTAACGGTCACTCCCAGCCTGCCACGGATGTTACCCGCGAGAAACATAAGCACTGTGCGAGTCCCATCACAGTTACCCAAAGGCACCCGGAGAACTCTAGGCTCGGCTGGTGGCTGAGACGTTACCGCTGACCGGGGAGAGAACGGCGCCCGGGATCTGGCACGAGAACTATTGGTACGCCCGGCACCTGGCGGCGTACGAGTGGCTGACCGGCCTGATCCCGCCCGGCGGCCGCGTCCTCGACGCCGGCTGCGGCGAAGGATACGGAGCCGAACTGCTCCGTACTACGGGCGCCGCGTCGGTGGTCGCCCTCGACTACGACCGTACGGCGTTGCGCCACGTCGCCAAGAGCTATCCGGAACTCAAGCCGCTGCAGGGGAACCTGGTCCAGCAAGGGCTGGCCGACGCGGCGTTTGACCTGGTCGTGTCGATGCAGACGGTCGAGCACCTCTGGGACCAGCCCGCCTTCGTCGCCGAGTGCGCCCGGGTGGTCCGGCCCGGCGGCGCCGTAGTACTGACGACGCCCAACCGGCTCACCTTCCCGCCGGGGAACTGGTACCACACCAGGGAACTGACCGGGCCCGAACTCGTGGACCTGGTGGCGGCCGAGCTGGACGTGACGACCGTGGCCGGCCTGCGGCACGGACCACGGCTGCGCGCCTGGGAGGCGCAGTACGGGCAAATTGTCGACGCCCAGTTGGCGGATGGTCACCAGGACTGGGGCCGATCTCTGATAGACCTGGTCAGATCAGTGCGAGCCACCGACTTCACCGTCGAGGAGTCCACCCCGACCGGGACCGCGGATTCCCTCGACCTGCTGATCGTGGCCCGAAAGGCCCGCTGACCAGTCCCCGGCCACGCTCGGCAGGTAACCATCCGGCCAAGGCTTACAGAAATTGACCCCAGGTGACTTCTGCAACACCCGCTGGATATGCCAGAGTCGTCCGCGTCCTTCGCGACCTGTCTGGCTGCCGCCCCGGTTGCCACGTCCCAGTCGGACCCTGACCATGGTTTGGAATCCTTGAGAATGAAAAAGCTCGTTGTAGCGATCGGCGTCGCCCTGACCGCCGTCGCCGCCGTCGTGGTGGTCTTCCTCGGTGGGCCGTCGAACGCCTCGCCGATCTCCCAGGACGCCGTCGTCTCCCAGAATCCGTCCGACATCACCCCCCGGGTGCAGGACGGCGCCGTCTACAAGATGCTCAGCCACGGCGGGGCCATCTTCGTCGGCGGCCAGTTCACCAAGGTGAAGCCGTACAACAACCTGGCGACGATCGCGCGCGACCGGCTGTTCGCCTTCAACCCCAAGACCGGCGGCATCACGGGGCTGCACGCCACCTTCAACTCCGAGGTGTGGGCGCTGGCGACCGACGGTACGTCGCTGTTCGTCGGCGGCTACTTCAACGTGGTCAACGGGGTGAAGCGCACCGGGGTGGTCAAGCTGAACGCCACCACCGGCGCGGTCGACACGAAGTTCAACGCCAACCTCACCGGCTCGGTCACCGACATGGCCTACGTGAAGGGCCGGCTCATCCTCGGCGGCACCTTCTCGCAGAAGCTGCTCGCGGTCAGCCCGGTCTCCGGCGGCAACACCGGCTACATCAAGGTCGCGATCGCCGGCGTGCCCTTCCCGGGCAACCCGGAGTCGGGCCCGACGAAGGTCTTCCGCCTCGCCGTCAACCCGGCCGGTACCCGGCTGGCGATCGTCGGCACCTTCTCCTCGGTCGGCGGTCAGACCCGGCGCCAGGTGGCCCTGCTGACGCTCGGCACGAGCTCCACCACGGTCAGCGGCTGGTACTCGCCGCTATGGGACCACACCTGCAGCTCGGCGACCCCGTCGTACTCGCGGGACGTCGACTTCTCGCCGGACGGTTCCTTCTTCGTGGTCGTCACCACCGGTGCCGCGGCGCCGGACGACAAGACCAGGCTCTGTGACTCCGCGAGCCGCTGGAACGTCAACGACCAGCGCACGACGTACCCGGTCTGGGTGAACTACACCGGCGGCGACACGTTGCTCTCGGTCCAGGTGACCAGGTCCGCGGTCTACGTCCAGGGCCACAACCGCTACCTGAACAACCCGAGCGGCAACAACGACGCCGGTCCCGGCGCCGTGTCGCGGCAGGCCATCGGCGCGATGAACCCGCACACCGGCCTCGCCTACTCCTGGAACCCGACCAAGGACCGCGGCATCGGCGGCTACGACCTCCTGCTCGCCGCGGACGGCCTCTGGGTCGGCTCCGACACCACCCACATCGGCGGCGAGATCCACGAACGCATCGCCCTGCTCCCGCTGCCCTGATTCCCATCAGCACCAAAGGAACGGCCCCGGATCCTGGTGATCCGGGGCCGTTCCTTTAGGGTGCTCGATCGAAGCCCTAGGGCCGGATGAAGCGTTCGAGGATCTTGCCGGCGATCAGGTAGACGAGGGCCGCGATGCCCCAGTTGACCAGCAGGGTGTTCTTCGCGGTTTCCAGCCGGAACAGGTCCTTGAACGGGCCGACGATGTCGTGGCCGCGGTCGAGGACGAAGCGGACGATCTCGTTGCTCTGGTTCGCCTGGTCGAGGGCGGTGAACAGCGCGCCGAGGGCCAGCACGGCAGCGGCCAGGACGGCGATCAGCCAGATCACCGAGGCGATCAGGTTCCGGACCTGCTTCACGCCGGTGCCGACGGTCGACATCGCCGCCTTGCCCTTGGCGGTCGGGGCAACCTTCGCGGTGACCGTCTTCTTCACGGCCGTTTTGTTGCCGACGGCACCTGTCGCCGCCGTACCGGTGGCCGGTTTGCCGACCGACGGCGTACTGGCCGCGGCGGGTTGCCGGGTCAGCGGCGTCGTGACCGAGGTGTCGTCGGTCTTTGCCGCGGCAGCGGCTTTCTCGCGTTCGCGCTGCGCCGCGACGATCTCGGCGGCCGTCTTCGGCTTCGCGGCCTTCGTCGCCGTCGCGGTCGAGCCGCGCACCGTTGCGCCGGCCGGAGTCTCCTCAGCTTCCACGCCCGGCGGTGTCACCGCCTTCTCGGCATCGGCGGCCGGGGCCGCCTTGTCGTCGTGAGTACCCACGTCGTCCATCTCCTCAGCCGGGGTCGGTTCCTCATCCGCCGCCGGTCCCAGCACCGGCGGCTTCTTCCGCTTGTTGCCCGGGACCGGACGCGGCGTCAATCTGCGCCGCACGCCTGGCACCGGGACCGGCAACACGTCGTCCACACCGTCCAACGTAGCGACGTCGACACTGTCGGCGACAATCGGCACCGGTTCGACCGCCCGGTGCCGCGCGCCCGTGATGGAGCCGTCGGCAGCAGCCTGGTCGAGACTCGGCTGCCGGTTCACGTCAGCCACGCTGCTTCTCCTCTCCGACGACGACGTCCGGGACATAGTGCCCGACTGGCGAGTAACTTGAGAACCCCCTGGTCACATCTGCTTTATCACCACTGGTAGGTGATCCGTTACCCGACGGCGCGTCGGCCCCCTCCACCGGTCCCCCGCCGGCGGCCGGTACCACCGGCGCTCCCGCGCGCAGGCGGGCCGCGGTCTCCTCGTTGGCCCGGGCAAGCTTGTCCAGGTACGCCCGGCGCTCCGCCTCCGCCTCGTACCGGCTGACCCGGTCACGGACCACCACCGCCGGGATCCCGGCCGCCACCGAGTACGCCGGAATGTTGCCCCGGGCAACGCTATTGGCGCCGATCACCACACCGGCGCCGATGTCGGCGCCCCGGGTCACGGTGACCTTCGTGGCCAGCCAGCAGTCCGGGCCGATCCGGACCGGCGACTTGACCAGCCCCTGGTCCTTGATCGGCGGGCCGAGATCCTCGGTCTTGTGGTCGAAGTCGCAGATGTAGGTCCAGTCGGCGATCAGCGTGGAAGCGCCGATCTCGATGTCCAGGTAGCAGTTCACCGTCACATCGCGGGCGAACACCACCTTGTCGCCGATCCGCAGCGTGCCTTCGTGGGCCCGCAGCCGGGTCTCGTCACCCAGATGCACCCACTTGCCCAGGATGAGCCGGCCGTGCCCCGGTCTGGCAACGATCTCCAGTTTCTTGCCGAGAAAGACGAATCCCTCGGTGACCACGTGCCGGTGCCGCAGCTTGAACACCGCGAAGCGCCAGTACCGTTTCAGGTAGTACGGCGTCCACGCCCGGTGGCGCACCACCCAGCGCAGATTCGCCGCGGTCAGCAAGCGCATCCGTCCATTATGCGCATGTTTTACGGGGCTACCCCGGTGATCGACACGTTGTAGTAGAGCTCGTCGGGGACTACCTGAGCGAGCACCTTGTCGACCTTGGACAGCTGCAGCCACGACTTGTAGGCGAACATCCGCCAGCCGAAGCCGAGCTTGCTCTCCGGTACGGCGGCCTCGAAGGTCCGGATCGGCCAGCCGACCCAGGCCGCCAGCAACTCCTCCGTGACGGTCCGTACGCCGGTCGCCCCGGCGCGCTCGGCGGTCCGGGCCAGCGTGTCCGGGTCGAAGGTGTGCAGGTCCACCACGGCCTCGAGCGCGGCCGCCCGCGAGGACTCGTCGAGTTCGGCCTGCGGCCGGCGCCAGTGGCTCAGCGCGGGCAGCTTGGTCACGTTGGTGGTCGCCCACCAGGTGAACCGGGAGAGCCGGCGCGCCACGTAGTCGCCGTACCGGGTGGGTTCGCCGCAGATGACGAAGCGGCCGCCCGGCTTCAGGACGCGGAGCATCTCGCGGAAGGCGAGTTCCACGTCCGGGATGTGGTGGATGACGGCGTGCCCGATGACGAGGTCGAAGGTGTCGTCGTCGTACGGGAGCTTCTCCGCGTCCGCGACCTTGCCCTCGATCGCGAAGCCGAGGGTGTCCGCGTTGCGCTTGGCCGCCTCGACCATGCCGGGTGACAGGTCGGTGACGTGCGCCTCGGCGAGGACGCCGGCCAACTTGAGGTTCAGCGTGAAGAAGCCGGTGCCGGCGCCGATCTCGAGCGACTTGCCGTACGGCCAGCCGTCGGACCCGGCGACGTCGGTGAACCGGTCGCGGGCGTAGTCGACGCAGCGTTCGTCGTACGAGATCGACCACTTCTCGTCATACGTGGACGCCTCCCAGTCGTGGTAGAGCACCTGGGCGAGCTTGTTGTCGTTCCACGCGGCCTCGACCTCCTCGGCGGAGGCGGCAGGCTTCGGTCCGGCAGTAGTCATCTGTATCTCCTAAAAGCCCTTGAACGCTGCTTTTCCCGGGCCGTTCTCGACGAAAGACTTCATCCCGATAGAGCGGTCCTCAGTGGCGAACAGCGCGGCGAACTGCTGCCGCTCGATCTCCAGCCCGGTGTTCAGGTCGACCCCGAGGCCCGCGTCGATCGCCTCCTTGGCGGCCCTCAACGCAAGCGCGGCGCCACGCGAGAACTGCGAGGCCCAGGCAACGGCCGCGTCGTACACCTCGGCGGCAGGAACGACCTTGTCGACGAGCCCGATCCGGAGCGACTCGGCGGCGTCGACGAACCGGCCCGTGTAGATGATGTCCTTGGCCTTCGACGGGCCGACCAGCCGGGACAGCCGCTGGGTCCCACCGGCGCCGGGGATGATGCCGAGCAGGATCTCGGGCTGGCCGAGCTTCGCGTCCTCCGCGGCGATCCGGTAGTCGGCGCACAGCGCGAGCTCACAGCCGCCGCCGAGCGCGTACCCGGTGATCGCGGCAACGGTCGGCTTCGGGATCGCGGCGACCGCCGACAGGGAGGCCTGCAGCGGACCGGAGCGCTTGACCATGTCGCCGTACGACATGTCGGCCATCTCCTTGATGTCCGCCCCGGCCGCGAACACCCGCTCGCCGCCGTAGATCACCACGGCCCGCACCGCGTCGTCGGCCACTGCCTGCTCTGCCGCGGCCCGGATCTCGTCCTGGACCTGCACGTTGAGCGCGTTCATCTTCGGCCGATCCAGCCGGATCGTCCCGACCCCGTCACTCACCGTCAGATTGACGAACTCGCCCATCTCGCTCCTCCAGTCAGGCCCTACCCACCGGTCACATCCCGGGGCACGCTACCGGACCAGTCCCTCCGGTCGTACTACGAGGTGCCGCCGCTACAGGTCGACGGGCTGCCCCGACCGGGCGGAGCGACGGGCGGCATCGACGATCTTCAGGGTGCGCAGACCGACCGCGCCGTCGGGTTGGGGCACCACCGCGGGCGGCTTGCCAGGAACGGCCGGACCGGACGCGCGCACAGCGGTGAGGAACTCGGCGAGCATCATCCCGTCCAGGTCGCCGCCGACCGGGAGGAACACCTCGCCCCCGGCATCGGTGCCACCGACATGGGGCAGGAACGGCGCGATCTCCACCGAGCCGTTGGTACCGGTCACCTGCAAGGTCACACCACCCCAGGTCGGCCCGTTGTCCGGCACGCTCCATGAGCAGTCGATGGTCGCCAGCAATCCGTTGGCGTAAGTGATCGTCACCAGCCCGCCGGTCTCGACCTCCACGCCTTTGTCCTGGTGCAGCACCCGGTTCGCCGCCGCGTAGACACGGGTCGCCTCGACACCACCGGTCAGCCCGTCGATCAGGTCGGCGCAGTGCACCGTGTGATCCACCAGCGCTCCCCCACCGGCGTACGCCGCGTCGGTGAACCACTGCCGCTGCGCGTACGGGATCTTCCCGTTGTTCGTCCCGATCACCGCGAAGACCTCACCGAGCCGCCCCGCTTCGACCATCGCCCGGAGCCGCCCGTACGACGGCGCGAAGCGCACCGGGTATGCCGTCATCAGGATCACCCCGGCGGCGTCGCACGCGGCCAGCATCGCCTCGCCGTCGACGACCTCGGTGGCAAGCGGCTTCTCGCAGAGCACATGCGCGCCGACGGCGGCCGCTCTCTCGACGAGTCCGCGGTGCAGCGAGTTCTCGCTGGTCACCACGACGGCATCCGGGCCCCACGCGAAGAGTTCGTCGTACGAGTCGACGTAAGGCACGCCGAGTTGCTCGGCGAAGGCAGCGCCCCGCGGCCCGGCATCAGGCGCGGCGGCGCCATCCGGGTCGGCCGTCAGCACCTCGACGTCGGGCATCCCGGCGAGCAGCCGCACGTACGACGACGTGTGGGTGTGGGCGAATGACGCGATAGCAACCTTCATGCCGATGCTCCCGACGGGGTGAATGTGCTCATGTCCACAGCGCGGCCGGTCGTCATCGACTCCCGCGCGGCCTCGGCCAGATACACCGCGGCGATGCCGTCATCCGCGACCACGCGCGGCTCGGGTCCACCCCGCAGCGCGCTCGCGAGTTCCCGCAACTGGGTCAGATAGGGACTCTCGTAGAGCGTCGACGATGGGATCAGCAGGTCGCCGGTCGACGCGTCGTCCTGCAACTCCTCGGCGAACCCGGTGTCCTCGGCCGAGGAGTACTCCAGTACGCCGGTGGCTCCCGCGATCGAGAAGCCGGACCGGAATTCGGTCCCCTCCGCTCCCCAGGTCGCCCGCAGCTGGCTGATCGCGCCGCCCTCGTGCGTCAGCGTCACGTGCGCCGCCACGTTGACCGGGCTGATCCCGTCGACCGAAGGCGGACTCTGGGCGGCGTACACGCTGGTGACCTCACCGCAGATCCACCGGGCCTGATCGAGGTCGTGCACCATCAGATCCATGATCACGCCGCCGGAGCGCGCGACGTCGCGGTACCAGCCTCTGGCGGCCGGCGTACTGGCCGCGCGGAAGAACCGGGCGACCGCGACCTGCCCGATGCGACCGTCGAGCACGGCAGCGTGCGCAGCGGCGTACGCCGGGAAGAACCGCACCACGTGCGCGGGATAGATCCGTACGCCGGCCGCGGCCGCCGCCTCGGACAGCTCGCGGGAGTCGGCGGCGGTCAGCGTCAGCGGCTTCTCGCAGATGACGTCGCGACCGGCCTCGATCGCGGCGAGCGTGATCTCCTTGTGCGTCGCCGACGGAGTGACGATGTCGACGAACTCCACCTCGGCGAACAAGGCCGGCAACGAATCGACCGCTTCCAGCCCGTACTGCGCGGCGAGCTCGGCGGCACCCGCGTGCGAATGCACCAGCACGCGCGCACCCAGTGCCTTCCAGGCCGCGACGTGCACGTGCGCGATGTTGCCCGCGCCGATCAGCCCGACCGTCAGACCGGTCAGTTCTGGTTCACTCATGGAGTCCTCTACTTGAGTCCGGAGAATGCGATGCCTTCGACGACCCGGCGCTGCAGGACGACGAAGAGGATCAGGATCGGGGCCATCGCCATCAGGGCCGCAGCCATCATCACCCCTGGCGAGATACTGCCCTCGTACCCGCTCAGGGTGGCCAGCCCGACCGCGAGCGGCATCTGTTCCGGCGACGAGGTGACGACCAGCGGCCAGAGCAGGTCCGCCCACGAGGTGAGCACGGTGATGATGGCCAGCGAGACCAGCCCCGGTTTGGCGACCGGGAGGACGACCTTCCAGAACGTCTGCCACGGGTTGCAGCCGTCCAGCCGGGACGCCTCCTCCAGCTCGACCGGGATGGTCTTGAAGAACTGCATCATCAAGAAGGTGCCGAACGCGCTGAAGATGCCGGGGGCGATGATCCCCTGGATACTGTCCAGCCAGCCGAGCCGCTGGACGAGCTGGTACTGCGGGATCAGGTACACCTGGCTGGGCACCATCAGGATGGACAGGATCAGCGCCAGCATCACCGCCTTGAAGCGGAACGCCATCCGGGCGAACGCGTAGCCGGCCAGCGAGCAGAGCACCAGCTGCCCGACGGTCCGCCCGGTCGTCACGGCCACCGACACCCAGAACTGGCGCAGGAACGGCAGCCGCTGGAACACCTCGCTGAAGTTGCTCCACTCCAGTCCCTTCGGCAGCAGGTCCGGCGGGATCGCCTGGATCTCGGCCTGGCTGGAGAACGCCATCTTCAGCTGCCACAGGAACGGGAACATCATCACCAGGCTGCCCAGCACGAGCACGACGTGCGCGAGCCGGTTGCTGCCGAGGCGCTCGCTGCGGTCAGTCATAGTTCACCCACCTGCGCTGGAGCCGGAACTGGAACAGGGTCAGCAACCCGACCACGACCAGGATCAGTACGGCGACCGCCGCGGCGTACCCGCGTTCGTTGCCGACGAAGGCCGCGTCGTAGAACAGGAACACCAGCGACTGCGTCTTCGGCATCACCGGGTTGGCCGGGCCGAGCAACGCGAACAACTGGTCGAACAACTGGAACCCGGCGATCGTGGTGATCACCGACAGGAAGAAGATCGACGGGGTCAGCAGCGGGACCGTGATGGACCGGAACTGCTGGGTCCGGCTCGCCCCGTCCAGGGAGGCGGCCTCGTACAGCTCGGCCGGGATGCCTTTCAGCCCGGCCGAGAGCACGATCATGTTGAACCCGATCACCAGCCACAACCCGAGCAGCGCGACCGCGATCAACGCGAACCAGGGTTCGGTGATCCACGACGGCCCGTCGATGCCGATCGCCTTCAGCGCCTGGTTCAGGGCGCCGTAGTCGCTGTTGTAGATGATCCGCCAGACCAGCGAGATCGCGGTCGGCATCGCGACGTACGGAAGGAAGAACAGGGTGCGGTAGATCATCGCGCCCTTCAGGCCCGGCCGGTTCAGCAGGCTGGCGAAGAGCACCGCGATCGGGATGCCGAGCAGCACGATCGCGGTGTAGACGACGGTGTTCAGGATCGCCCGGTAGACCTCGGAGTCGCCGATCAACTGGCTGTAGTTCGCCGCGCCGACCCAGGTCGCGCCGCCGAACGGGCCGGACTCGGTGAAGCTGTCGTACAGCGTCTTGACCAGCGGCCAGAGGTAGAACACCAGCACGCCGAGGAAGGTGGGCAACACGAACACCCACGGCCACTTGCCGTCAGCCTTCCTCACTTCTCTTTGCCCAGCGCCTCGTCCATCTTGGCGGCGACTTCGGCGCCGACTTCGGACATCGGCTTGTCACCACCGAACGCGG
The DNA here is from genome assembly GCF_004365175.1 of Kribbella voronezhensis. Taxonomy (NCBI): domain Bacteria; kingdom Bacillati; phylum Actinomycetota; class Actinomycetes; order Propionibacteriales; family Kribbellaceae; genus Kribbella; species Kribbella voronezhensis. The sequence continues at coordinate 227,992 of NZ_SOCE01000003.1, read as the reverse complement.
GCGCGATCACATCGGTCTCGAGCTTGTTCCAGACGCCGGTGTCCTTGGAGACCGGGTACGGCTCGGCGTACTGCTCGGCCGCGTCGATATAGGTCTTCAGGTTGTACTGCGGCGCGGAGTTCACGAAGTCCGCCTGGGTTCCGGTGTACGCCGGGTTCGCGGCGCCCGCCTTCGCCTGGATCAGCGCGGCGTCCTTGCCGCCGAGGAACGCCAGGAACGCGGCGGCCGCCTCCGGGTTCTTCGACTTCGCGCTCATCACGTTGGCGATGCCGTGGATCACCGTCTTGCGCTGACCGTTCGGGGCCTTCGGCAACGGCACGACGGTGAAGTCGTTCTTGTACGGCGACTTGAGCGCGGCCGAGACGACCCAGTTGCCGTTCCACATCATCGCGGCCTTGCCGTCGAAGAAGCGGTCCTGACTCTTGGTCTCGGCGTTCTGCGCGTTCGACGGGGTGTAGCCGCCCTTGACCAGGTCCGACCAGAACTGGAGCGCCTCGACCGACTTCGGATCGGCGTACCCGGACTTGCCGTCCTTGATCACGAAGCCGCCGTTGCTCAGCATCGCCGGGTAGTAGTCGGCCTGGTTGCCGAGGCTGTCGCCGGTGGCGAAGATGCCCTTCGGGCCGAGCGCCGCCTTGAGCTTCACCGCGGCGGCCTTGTAGTCGTTCCAGGTCCAGTCCGCCGTCGGCGCGGCGACCTTGGCCTCGGCGAACAGCCGCTTGTTGTACCAGAGCGCGATCGTGTCGAAATCCTTCGGTACGCCGTACTGCTTGCCGTCCAGCGTGTAGAGATCGTCCAGCGCCTTCGGGTAGTTCGCCGGGTCGACCTTCTTGGCACCGGTCAGCCCGTCGAGGGTGGCGAGCTGCTTGTTGGCGGCGAACAGCTGGAAGTTCGGGCCGTTCATCCAGAACACGTCGGGCAGGTTGTTCGACGAGCCCTGGGTCTTGAGCTTGGTGAAGTACTGGTCGAAGGCGGCCAGCGAGATGGACACCTTCACGTTCGGATACTGCTGGTTGAACGCCTTCACGATCTGCTGCATCGCGGGCTGCTGGTTCACGTCCCAGATGGCGTAGGTGAGGTCGCCCTTCACCTGCGCCGGGTCGTCCGGGACCTTGGCGTCGTCGGCGGCACCGGAGTTGCCGCCACAGGCCGCGAGCGCGGTGACGGCGAGCGCGGCGGCGAACAGGGCCTTCAAGGGTGGGATTCGCATGAGGTCATCTCCTCGGCTTGCGGAGCACGAGAGCGTCGTCTGGACCGGCAAGGTCTTACTTGACAGGGATGGCGTCAGGTAATTTAGTAACGGTTCTTGCGTTTGTATCATTGCGCGTCCGTGTTCGCAACTACTCTGTCATGAACACAACTGTCATCGTTAGCGACATCTCACTGCTCCTTTGGACCGCCTAGGTCCTGTCATGGGCACAATGTGCCGGTGACCGAAGCCACCGCCGCCCCGAACGAGCTCGGCCCCGCCCCCGACCAGCACCCGCGGCTGGGCGCAGTGGTCCATCAAGACGGCACCACCTTCACGTTGTGGGCTCCCGCGGCAGAGCGCGTCGAGCTCGCGCTGATCGCTCCGGACGGCAGCCAGCGCAACCTGGACCTGGTGCACACCGGCGAGTACTGGACCGGCTTCGTCCGGGACGTCGGCCCCGGCCAGCGGTACGGGTACCGGGTGCACGGTCCGTTCGACCCGACCCACGGGCTGCGGTTCAACCCAGCCAAGCTGCTGCTCGACCCCTATGCCCGCGCGGTGGACGGATCACTCGACTTCGACAGCCCGCTGATCTACGACTCCTCCGAGGGCGACTCGGCCGGGCATGTGCCGGTCGGCGTGGTCGTCGGGTCCTCAGAGCCGCCACCACCCATCAGCCGGCCGGTGCCGTGGACCGAGACGGTCATCTACGAGTTGCACACGAAAGGCTTCACCAAGCTGCACCCCGACGTACCGGAGCATCAGCGCGGGACGTACGCCGGCCTGGCGCATCCCTCGGTGATCCAGTACCTGGTCGACCTCGGCATCACCTCGGTCGAACTGCTGCCGATCCATCACTTCCTCACCGAGCCGGCGATCGCGGCGCGCGGGCTGCCCAACTACTGGGGCTACAACACGCTGAACTTCTTCGCCCCGCACGCGCCGTACTCGTCGTCGGGCTCGCTGGGTGAGCAGGTCGCCGAGTTCAAGGCGATGGTGGCCGCGTTCCACGCCGCGGGGATCGAGGTCATCCTCGACGTGGTCTACAACCACACCGCCGAGGGCGGGTTCGACGGGCCGACGCTGAGCTTCCGCGGCATCGACAACCGCGCGTACTACCGGCTCACCCAGGGCGGCACGATGTACGACGTGACCGGCACCGGGAACTCTGTCGACACGTCACACCCGCAGGTCCGCCGGCTGGTGATGGACTCGCTGCGCTACTGGGTCGAGGAGATGGGCGTCGACGGGTTCCGCTTCGACCTCGCGGTGACGCTGATCCGCAACGAACGGCACGAGGTCGACACCGTCAACCATCCGTTCCTCGCCGAGGTCGCCGCGGATCCGGTGCTCGGCCGGGTCAAGCTGATCTCCGAGCCGTGGGACGTCGGCAACTTCGGCTACCAGGTCGGCAACTTCGGTACGCCGTGGTCGGAGTGGAACGGCAAGTTCCGCGACTCGGTGCGCGACGTCTGGCGGACGTCGTCGTACGGCGTACAGGACCTCGCCTACCGCCTGTCCGGCTCCAGCGACCTGTACGGCGACGACGGGCGCTACCCGTATGCCTCGATCAACTTCGTCACCGCGCACGACGGGTTCACCCTGCGCGACCTGGTCTCGTACAACCACAAGCACAACGAGCAGAACCACGAGGACAACCGGGACGGCACCGACGACAACCGGTCCTGGAACTGCGGCGTCGAAGGCGAGACCGACGACCGGGGCGTCATCGCGCTGCGCAAACGGCAGATGGCGAACCTGATGGCGACGCTGGTGCTGTCGACCGGCGTACCGATGATCACCGCCGGGGACGAGTGCGGGCGCACGCAGCACGGCAACAACAACGCCTACTGCCAGGACAACGAGACTTCGTGGTTCGACTGGACCCTGCTGTCCTCGTGGTCGGACCAACTGGAGCTGACCAAGAAGCTGCTCGCACTGCGCTCGGCCCACCCCGCGTTGCGGCAGTGGCACTACTTCTCCGGCCAGCCCGTCGTCCCCGGCGGTCGCAAGGACCTGTCCTGGATCGCGCCGCACGGCGGGGAGATGACCGAGGCCGACTGGCACGACGGCAACCTCCGCACGATCGGGATGTTCCTGGCCGGCGACGCCATCCGCGGAACCGATGCCGAAGGCAACGTTCCCGTGGACAACTCGTTCCTGCTCGCCCTCAACGCCACCGCGGAAACCCGCGAGGTCGTCGTACCGGACGCCTCCTGGGCCCCGGCGTACGAGGTCGTCCTGGACACCTCCGGAAGCGGCGCCACCGAGGTCGAGGCCAACGCCGTAGTCCCCCTAGCCCCCCGCTGCCTGGTGCTCCTTCGAGCACTCTGAGGTTGTTCACCTAGCTCGGGTACCTTCGTTCGTCACCAACTGTTCACGTCCGGGACACCTCCAGTGGTCCGGCGGTGAAGTGATGTCCGGAGGGGGCCTGAATGGCGTTACTGGGAACGGCGGAGCGGCACTACGAACGCAGCGAGCACGACCACACGACTCCGATCGGAGTTCTGCATCAGTTGGTCGTGCGTTGGGGTGATGCCGAGCGGATGACGTCGCGGCGGGCCTTCCGGCGGTGGTGTGACGGGGTTGCCTTCGTCGATGTCCAGGCGCGGACGTTCGCGGAGTACTGGACTGAGCAGAACTCGGTTGCCCGCACCGGTGACGGTCCGCTCTGGGTGGTGCTGGGCGACTCGACTGCTCAAGGTCTCGGGGCCAGCTCACCGCTGCACGGGTACGTCGGTCAGGTGCTGCATGTCTTGAACGGCCGGTCGCATCGTCCGTGGCGCATCCTGAACCTCTCGCGCGCCGGTGCTCAGGCCGCGCATGTGCTCAACGACCAACTGCCGTTGCTCGAAGCGCTCGGTACGGAGCCGGACCTGGTCACCTGCGGGATCGGCAGCAACGACATCCTCGGCACGGTTCCGAAGAAGGCGCACAGCAACCTTCGCCAACTGATCCACCGGCTCCCCTCGTCCTCGGTCGTCATGGATCTGCTGCTGCCGGACAGGTTCTGGTTGGTCGGCGGCATCTGCAGCCCGTACGTCGCCGGCCTCAACCGGACGATCCACGCCGCCGCCCTCGAACGCGGTCTGCCGGTAGCGGAGGTCTCCCGTCACGTCCGCCCACCGTGGCGCGGCAAGCTCGCCCCCGACCTCTTCCACCCGAACGACCACGGCTACCGGCCACTGGCCAACGCCCTCCTCGCTGCGCTACCGAGTACTGTCGCGCAGTACTAGCTCCTGAAGGCGATCGAGCGACTTGGTGCTCTCTCGTCGTACGCCGATGGGCACGAGCGCTGCGCGAGTCGGAACGCGGACTCCCCCGGTCAGCGCGACGCGGGTGCGACCGTCCGGTTCCTCGGCCGCCGCCATGCCGATCAGCAGGAAGCGGCTCTGCAGCCAGCACCAGCCAGGGCGGACGGTCCCTTGTAGGTGGGCCCGGAAGCCGTAGCGGCTGCGGGCGTGGAGACTGACGCGGTCGCCGTCGACGGTCAGGTCGGTGATCGAGTGCATGTCGGGCTGGATCTCGGCGAAGCTCCGGCCGCCGTCCCACATCACCTCCCACACGACCGGGAGCGGACGATCGAAGACTCGCTCGGTGACGACGGCACCCGGAATCCCGGCAGCGAGAGCGCGGAGGCGGCGGACGGCGTCGAGTTCTGCTTGCGGCCAGTTGGCGGTCATGAGGTCCAGGCCTTTCGGAAACTTGCGCGGGCGCGATGAAGACGGGATTTCGCCGTCCCTGCCGGTACTGCGAGGAGCTCCGCGGCCGCCGCCTCGTCAAGCCCCTCGAGGTCGCGCAGTACCAGCAGGGCACGGTGTTCGGGCGACAGCCTCGCCAAGGTGTCCCGTACGTCGATCGCCAGCTGCGGGTCGCCGCGGGCCGGCAAGTCGGCGAGCTCAGCGACGACCTGCCGCCCCTCCTGCCGCGCCACCCGGACCGCTTCCCGGACGGCGATCGCCCGGACCCACCCGAACAGCGCAGCCGGCTCCTTCAACGTGCGCAGCGATCTGAACACCGCCACGAGCGCCTCCTGGGTCGCGTCCGGACCGTTGCCCAAGGCAATCGGCCCGCAGATCCGCCCGATGTACGGCGTGAGCTGGTCGAGCAGGTCGCTCATCGCGAGCGTGTTCCCGCCCTGCGCCGCACGCACGAGCCGCTCCGGATCCTTGATCACCCGGCGAACTCTTCCAGGCGGGACCGCCCGGAACGAATGAGCCCGACGTCGATCGCCAGGAGCGCGAGGCAGGCGGGGGTGTAAACGCAGAGGTTGAGCCAGTAGAACGCAGTACTGGTATCGCCGAAGGCCCACACCAGGCCCAGGGCGGCTCGGGCGGCCAAGCCGGTTGCCAGGCCGCAGACGACAAGTCTCGCGAGAGCGGACCGATCGGATCGCTGGACCGCGACGGCCAGGAGCACGTGCAGCCCCGCCAAGGGAAGCACTACTTGGGGAGCGAAGGAAGCGTCGATCCCGAGGACCGCTCGGGAAAGTGATCGCTCATCGGCGGCCGGCCAGGTCGCGCCCGTCGCCCAGTAGAGGTGCACTGCCGCCAGCAGGATGTGTGCGCTCGCGGCGACTTTTCGAGAACCCATTCCGACCCCTCCTCAGATGTGTGGACATCGGGGAAGAGGAGCCGTTCGGCCGAAACGTTCCCTGCGTGACGCAGGTCTCAGGCTTCGGGCGTCTGCGGGCCGTCGGCCAGCAGGAGGTAGAGCGAGCGGCGGGCTTCGGCGAGGATCTTGGCGGCCGCGGCGCGCTGCTCTTCCGAGCCGCTCCGGCCGACCTGCCGCGTTGCCGAGTGCAACTCTTCGAGCAGTCCACGGAGGTCGGTGGCGGGCTCCGTGCTCGCGAAGCCGGCGAACGGGTCGACGGACGTCTCGCGACGACCTTCGACGTACTCGCGTCCGGCGTCGGTCAGGGTGACGAGCTTGCGGCCGGCTTCCGCGGTCACGGTGACCAGGCCCTCGTCTTCCAGCTGGTTGATGGTCGGGTAGATCGCGCCGGGGCTGGGGGTCCAGCGCCCGCCGCTGCGGTCGGCAATGGCTTGCATCAACTGGTAGCCGTGCATCGGCTGCTCGCCGAGCAGCATCAGCACGGCGGTCCGGACATCGCCGCGCGGAGCCCGGCCACGGCCTGGGCCACGACGAGGACCGCGGCCGTAGCCGCGCTCGCCTCGTTCACCGCGTCCGCGGTGCATCGGGATGCCTTCTTCGCCCATCCGCGGTCCACCGCGGCGGGGGTGACGATGGCCGCGTCCGCGGCCTCTGGGTTCGTCTGGGGTGTTCATCATATCCTCCAAGATATTGTTGATGACACTAACGATATATCGTTACCTTCTCCAACACAAGCCTGTCGCGGAAACTTCCCTCTGCCCCTGGGGTAGGGTGTTCACTGGCGTCCATGGCTGCACGGGATCTCGACGACGAGCTGACGATCAGCGAGTTCGGCCGCCGGGCCGGTCTCTCCCACAAGGCACTGCGCCTGTACGACGTATCGGGGCTGCTCGCCCCGGCCAGGGTCGACCCGGCCAACGGGTTCCGGTTCTACTCGGTCAGCCAGCTCGAGCGGGCCCGCCGGATCAGCGTGCTGCGCCAACTCGACGTACCGCTCGCGACGATCACCGAGATCCTGGCCGGCACCGACGAGGAAGGCCTGATCCGGCTCGACCGCTGGTGGGCCGCCGAACAGGCCACCAACGAGGCTCGCAGGGCGACGCTGGAGTACCTGCGCGACCGGCTGCTCCGGCCGTCGACTCCCGGGCTGGCGCCGCGGCCCGTACTGACTCGTGAGGTCCCCGAGACCAAGATCGCGACGATCCGCACGGACACCGACCAGCAGTTGCTGGTCGGGGTGATCATCTCCTCGGTGATGCAGATCCGCGCGCATCTCGACCGGGCCGGTGCCGTGCTGACCGGCGGCTCGTGGGTGATCTTCCACGGCGCGGTCACGCCGGAGAGCGAGGCGCCCGTCGAGGTGTGCGTTCCGTTCACCGGGCTGGTCGACCCGGCCGGGCCGATCGCGATCCGGGTCGAACCGGCGCACACCGAGGCCTATTGCACGCTCACCAAGGACGAGTGCGCCTACCCGCGGATCATGCTCGCCTACGACCTCCTCAGCGACTGGGTGCGGCGGGCCGGCGTACCGACGACCGGCGCTGTCCGCGAGATCTACCACCCGAACTTCCCGGCGGCCGCCGGCTCGGACCTGGCCGTCGACATCGCCCAACCGATCGAAGGACCACGGAAATGACGACTTCCCCCGCCGACTACGCCGCCCAGACACCCTTCAGCGATCCGGGCGAGTACGCCGAACTCTTCGACGCGGTGCCCGCCGACATCCCAGGGCTGACCGAGGTGATCCGCAACCTGGTGATCCACTACCGCGGCGGCGGCATCGAGTTCACCGGCGACCGGTACGACGAGATCAACCACCGCTGGGTCTCGGCGATGCTGGCGACCGATCAGAAACGCAACGGTACTGCGCTCGCCATACCGCGGGAGCCCGTCGACCGCATCGTCGGGTGCTGCCGCGACTTCACCTTGCTGGCGGTCTCCGCCCTTCGCCACAAGGGGATCCCGGCCCGTAGCCGGGTCGGGTTCGCTTCGTACTTCGCCGAGGGTTTCAATCCCGATCACGTCGTCGCGGAGTACTGGAACGGTGATCGCTGGGTGATGGTCGACTCGCAGCTCGGGCCCGACCCGCACTGGAAGTTCGACCCGCAGGACATGGAGCCGGGGTGGTTCCGCTCGGCGGCCGAGGTGTGGCTGGGCTACCGTTCCGGTGCGCTGGACGGCGACGACTTCGGGGTCGATCCGGGGATGCCGATCCGGGGTGGCTGGTTCATCCGCAACTACGTGTTCTTCCAGCTGGCCCATCTGCAGGGCGACGAGCTGCTGCTCTGGGACGCCTGGGGCGCCCAGTCGGGCTCGCTCGACGACGCCGATCTCGAGCTTGCGGACGAGATCGCCACGCTACTGGTTGCCTCTGACAACGGAGATGAGGCGGCGACCGCAGTACTGGCTGCTCGTTATGCCGAGGACCCGCGGTTGCACCCCGGCGATCGGATCCTGCAGTTGTCGCCGGCCGGGCATCCGCCGGTGACCGTCGACCTCAGGACGCGCGCGACGGTCTGATCATCGTGATCGCGACCGCGCCGAGGGTCAGCGCGATCGCGATCCAGGTCGTCACCGGCGGGCGGTGCGCGCCGAGGGTGTCGAGGAGTACGGCGCCGAGGAGCTGACCCGCGATGCTGGTCAGACCGAAGACGAGTACGCCGAGGGTGCGGACGACCGAGGTCGCGATGGCGATCACGCCGACGCCGACGAAGCCGCCGCAGTACAGCCAAGGTTCTGTCGGGAGTTCGCCGGGGGTCTTGCCGCGGATCAGGAACTCGATCGGCAGCGCGATGCAGAGCGTGCAGCCGGCCACGACGAAGTTGACGAGCGCGGCGGCCCAGGGCGATCCGGCGACCGCCCCGACCCGGCCGTTGAGAGCTGATTGCAGGGCGAGACCGAGGCCGGCGATCAGCGGAAGGACGAGCAAGGCGATCTTGCTGTGCCCGGCCAGCTGATCGTGACCGGCGATAGCGACCGCGCTCACCCCCGCGGCCGCGCCGATCAGTCTGCGTACCGTGATGACACGGACGCCGCCCGGGCCGAGTCCCGCCCGATCGACAGCGAGGCTGCCGGCCGACGTACCGCCGACCACCGCGACGGTGAAGACCCCGACCCCGAGAGCGCTGACGCTCACGCCTTGGCTCACGACGTACAGGGCGCCCGCCACGCCACCGAGACACTGCCACCACCGAAGGGCTTGCACTCGCAGAGCTTCCCGGAGCTGCGCCAAGGCCCGACGACCGACCCGCGAGCCGGGCACGATCGCCAGCAGAACCAGGATCCCGCTACCGGTGGAGATCATCGAGGCGACGACACCGTCGCCAAGGCTGGCGCCTAGCCCGCCGTTGAGCCGAGCCTGCACGGCCAAGCCCACACCGCCAACCACGGCCAACCCGACAGCACCAAACCGCCGAACCCTGAGCGCCTCCACTGCACTGATCTTTCCACGGCGGCTGAGGTTCCCTGCCCCGGCGTCTGCCTCTTCTGCGTGGCGCGGTTGGCGCTTAGCTCCCGCCCACCGACAGGCACCCAGTTTCCACCGGGCGATGCAGGATTCGGGCCACCCATCACCAGCACCCGCGACGCGTGGTCGTGCTCGCGCCGGGGTTGACCAGCACCAGGTCAAGCAAGCCGCACGGCGAGCCCACCGAGCGAGCGATGCAGGAGCCGGGCGACCCGCCGGCAACTCGCACCGCCGAGCGAGCCGCGCCGCGCACCCACCGAGCAGGCGACGCAGGAGCCCGCGACCCGGGCGGGTGGGAGCCAGCCGCCGAAGGACGCGACGCAGGAGGGCCCGCAGGCGACGGCGTGGGGGGGAACCAACGGACGCGAGCCCCGCCGAGTGAGGTCGGCGGGGCTCGCGGTTTGAGTGACGGTTAGAACTCGGAGCCGGCGGGGAGGTCCGGGGTTTCCGGGTCCTCGGGGTCCGAGGGGCCTGCGGCGAGGCCCAGTTCGGCGGGGCTGGCGAGCATCGCGTTCTTCGGGAGGACGCGGACCGTGTAGCCGAACGGGCCGGTGCGGTCGAGCTTCAGCTCACCTTCGTACCGGTGCCGGTTGCCTTCGTACGTCTCCGCCAGCGACAGCGACACCCGGACCGGGTCGGTGATCTCGTCGTCGGAGTTCACCCGGCCGTGCAGCGCCTCGACGTCGATATCGCCAGGAGTCAGGTCGCCCAGCGTCACATACGCGCGGATCCCGACCGTCGTACCGAGCTGCGGTACGTCGCCAAGGCCCTGCAACTCGACGTGGTCGACGCGGATCTGCGGCCAGGCCGCCCGCACCTTCTTCTTCCACGCCGCCAACGCGCGCGCACCTTCGTACGTCGAGTTGAGCTCGCGCGACGAGTGCGCGGCCGGCACGTACAGCCGCTCGACGTAGTCGCGCACCATCCGGGTCGCGAGCACCTTCGGGCCGAGTTCCTTGATCGTGTGCCGGAGCATCTCGATCCAGCGGCCCGGGACGTCACCGTCGTAGAAGCGCGGTGCGACCTGCTTCTCGATCAGGTCGTACAGCGCGTGCGCCTCGAGGTCGTCGCGGCGGTCGGTGTCCTCGATGCCCTCGGCGGACGGGATCGCCCAGCCGAACTCGTCGTCGTACCACTCGTCCCACCAGCCGTCGCGGATCGACAGGTTCAGCGCACCGTTCAGCGCCGCCTTCATCCCCGACGTACCGCAGGCCTCGTAGGGACGCAGCGGGTTGTTCAGCCAGACGTCGCAGCCCGGGTACATCGGCTGCGCCAGCGCGATGTCGTAGTCGGGCACGAAGACGATGCGGTGCCGTACTTCGGGGTCGTCGGCGAAGCGCACCATTTCCTGGATCAGCTTCTTGCCGCCCTCGTCGGCCGGGTGGGCCTTGCCGGCGATGACGATCTGGATCGGCCGGGTCGGGTGCAGCAGCAGCGCCTTCAACCGGGCCGGGTCGCGCAGCATCAGCGTCAGACGCTTGTACGACGGTACGCGGCGCGCGAACCCCATCGTCAGGACGTCGGGGTCCAGGATCGAGTCGACCCAGCCCAGTTCGGCCTCGGACGCGCCCCGGTTCACCCAGGACGCGCGGACGCGGGCGCGGGTGTCGTCGATGAAGCGCTGCCGCAGCATCCGCTTCGTCTCCCACAGCAGCGCGTCGGTGGTCTTGTCCAGACCCTCGAACATGCCCTCGGAGTCGCCCTGGTCGGCGTTCGCGTAAGTCAGCGCCGAGATCTCCCGCGCCACCCAGGTCGGCGCGTGCACGCCGTTGGTGATGGAGGTGATCGGCACGTCGGACGGGTCGAAGCTCGGCCACAGCCCGGCGAACATCCCGCGGCTGACGACGCCGTGCAGCTTGGAGACACCGTTGGCGCGCTGGGCCAGCCGCAGCCCCATGATCGCCATGTTGAAGACGCTCGGGTCGCCGTTCTCGAAGTCCTCCGCGCCGAGCGCGAGGATCCGGTCGATCGGGACACCGTCGCCGAACACGTCCGGCGAGAAGTGCTGCTGGATCAGCTCGACCGGGAACCGGTCGATGCCGGCCGGGACCGGCGTGTGGGTGGTGAACACGGTGCCGCCGCGGGCGACCTCGAGCGCGGTGTCGAAGTCGAGCTGCTGCTCGGTGGCGAGTTCGCGGATGCGCTCGATGCCGAGGAAGCCGGCGTGGCCCTCGTTGGTGTGGAAGACCTCGGGCGCCGCGTGGCCGGTGATCCGGCAGTACTCGCGGACGGCGCGGACACCGCCGACGCCGAGCAGGAGCTCCTGGAGCAGCCGGTGCTCGGTCGTCCCGCCGTACAGCCGGTCGGTGACCTCGCGCTCGGCGGCCTCGTTCTCCTCGATGTCGGAGTCGAGCATCAGCAGCGGCACGCGGCCGACCTGGGCGACCCAGATCTGGGCGTGCAGTTCGCGGCCGCCCGGCAGGGTGACGGTGACGAGGGCAGGTGCCTCGCCGTCGCGGAGCAGGCTGATCGGCAGCCCGTCCGGGTCCACCAGCGGGTACCGCTCCTGCTGCCAGCCCTCGCGGTTCAGCGACTGCACGAAGTAGCCGTGCCGGTACATCAGGCCGACGCCGATCAACGGCACGCCGAGGTCGCTGGCCGCCTTCAGGTGGTCGCCGGCCAGGATGCCGAGACCGCCGGAGTACTGCGGCAGGACGTGGGTGATGCCGAACTCCGGCGAGAAGTAGGCGACCGAGTTGACCGGCGTACCGGCGTCGGACTGGAACCACCGGTCGTCGGTCACGTAACCGGTCAGGTCGGCCACCGCCAGCTCGAGCCGGCGCAGGAAGGCATGGTCGTTCGCCAGCTCGTCGAGCCGGGCCGCCGGGACCTCACCGAGGAGCCGGACCGGGTCACCGCCGGTGGACCGCCACAGCTGGGGGTCGACAGCCTCGAAGACATCTTGTGTCTCCGGGTGCCAGGCCCAGCGAAGGTTGTTCACCAGGGTGCCGAGACCGGTCAGCGGCTCGGGCAGGACAGGGCGGACGGAGAATCGTCGTATCGCTCGCACCGGGACACCGTACCGGCAGACCGAGCCCAGAACACCCTCGGGATGCATCAATCTTGCAACGCGAGCAAGATCTTGCAGGACCAGACCAGTTGCACGGCAGGACCGACCGGTGAGGCAACCGACCGAGTCGTGGACAGACCGACCGAACTGTGACCCTTGCATGGCGTGGCGACACAATGGGAACCGATAACGTCAGTGCTGTACTTCTCTGTCCCCGCTAGTCGGAAAGCGAAGGTTCGTTAACTCCATGACTGGGCGCATCCCGATCACCGACGTCAGCCCGACCGTCGACGCCGGAGCGTATCCGGCCAAGGCGTCGGTCGGCGAGACCTTCACCATCGCGGCCGACGTGTTCCGCGAGGGACACGACGCGGTGAACGCGAACGTCGTACTGACGTCGCCGACGGGACAGACCAGACGGATGCTGATGTCCCCGGTCGGCCAGGGCAGCGACCGGTGGACGGTCGACGTCACCCTGCAGGAGCAGGGTGCCTGGACGTTCGCGGTCGAGGGCTGGAGCGATCCGTACGGGACGTGGCGGCACAACGCCGAGATCAAGATCCCGGCCGGTATCGACGTCGACCTGATGTTCGCCGAGGGCGCCGCGTTCTTCGACCGCGCCGCGGCCGGTGTGCCACCGGCGGTGCGCGTGGACCGCAGTACGTTGAGTGACGCCGCGCAGGCGCTGGCGAACGGCGCACTGCCGCCGGAGGCCCGGCTCGCCGCCGGGATCTCGCCGCAGGTCCGCGCCGCCCTCGGGCGGTATCCGGTCCGCGAACTGATCACCTCCTCCGAGACCTTCCCGGTCTGGGTGGACCGTCGCCTCGCGCTCTACGGCAGTTGGTACGAGTTCTTCCCGCGCTCCGAAGGCGCGAGGTTCGACGAGGAGACCCAGACCTGGAAGTCGGGCACCTTCCGTACGGCGGCGGAGCGGCTCGAGGCCGTCGCCAAGATGGGCTTCGACGTGCTCTACATGCCGCCGGTCCATCCGATCGGTCACTCGTACCGCAAGGGTCCGAACAACACCCTCGACCCGAAGCCGGGTGACCCCGGTTCGCCGTGGGCGATCGGTTCGGCCGAGGGCGGTCACGACGCGATCCACCCCGAGCTCGGCACCTTCGAGGACTTCGACTACTTCGTCGGCCGGGCCCGCGAGCTCGGGCTCGAGGTGGCGATCGACCTTGCGCTGCAGGCCTCGCCGGATCACCCGTGGGTGACCGAGCACCCGAAGTGGTTCTCGGTCCGCGCCGACGGTTCGATCGCGTACGCGGAGAACCCGCCGAAGAAGTACCAGGACATCTACCCGATCAACTTCGACAACGACCCCGAGGGCATCTACGCCGAGGTGCTGCGGATCGTGAAGCTGTGGATCTCCCACGGTGTCACCGTGTTCCGGGTCGACAACCCGCACACCAAGCCGGTGAACTTCTGGGAATGGCTGCTCGGCGAGGTCCGCAAGACCGACCCGGACGTGGTGTTCCTGTCCGAGGCGTTCACCCGCCGGCCGATGATGCGTGAGCTGGCGAAGGTCGGGTTCCACCAGTCGTACACCTACTTCACCTGGCGCAACGAGAAGTGGGAGCTGGAGGAGTACCTGCAGGAGCTGACCCAGGAGACCGGGCACTACCTGCGGCCGAACTTCTTCGTGAACACGCCGGACATCCTGACGGCCTACCTGCAGTACGGCGGTCCGGGCGCGTTCAAGATCCGCGCCGCGATCGCCGCGACCTCCGCACCCGCCTGGGGTGTGTATGCGGGCTACGAGTTGTTCGAGCACGTCGCGCTGCGGCCGGGCTCCGAGGAGTACCTGGACACCGAGAAGTTCCAGCTCCGGCCGCGCGACTGGGAGGCGGCTGCCGCCGAGGGTCGCACGCTCGCGCCGTACATCACGCTGCTGAACAACATCCGGCGCCGGCACCCCGCGCTCCAGCAACTGCGCAACCTGAGCCTGCACACGGTCGACGACGACCAGATCATGTGCTTCTCCAAGCGGGTCACCGGCCCGGACGGGCACAGCGACACCGTCATCGTCGTGGTGAACACCGACCCGCACTCGGTCCGCGAGTCGATGGTCCACCTCGACATGGCGGCCCTCGGCATGCGCCCGGAGGACACCTTCACCGTGTACGACGAGATCAGCGGCGCCACCTGGCGTTGGGGCCAGCAGAACTACGTCAAGCTCGACCCCAACGGCGAGCCGGCGCACATCCTCGCGGTCCGCCGCGGGCAGGCCTAGAGCGGGACCGTCTCCGGGTACTTCAGGCCGGTACCGGTGTTCAGGGCAACGACCTGATCATCGGCCTTGATCCAGCCCGACGCCCGGAGTTGCCGGACAGCAGCGAAGTTGGCGGCGCCTTCGGGACACACGAAGGCGCCTTCCACCTCGGCGCAGCGACGCTGAGCAGCAAGGATCTCCTCGTCGTCCACGGCGATCGCGCAACCATCGGTCTCCGCGATCGCTTGCAGGACAAGGAAATCACCGAGCGCCTTCGGCACAGTGATGCCGAAGGCAACGGTCTTCGCGTCGGCCCACGGCTCGCTCTCCGGCAGTCCCTTCTCCCACGCCGTCACGATCGGCGCACACCCGGTGGCCTGTACCGCGACCAGCCGCGGCATCGGCCCGTCGACCCAGCCGAGCGCGGCCAGTTCGGCCAGCGCCTTCCAGATCCCGATCAGCCCGACGCCGCCACCGGTCGGGTAGAGGATCACGTCCGGCATCTTCCAGCCCAGCTGCTCGGCGATCTCCAGACCCATCGTCTTCTTGCCCTCGATCCGGTAGGGCTCCTTCAACGTCGACACGTCCAGGTAGCCGTCCCGCGTCGCCAACTGCTCGCGGATCCAGGCGCCGGCGTCACCGATCAACCCGTCGATCAGCTTCAGCTCCGCCCCGACGATCGTCACCTCCCGCCGGCAGATCTCCGGCGCCGCGATCGGCATCGCGATCAGCGCCTCCATCCCCGCCCGGGCCGCGAAGGTCGCCCACGCCGACCCGGCGTTCCCGTTCGTCGGCATCGCGATCTTCCGCACGCCGACCTCGTACGCGCGCGACACCCCGACCGCGGCCCCGCGCGCCTTGAACGTGCCGGTCGGGATCAGCCCTTCGTCCTTCATCAGCAGGTTCGGTACGCCGAGCTCCCGCCCGTACGCCGGCAGGGCGAGCAAGGGGGTCATGCCCTCCCCCAGGCTGATCACGTTCGCCGGATCGCGGACCGGCAGCAACTCGTGGTACCGCCAGAGATCCGGCGCCCGCGAGGCGACCTCCGCCTTGGTCAGGCCGGCCCGCACCTCGTCGAGGTCGTAGCGGGCGAGCAGGGGCGAGCCGCAGTCGCAGAGACCGATCACCTGATCGGGGTCGTGGACGAGACCGCACTTCGGGCATTCGAGCTGACGCAAGGCTGAGAAGCGCACGAGTTCAGAGGCTACCCGGCACGCAATCCGGTGATCGACGGTCGCTGGTGATCGGTGAGCCGGAAGCCGGTCCCCCGGACCGCGTCGATGGTGACCGTCGTACCGAGTTCGTCGAGTTTGCGCCGCAACCGCTTCACCAGCGAATGCACATCGGCCGTTCCGCGCAGATGCCGGTTGCCCCAGACGGCCTGGTGCAGCGCCTCGTACGTCCAGGTTCGCAGCGGCTCGATCGTCAACTGCAGCAGCAGATCGTGCTCCAGTTCCGTCAACGGAACCTCCCGGTCCCGCCACTGCGCCACCGACCGCGCCGAATCGATCGTGAGTACGTCGGCCGACCGCGTCCTGCGCTCAGGTCGCGTCCGGGTGACCGCAACGGCCGGCTCGGGCGGTTCGGGTTGCTCAGGAGGCTGCTGGGCGGCGGGCGAGATCAGCTTGCGGAGTTCGTCCAGGCTGGAGACGAGCAGCAGCGGCGCGACGTCGTCGACCAGTTCGGCCAGCCGGACCCGCTCCTCGAGCGAGGCGTTGACGGCGATGAGCAGGGGAAACGAGGCGGGGTCGTTCGGTCGATCAGGAACACGGGCGGTGACCATCCGGCTACGGTGTCAACCCCTGCCTGTAATCGTCAACGGATTGACAAATAATGGCGGGCTTTGCCTCGAAGCGGGCAACCGCTAGTGACGTCTTGCTCACGAAGTGTGCTTGTTCAGACCTTTGCGTGACACATAGGGTCCACGACAAGCTCGCGGCGTCACATGCCGCGACCTGGGGGGCACGGAGCGTTCGCAGAACCGGTTCAGCACCGGGGAGCTGCGAGGCCCTGCACCTCGCAAGTTGGCTCGGGGGCCGACTCGGGGATGTACAAGTGAGGGGCTGCAGAGATGTCACATCAACGAAGAGGGGGACTCGCCAGATCTCTGGTGAGTGCTCTGGCGGCGGTTGCCGTGATCACGACGGGGCTGGCCTCGGCCGCCCAGGCGGCACCACCCACCAAACCCAGCGGGACGCCCGCGCCGGTGAGCAAGATCAAGCCTGATCTGCTATCGAAGCTGCAGGGTGACAACGCCAAGGAAGCCACGGACTTCTGGGTCCACTTCAGCGCCAAGGCCGACCTGACCGCCGCGAGCAAGATCACCGACTGGACCCAGCGCGGTACGGCGGTCGCCGCAGCGCTGAAGAAGACCGCCGCGGAGAGCCAGGCGGGCGTCAAGGCCCAGCTGGACGCCGGCCACGCGTCGTACAAGAGCTACTGGGCCACCAACGCGATCGTCGTCAAGGGCGGCTCGCTGGAGATGGCGCAGAGCCTGGCCGCGCGCAGCGAGGTCGAGGCGATCTACAACCCGGTCAAGTACGAGATCCCGAAGACCACCGTCGGGACCACCGAGCACCAGATCAACTCGGTCGAGTGGGGTATCGCGAACATCAAGGCCGACCAGGTCTGGTCGCAGTACGGCGACAAGGGCGCCGGCATCGTGGTCGCCAGCATCGACACCGGGGTCCAGTACGACCACCCGGCGCTGGTGAACTCCTACCGCGGCAACCTGGGCAACGGCCAGTTCGACCACAACTACAACTGGTTCGACGCGGCCGGCACCTCGCCGAACGCACCGGCCGACGGCAACGGGCACGGCACCCACACGATGGGCACCATGGCCGGCGACGACGGCGCGGGCAACCAGGTCGGCGTCGCACCGGGCGTCAAGTGGATCGCCGCCAACGGCTGCTGCCCCAGCGACGACGCGCTGATCAGCTCCGGGCAGTGGATGCTCGAGCCGACCAACCTCGCCGGTCAGAACCCGGACGCGAGCAAGCGGCCGAACGTCATCAACAACTCCTGGGGCAGCACGCTGCCGTCGAACGACCCGTTCATGGAGGACGTCACCAACGCCTGGACCGCGTCCGGGATCATGGGTGTGTTCGCCAACGGCAACAGCGGCCCGGGGTGCAACACCAGCGGCTCACCCGGCAGCACGCAGAGCATCTACTCCGCGGGTGCCTACGACATCAACAACAACGTCGCCTCGTTCTCCGGCCGCGGTTCCGGCCAGAACGGCGTGATCAAGCCGAACATCTCGGCCCCGGGTGTCAACATCCGGTCGAGCCTGCCCGGCAACACCTACGGCGCCTTCAACGGCACCTCGATGGCGACACCGCACCTCGCGGGTGTCGTCGCGCTGTTGTGGTCGGGCGCGCCGAGCCTGAAGGGCGACGTCGCGGCCACCCGGGCGCTCCTCAACCAAACGGCCGTCGACAAGTCCGACACCACCTGTGGTGGTACCGCGACCAACAACAACGTGTACGGCGAAGGCCGGCTCGACGCGCTCGCACTGCTGAACGCGGCCCCGGTCGGCGACACCGGCACCCTCAAGGGCAAGGTCACCGCGACCGGTGGTGCTGCTGTCGCCGGCGCCTCGGTGACGATCAGCCAGACCGGTACTCCGGACAAGGTGCTGACCACTTCGGCAGACGGCAGCTACTCGGCCATCCTGCCTGCCGGTGACTACTCGATCGCAGTGGCCGCCTTCGGCTACGTCGGCCAGACAGCCACCGCAACGGTCACCCTGAACACCACCACGACGAAGGACTTCACCCTCGCCTCCGCTCCGACGGTGAACGTCGGCGGCACCATCACCGACGGCTCCGGCCACGGCTGGCCGCTGTACGCGAAGGTGAGCGTCGTCGGCCCAGGTGGGGTCTTCGACTACACGACTCCGACGAACGGCCGGTACAGCCTCAAAGTCCCGTCGAGCTCGTCGTACTCGCTGAAGGTCGAGTCGCAGTACCCGGGCTACCAGACGGTGACCCAGCCGATCACGGTCGGCACGGGCAACCTCACCAAGAACGTCGCAGTACCGGTTCGCAGCGACGCCTGCCTGACCGCACCCGGCTACCGCAACGGTTCGGACGGGGTCTACGAGACCTTCGACGGCACCGCGGCGCCGAGCGGCTGGACCGTCGTGGACAACAAGGGCAACGGCCAGACCTGGAAGTTCACCGATGCCGGCAACCGCGGCAACCTGACCGGCGGGACCGGCGGCTTCGCGATCGTCGACAGCGACAAGTACGGCTCCGGGCAGTCCCAGGACACCTCGCTGGTCAGCCCGGTCGTCGACCTCAGCGCGGTCACCGCACCGGTGGTCCGCTTCAACCAGGACCTGAACTACCTGTCCGGCGAGAAGGCCGACGTGGATCTGTCGATCGACGGCGGCGCGACCTGGAGCAACCTCGTCGCCCAGACCGCGGACCTGCGCGGGGTGAAGGAGATCCCGATCCCGCAGGCGGCCGGCAAGTCCGCCGTACAGGTTCGGTTCCACTACTACGACGCCTCGTACGAGTGGTGGTGGCAGGTCGACAACGTCCTGATCGGCAGCACGGTCACCTGTGAGCCGACCGGCGGCGGCCTCGTCGTCGGCAACGTCAAGGACGCCAACACCGGCGGCTTCGTCAACGGCGCCGTCGTCACCCGCGACGACAAGCCGGCCGAGACCGCGACCACCGTCGCCACCCCGGACGACACCGGGCTCGCCGACGGCTTCTACTGGCTGTACTCGTCGGACTCCGACACGCACAGCTTCACCGCCAAGGCCGGCAACTACGTCTCGGCGAACCAGTCGGTGAACGTCGAAGCCGACTGGGTCACCCCGGCCGACTTCACCCTGGCCGCCGGCCGGGTCAGCGTCACCCCGTCGGCGATCTCGGCGAACCTGAGGATGCCCGACGGCAAGGTCACCAAGTCGTTCACCGTCACCAACACCGGCGGCGCGCCGGTCGACCTGAAGTTCGGTGAGCGCGACGGCGGCTTCGTCCTGCAGAACGCCAACGGCAGCACCACCACCAAGACGCAGGTGCTGACCGGCACCGGCGCCCCGCTGCAGCGGCTGGAGGTCCCGACGTACTTCGGCAGCAAGCTGGCCGGCAAGACGAACGGTGCCGCTGCTCCGGTCAAGCCGCTCGCGGCCCCGTGGCAGGACATCGCCGACTACCCGGCGGTCGTGATGGACAACCGGACGGTCAACGTCGACGGCAAGATCTACTCGATTGCCGGCGGCAACGGTTCGGCCTCGTCGGCGAACAACTACGTCTACGACCCGGCCACGCTGGCCTGGACGGCGATCGCGCCGCTGCCAGGTGCCCGCAACGCGGTCAGCGTCGGTGCTGTCGGTGGCAAGATCATCGCCAGCAGCGGCTGGGGCGCCGCCGGCCCGGACGCCGCGACCTGGTCCTACGACCCGGCCGCGAACAAGTGGTCCCCGGTCGCCGACAACCCCGCTCCGCGGGCGGCCGCCGGTACCGCTGTCCTCGACGGCAAGCTGTACGCCGTCGGTGGCTGCACCAGCGCCAACTGCACCCCGATGTCCAACTCGGTCGTCGCGTACGACGCGGCAGCCAACAGCTGGTCGACGGTTGCCAACTACCCGAAGTCGGTGGCGTTCCTGGCCTGTGGCGCGATCGACGGCAAGGTGTACTGCTCCGGCGGTAACGACGGAGCAGCGGCGCAGAAGGGCGGCTACGTCTTCGACCCGTCGGCCAACTCCTGGTCGCCGATCGCCGACGCTCCGGCCGACCACTGGGCCTCGTCCAACTCGGTTGCCGGCGGCAAGCTGATCGTCGTCGGCGGCGTCCAGGGCGGCGCCATCACCAACGCCGGCTTCGCCTACGACGCGGCCGCCAACACGTGGACCGCGACACCGAACGCCAACCAGCCGCGGTACCGCGGTGGCGCGGCCTGCGGCTTCTACAAGATCGGCGGTTCGTCCGGATCGTTCAACGCGACCGCAAGCAGCGAAGTACTGCCCGGTCTCGAGGACTGCTCCGAATCGTCGGCCGACGTCAGCTGGCTGACCGTCGACCAGACCGAGGCCACCCTGGCCCCGGGCGAGAAGGTCGTCGTCAAGGTGGGCCTGAGCGCCAGCGTCGACCAGCCGGGCACCTACACGGCCACGGTCACCATCGGCGAGAACACGCCGTACACGGTCAACCCGGTCGACGTGAAGATGAACGTCACCCCACCGACCACCTGGAGCAAGCTCCTCGGCACGGTCAGCGGCGTCAGTACCTCGGGCGTCACCGCTCCCCTGTCGGGCGCGACCGTCGAGGTCGACTCCTGGGCGTCGTCGTACACCTTCATCACCGACAAGGACGGCAACTACGCCTACTGGCTGGACCGTCGCAACAACCCCCTCACCCTGATCGCCGCCAAGGACGGCTACAAACCCCAAACCCGCACCACCAAGCTGGTAGCCGGCACCCCGGTCACCGAAAACTTCGCCCTGAAGGCCACCAAGTAACCCCGGCCTAGCACTCCCGGCCCCGCCCACAACCTGTGGGCGGGGCCGGTCTGCTTGTACTACGAGCCCGCATCGCGGCTCGACGTACGCGGGGAGTCAGGCGGGTAAGAGGTGGAAGCCGACGCCTCGGACTGCGTGGATGGTGACGGTGGTGCCCAGGTCGGCGAGTTTTTGGCGGAGGCGTTTGACGACCGAGTGGATGTGGGAGCCGTGGCCGAGGTGTTCGTTGCCCCAGACGGCGAGGTGGAGGCGTTGGTAGGTCCAGACGCGGCCTGGTTCGGTGACCAGGCAGCGCAGGAAGTCGTGCTCGAGGCGGGTCAGGGAGATCTCGCGATCCCGCCAGCGGACCACGCGGCGGTGGACGTCGAGACTGAGCTCGTCCGGATCGGAGGTGGCGACCGGCGTCGGGTGGGGTTCAGCCGCGGGACTCAGTACTACGGGTGTCGTCTCGGGCGCGGTCGTCAGAGCCAGGAAGGCGCGGGCCTGTTCGGCGCTGGAGACCAGGAGCACCGCGTCGGCGTCGGCGAGCAGCCGCGCGAGGTGCATTCGCTCGGCGGTGGACGTGGCTACGCCGATGACCAGGGACGAGTCCGGCGGTCTGTCCATGAGCCCCTCCTGTCAGCGCTTGCCGGGTCGGGCGCAGGGTCCAGTACGGCCAACCGCGCGGGTTAAGTCAAGGGATTCCCTCCGCATCGACATGGCACATCTGCGCCCTGTCCGAGACAGGACAACGTTGGACAGGCTCGGTCTACGCAGCGCCACGGAATGGGCCTTCCGCAGTCGCAGACAGTCGCGGCCGTGCGGACGCGGAGGCCGGCGGTGAACAGCTGGGGATGTCGAGGCGTGGGCGGGCGTGCGCGGTGGACGGCGTACGGAGTAATCTCTGCGCGCACGGTCACGCTTGACCGCAGTCGACGGAGGAACAGTGCCCGGATCCTCGGACGAGAACCGGTCCGACCCCATTCCGGCAGTCGCGACGAGTACCGGACTCGTCCACCGACGGCCTGGTTTCGTCTGGCTGCTCGCCGCGGTGCTCGTCTCCGCGCTGCTGGCCGCCGCCCTGCTCGTCACGCGGACCGGCGCGACCGAGGACGACCTCCGCGAGAGATCGCTGGCTGCTCTGCAAGCCCAGGGAATCAACGGGGTCCAGGTCACGATGGACGGGCGGGACGCGACGGTCGTCGTACCGGCCGGTGCCGATGCGCAGCAGGCCCGGGAGGTGGTCGCCCGTGTCGACGGAATCCGGGTCGCCCGCGCGACCGGCGGCAGCGTCGACGTAGCCGCCACCCCGTCGCCCTCCCCGACGACGGGCGGGCAGACCGAGGCAGTGATCGCGCCGTTCAGTCTGGTCCGGACGGACACGTCTTTCGAGGTCACGATCGCGGTCCGGAACCAGGCGATCAAGGACGCGATCGTCACCGAGGTGCAGTCGTTGCTGAAAGACGGCGGCACCTTCGGCGACAAGATCACCGTCGACCCGGACTCCGGTCTGGCGAACGTGACGGCGGTGACCGGCCTGCTCCGCGCGCTGTCGACAGCGACCGGTGACGCCTCGGTCGACTACGACGGTACGACGGTCAAGTTGTCCGGCCGGGTCTCGGACCAGGCCACCAAGGCGACTGCCGCACGAGCCGCGGCCACGGCCGTACCGGGTGCGGTGGTCGCGAACCAGCTGACCGTTCCGCAACTCGCGAAGCCGCCGGTCTCCGAGGCCTGCCAGACCTTCGAGGCCCGGCTGGCCCAGTTCACCGCCCAGAACAAGATCATCTTCCTGTCCGGCACCGCGATCGTGAACGATCCCTCCCGTCCTTCGGTGGTCAAGGCGGCCGCCCTGCTCAAGAGTTGCGCCACCACCCGCGTCGAGGTGGCCGGCTACACCGACAACCTGGGCAGCAGCGCGAGCAGCCTCCCCTTGTCGCAGGAACGCGCCGACGCGGTGAAGGCAACCCTGACGAGGCTCGGCGTACCGGCCGAGCGCCTCACCAGCCGCGGGTACGGCGAAGCCGACCCCGTCGCGTCGAACAGCACCGCGGCCGGCCGCGTCGCCAACCGCCGCGTCGAACTCCGCATCCCGTAACCAGTCGTCAGCCGAGCCAGGTCAACCTCGGCCAGAGCTGGTCCCAGCCGCGGTCGAGGCAACGGCAGAGCCAGATCGGCCGGTTCGCCCCGGAGTTCTTCAGCCCGGCACTGTTGTTGCTACGGGCAACAATACTGGTGGACCGGCCCACATCAGCAAGGCTGGTTGCCACCTGCCGAGCCTGGCTGAGCGGGCTGGACCGACGCTGTTTCGCGGGGTGGAGTGCGGCCGTACTGCGGAACGGAGTACTGTCCTCGCGCACGGTCCACAGATTCCTTAGGGGACTCCATGAGTTGGCTGGTCGCGCAGGTCTGGATCTTGCTGTTGGTCGCGTTCGTGCTCGGCAGTGCAGCCGCCTGGCTGGTCTTCCGGCTCGCCCCGGCCCGACTGAAGGGCGCCGGCCGATGAGCTGGCTCTTCCGCAACAACTGGCCGTGGTCCCTGCTGGCGTTCCTGGTCGGTGCGATCATCACCTGGTTCCTGCTGGCCCGCCGCCAACAGCCGCGGGCCGCTCCGGCAGCCGCACGACAGGCCGCCGAGGAGAAGACGGACGTCCTGGTCGGAGCCGGCGTAAGAGCAGCCGGTACGCCGGACGCCGCACCACCTCGCTCCCCCGACCCGGAGCCGGTGCCCGCAGGACCGGCAGCGCCCGCAACGCCGGCGCCGCCGGTAGTACCGGCGCAGTTCTCGCAGCGGATGGACGGCGGCGAGCCGGCGGTGCCGACGTTGTTCGACGAGCCGATGGACGACGTGCCGCCCGGACGGTACGGCGAAGGCTCGGCCGACGCGGTGCCGCACCAGGGCCCGCCGGACGGATTCACCATCAAGGGCAACGCCCAGTCGATGCTGTTCCACACTCCGGAATCCCCGTACTACGGCCGGACCAGACCCGAGGTCTGGTTCCGCACCGAGGCCGACGCCGAACGCGCCGGCTTCACCAAGTACGTCCGCAAACCGCGCCGGTCGCCGGGCGCCGGAAAGTAGGGAATCGGCCCGCAGATAGGGCGATCAGGCCCCCATTTGCATGTACTGGCAAAGGCCCGGCAGACTGAGCGGAGCGTCGGCCAGGACCGCCATCCCACGGCCGGTTTCCACAGCACCGGACATCACCGGACCGTACTGCCCTTTTGAGAAACCGTCTGACGGGTAAGGGATATCAGTGCAGCCCGGAGAAAGCGTGTCCACCCGCGCGTCGCCGGATCATTTCGGCGTACCGCAAACCGCATCACAGCTAGGTTTGGACCGAGGGATGACACCCATTGGAGGTGAGCGTGACCGACATGCTGCCGGAGCAGCACCACGGACTGACGAAGAGTGACCCGCTGTGGTTCAAGCGGGCTGTCTTCTACGAGGTCCTGGTGCGGTCCTTCAAGGACTCCAACGCCGACGGCATCGGCGACCTGCAAGGCCTGACCGAGAAACTCGACTATCTCGAGTGGCTCGGTGTCGACTGTCTGTGGTTGCCGCCGTTCTATCCCTCACCTCTGCGTGACGGCGGCTACGACATCTCCGACTACACGAACGTGATGCCCGAGGTCGGCACGATCGCCGACTTCGCCGCGTTCATGGATGCCGCGCACGAGCGCGGCATGCGCGTGATCGTCGACTTCGTGATGAACCACACCTCGGACCAGCACCCCTGGTTCCAGGAGTCCCGCAGCAACCCCGACGGCCCGTACGGCGACTTCTACGTCTGGTCCGACACCGACGAGGCCTACGCCGACGCCCGGATCATCTTCGTCGACACCGAGACGTCGAACTGGACCTGGGACCCGGTCCGCGGCCAGTACTTCTGGCACCGGTTCTACTCCAACCAGCCGGACCTGAACTTCGAGAACCCGGCCGTCGGCGACGCGATGATCGAGGCGCTGAAGTTCTGGCTCGACCTCGGCGTCGACGGGTTCCGGCTGGACGCGGTGCCGTACCTGTTCGAGGAGCAGGGCACCAACTGCGAGAACCTGCCGCGCACCCACGAGTTCCTCAAGCGGGTCCGCAAGGAGGTGGACGCGAACTACACCGACCGCGTCCTGCTCTGCGAGGCGAACCAGTGGCCGGGTGACGTCGTGGAGTACTTCGGCGATCGCGAGTCCGGCGGCGACGAGTGCCAGATGGCGTTCCACTTCCCGGTGATGCCGCGGATCTTCATGGGCGTACGGCGCGAGTCGCGGTTCCCGATCTCGGAGATCCTGGCCCAGACCCCGCAGATCCCGGACACCTGCCAGTGGGGCATCTTCTTGCGCAACCACGACGAGCTCACGCTCGAGATGGTGACCGACGAAGAGCGCGACTACATGTGGGGCGAGTACGCCCAGGACCCGCGGATGAAGGCCAACATCGGCATCCGCCGCCGGCTCGCGCCGTTGCTCGACAACGACGTGAACCGGATGGAACTGTTCACCGCGATGCTGCTGTCGCTGCCCGGCTCGCCGATCCTGTACTACGGCGACGAGATCGGCATGGGCGACAACATCTGGCTCGGTGACCGCGACGGCGTCCGCACGCCGATGCAGTGGTCCCCCGACCGCAACGCGTCGTTCTCGACCGCGACCCCGGGCAAGCTCAGCCTGCCCGTCATCATGGACCCGGTCTACGGGTTCCAGGCCGTCAACGTCGAGGCCGAGATGGAGAACGCGTCGAGTCTGCTGCACTGGACCCGGCGGATGATCCAGACCCGCAAACAGCACCCGTGTTTCGGGATGGGTACTTTCACTGACCTAGGCGGTTCCAACCCGAGCGTGCTGTCCTACGTTCGCGAGTTCGGTGACGACGTCGTGCTGTGCGTGAACAACCTGTCACGCTTCCCCCAGCCGATCGAGCTGGACCTGCGGCAGTGGCAGGGCGTGGAGCCGGTCGAGCTGCTCGGCGGGGTGCACTTCCCGACCATCGGCGAGCTGCCCTACCTGCTCACCCTCGGTGCGCACGGTTTCTACTGGTTCCGGCTGCCAGTCAACAACTCCGGGGTCGCCCAGGCCAATCGTGAGGAGAGCTCTTCGTGACTTCCCATCTGGACCAGGTCCAGTCCTTCTGTGCCAACCAGCGATGGTTCTCAGAGAAGGGACACGACGTCCATGTCGATGCGATGGCCACCTCGGCCTGGCTGTCGGACGAGGGCGTCTGGCCTGCGGTCCGGATCGGATTCGTCTACTGCGCCGGGCCGCCCGGTGCGGAGAACGCAATCCGGGTCTACCAGCTGCCGCTCAGCTACCACCAGTCGCCGCCCGACAACATGGGTCACGCGCTGGTCGGTGACTGGGTGGAGCAGGACCTCGACGACACGAGGGTCTGGGTGTACGACGCGCTGCACGACAAGGAAGCGACGCCGTACTGGCTGGACGCGCTCACGCACGGCCGCACCCGCGACGGGCTGGAGTTCCACCCCGTGCACGCGCCGGAGCGCACGATCGTCGTACCGGAGGACGCGCAGTCTCTCGTCCTCACGGTCGAACAGAGCAACACGTCGCTGGTCTTCGGCGACACCGCGCTGCTGAAGGTGTTCCGCCGGCTCGAGCCCGGGAGCAATCCCGGGGTCGAGATCGAGTCGGCACTCACCGAGGCGGGCTCCGAACTGGTGCCCGCGGTGCTCGGGACGGCGCGGGGCTCCTGGCCGCGCGCCGGCGGCGGTACGGATTCCGGTGACCTGGCGATGATGACGGCGTTCCAGAAGAACGCGACCGACGGCTGGTCGTACGCGACCACCTCGGTCCGGGACCTGTACGCCGAAGCGGACCTGCACGCCGAAGAGGTCGGCGGCGACTTCGCGGGTGAGTCCCACCGGCTCGGCGCGGCGACCGCGCAGGTGCACGCCGAACTGGCCAAGGCACTCGGCACCGACGTCTGGGAGCCGGCACTGATGGTCGAGCACGCGGCGGCGATGAAGCGCCGCCTCGACAAGGCGGCCGCGGCCGTTCCCGAGTTGGAGCCGTACGCCGAGGGTCTCTGCCGCGCGTTCGACGCGCTGGCGGAGTACGGGCAGCCCGTGACGGTGCAGCGGATCCACGGTGACTTCCACCTCGGTCAGGTGCTGCGGACGATCGACGGCTGGAAGCTGATCGACTTCGAGGGTGAGCCGGCCAAGTCGCTGATCGAGCGGCGCGCGCTGGACACCCCGATCAAGGACATCGCCGGGATGTTGCGGTCCTTCGACTACGCCGCGCGTTCACTGCTGGCCGACCACCAGGGTGACCAGCAGATCGCGTACCGCGCGGCCGAATGGGCCAACCGCAACCGCAAGGCCTTCTGCGACGGCTACGCCGAGGTGGCCGGCGCGGATCCTCGCGACCAGGGCGTCCTGCTGGGCGCGTTCCTGGCGGACAAGGTCATCTACGAAACGCTTTACGAAGCCCGCAACCGCCCCACCTGGCTGCCCATCCCGCTGGCCGCGGCCGCCCAACTGAGCGCCTCCGCCGACGACTGACCCGGCGCCGCCGTGTAGGTCCGGGGGCTTCGGGTACGGGGTGCGGGAGATGTGTGGTCTATCGGGCAGGATGGGGTGTATGGATTCGAGTGAGCGGGACACCGAGGTCAGTGAGGTGGCCGGAGCGCCGATCTCCGAGCCGATGAGCGAACCCGAGCACGTGATTCCGGCGGTGGCCGACGCGCCGGCGGAACCCGTCGGGCTGGTGGCGGTGCCGGTCGAACGCCAGATCCTCGAGCGGCTCGTCAGTGGGACGTACCACGATCCGCATCAGGTGCTCGGTCCGCATCTCGGTAAGAGTGGCGTGACACTGCGCGCGTTGCGGCCGTTCGCGCAATCCGTGACCGCGGTCTTCGACGACCAGCGGGTCGAGCTGGTGCACGAGTTCGATGGCGTCTGGGTCGGCGTACTCGAGGTGGACAAGGTTCCCGATTACCGGCTCGAGGTCACCTACACCGACGGTCCCGCGGTCGAGCTCGACGACCCGTACCGCTATCTCCCCTCGCTGGGCGAGATGGACCTGCACCTGATCGGCGAAGGCCGGCACGAGCAACTCTGGACCGTGCTCGGCGCACACGTCCGCCGGTACGACGGTCCGACCGGCTCCGTGACCGGGACGTCGTTCGCCGTCTGGGCCCCGAACGCCCAGGGCATCCGGCTCACCGCCGACTTCAACTTCTGGGACGGCCGCGCGCACCCGATGCGCACGATGGGCTCGTCCGGGGTCTGGGAGCTCTTCGTCCCCGGCGTCGGCCCGGGCACGCGGTACAAGTTCGACATCTGCGGGCGCGACGGGGTCTGGCGGCAGAAGGCCGACCCGATGGCCAACCTGGCCGAGACGCCGCCCGCGAACGCCTCGGTCGTGCACGAGTCGACGTACGAATGGCAGGACTCCGCCTGGATCGACCGACGTGCCGCCTCGCAGGCGTACGCGGAGCCGATGAGCGTCTACGAGGTCCACCTCGGCTCGTGGCGCAAGGGCAGGTCGTACCGCGAACTCGCCGACGAACTCGTTGCCTACGTCACCGAGATGGGCTTCACCCACGTCGAGCTGATGCCGGTGATGGAGCACCCGTTCGGCGGCTCCTGGGGCTACCAGGTCACGTCGTACTTCGCGCCGACGTCGCGCTTCGGCAACCCGGACGACTTCCGCTTCCTGGTCGACTCACTGCACCAGGCGGGTATCGGCGTCATCGTCGACTGGGTGCCGGCGCATTTCCCCAAGGACGCCTGGGCCCTGGCACGTTTCGACGGCACGCCGCTGTACGAGCACCCGGATCCGCGGCGTGGCGAGCAGCCCGACTGGGGCACGCTGGTGTTCGACTTCGGTCGCCCCCAGGTGCGGAACTTCCTGGTCGCGAACGCGGTCTACTGGGCCGAGGAGTTCCACATCGACGGGCTGCGCGTCGACGCGGTCGCCTCGATGCTCTACCTGGACTACTCCCGCGAAGAGGGCCAGTGGGTGCCGAACCAGTACGGCGGCCGCGAGAACCTCGAAGCGGTGTCGTTCCTGCAGGAGATGAACGCGACCCTCTACAAGCGCGTTCCCGGCGTGATCACCGTCGCCGAGGAGTCGACCTCGTGGCCGGGCGTCACCCGCGCGACCCATCTCGGCGGTCTCGGCTTCGGGTTCAAGTGGAACATGGGCTGGATGAACGACTCGCTGCGCTACCTGGAGCACGAGCCGATCTACCGGCAGTACCACCACAGCGAGATGACGTTCTCGATGATGTACGCGTACTCCGAGAACTTCGTGCTGCCGATCTCGCACGACGAGGTGGTGCACGGCAAGGGCTCGCTGCTGCGCAAGATGCCGGGCGACCGGTGGCAGCAACTCGCCAACGTGCGCGCGTTCCTGGCGATGCAGTGGGCCCATCCCGGCAAGCAACTGCTGTTCATGGGGTGCGAGTTCGGCCAGGAATCCGAGTGGTCCGAGAAGGGCGAACTCGACTGGTGGCTGCTCGACCACTCCGACCACCGGGGCCTTCAGCAACTGGTCAAGGACCTGAACGGCAGCTACCGCGACACGAAGGCGCTCTGGTCGACCGACCACGCGTCCGACCGCTTCTCCTGGATCGACGCGAACGACGCCGGCAACAACGTCTTCTCCTTCGTCCGGTACGGCGACGCAGGCGAGCCGACGCTCGCCTGCGTCACCAACTTCTCGGCGGTCCCCCACCACGGCTACCGCCTCGGCCTGCCCTCCGAGGGCCACTGGCAGGAACTGGTGAACTCCGACGCAGCCGACTACGGAGGCTCCGGCGTAGGCAACTTCGGCGGCGTCGAGGCCAACGGCCCGGGCTGGCACGGCATGCCCAGCAGCGCCGAAATCTCGGTCCCCCCGCTAGCCACCCTCTGGCTCCGCCACACCCCGTAGCACCTGACCTCACCGCACGGTCAGGCTGAACGCCCCCGTGTAGATCGGATCCACCGGGAGCCCGTTGTGGGTGCTGGCGGGGATGTACCAGCGGAACTGCGTGGTGCCGCGCCGGTTCCAGGGGAACTGGAGGAGGCCTTTGCCGGCGTACAAGGTCTTGTAGGCGACGCCCTGCCAGGCGCCGGTGGCGGTCTTGAACTGGAGGGCTGCCCGTTGGGTGCCGGCCGGGTTCACCCAGAGGTACGCCTGGGGCCTGGTGCCGTAGGTGATCGTTGGCGTGATGAATTTCGCCGACATCACCCGGGTTGTCGCCCTGACCAGCTTCGACGCTGAAGTGCTGCCGTAGGTGGCCGTCGCCGAGCCGGACTGGTTCGCGACGACGGTGCGGTAGTCCCGGGCGCCGGGGTTGGGCAGCGTGAAGGTGTACTTGCCTCCGGCAACCGTATGGGTGCTGCCGATGACGTACCAGGGGGAAGTGCCCGAGTTGCGGCCCTGCAAGGTGACCAGTTCTCCACTGCCGATGGCGCTGCTCGTCTCAGCGCAGGCAGGCGGCCTGCCGGTCTCATAGATGTACCGACCTGAGAGCGTGCCGGTCAGACTGATCGGTACGCCGTACGCCGACGAACCGGGCGCGCTCAGGGTCAGCGCCGTCGTCGAAACGTGCCCGTAGCCGCCGAGGCCGCCGTGGAGTCCGTTCGGAGCCCACTCGTTGGCGGTGTCGACGAACAGGTCGTACGGCTTGTTCCTGTTCGCGATGATGCCGGTCGGTTCGGTGGTACTGGGTAACGTCACCTCGCCGCAGTTCATCACCGTGTGGGGTAGCTCGTTCAGCCGCAAGGTCAACGTGTAGCGCGCGGGCTCGTCCAGATCCAGCGGATCGCGCGGCGTGGTGTCCTGCCCCGTCGCGGCGGGCACCGACCAACGCACCCGGCCATCGGCCATCACGGTCAGCTCAGGATCGGAGACACCAGGCACGAAGCGGTCGAAGCCCGGTGAGCTCGCCTCGCCGCCGGACGGATCCGTCACCACGATCTTGGAGATGGCTGAAGAGGAAGTGGAGCCGAGGTGGCTGGTGTCGACCAGTAGTTCGTTCGGTGCGCTCGCCGGGACCGAGCCGAGTGGCAGTGGCTCGGATCCGTCCCCCGGGTCGAGGCGCAGCGAGTTGGCTACCGGGGTGGTCTCGGTCCACGTGATCCGGATCTTCGTATGGGTCGTGTCGGTCCAGGCGAGGTCGACGCCGCTCACCGCGGTCTCAGCGGCAACTGCCGGCGAGCTCTGCCACCCTGCGAGCAACACCAGCCCGCAGCCGACAGCAATCGTCCCTTTCACCCTCGCGGGGCCAGTCCTCAGTCGGTTCATATCCCTCTCGATGCACGGTGAGGGCGGGAAGTTGCGCAAACTTGTCGATCCGCGGCACGAAGGCTGGGCGGCGTTGCCTGAGGCAGCGCCGCCCAGCCTTGGTTCAGCCGGAGGTCAGTTGACCGTCAGGCCGAAAGGCCCCGTGTAGATCGGATCGACCTGGAGTCCGTTGTGGGTGCTCCCGCCGACCCACCAGCGGAACGAAGCCACTCCACGGCGGTTCCAGGGGAAGGTCACCAGCCCCTTGCCGGACGACAGCACCTTGGTCGTGACGCCTTGCCAGGTGCCACTCGCGTTCAGGAACTGCAACGCCGCCTGCTGCGTGCCGGCCGGATTGACCCAGATGTAGGCCTGCGGCTTGGCGCCGTAGGTGATGGTCGGGGTGATGAACTTCGCCGACATCAGCGCGGTCGTCGCCCGCACGGTCCTGGACGCGCTGACACTGGCGTACTGGGTGGTGCCGGCCAGGCTGTTCTCGTTGACCCAGACCCGGTACTCGCGGGCACCCGGGGTGGTGAGCGTCACCTTGTAGTTGCCTTGGGCATCCGTGTTGCCCGGGCTCACCAGGTACCACGGACTGGTGGCCGAGTTGCGGCCCTGCAGGCTCACCTGGATCCGGGCGCGATCCGGGTCGTCAGCCTCGACGCAGGTGCTTCCGCTCTCGACGATGTGCCGGACCGCGACCTTGCCGGACAGCACGGCCGCCGCGCCGAACCGGGTACTCGCCGGTGCGGACAGGGTGACCGCGGAGGTCCGCACCTGCTTGCGGTAGTAGTTGTCCCGGCCCCACTCGTTGGCGGCCTGCAAGGTCAGGTTGAACGGCCGGCCCTGGTTCGGAATGGTGCCGCGCAGCTCCGTCGTACTCGGTTGGCTCTTCACCGTGCAGCCGGCGAACTTCATGATCGGCGTGATGTGGATCGGGCCCGGCATGTCGAGCGGATCGTTCGGCGTACCGTCCTTTGCCGAATCGCCCGGGACACTCCACAACAGCTCGCGACTGTTCATCCACGTCTCGGTGAAGGCCGGTGTGCGGAAGTAGGTGTCGAACGCGGCCGACTTCGCTTCCCCGCCGGCGCTGTCGGTGACCGTGATGACAGCCGCGGACGCCGGGTCGCTGCTCACCCCGATCGCTGCCGGGTCCACCGACAACAGGTTCGCCCCGGTCGCCGTCGTCGTACCCAGCACCTTGGCCGGCTGCCCGGCCCGCGTGACGGTGATCGTGTTGGCGACGGCGGCGGACTCGCTCCAGGTGACCTTCACCCGGGCGCTGTCCCAGGCCAGCTCGACCTTCGATACCGTCGCCGCCGACCCGGTCGCAGCCTGCGCGACCGCCGGCACCCCGAGCGCGGTGACCAACACCATTCCAGCCAAAGACTTCTTGAACATCGGCAAATCCCCCTCAAGGATATGAACACAACTTCGTACTCCCCTCGACGCGCTGTCCCCACCGAAACATTGAGTCCCGGCCGAAACCTTTTTCCCCCGACCGGCGGTCGGTCGGAGGGGGCGGGTAGCGTTCGGGGTGTGACTGGTGTGCCGCCGCAGCCGACGTTGAGCGATGGGGAGTTGACGCTGCGGCCGTGGCGCGCGGAGGACATCGAGGTCGCCCACGGGCTGACCGATGACGAGATCGTGCGCTGGTTCGATCTCGACGGAGTGACCCCGCGGGACGGGTTGGCCGCGGCGCTCGACAGGTGGCGACGCCTGTACGCCGAGGATCGGTCGCTGGTGACCTTCGTCGTCGAGCTGGCCGGCGTCCCGGGTCCGGTCGGGACGGTCGCGGTACGGCGTACCTCGGAAGGCGTCGGCAACATCACCTGGTCGACCTTCAAGCCGTACCGGGGGCGCCACGTCGCGCAGCGCGCAGTACAACTGCTGGTCGTGTACGCCTTCGGTGAGCTCGGGCTGGAGCGGCTGCAGGTCGAGGTGGATCCGGAGAACCGCGCGTCCGCCCGGGTGGCGATCCGCTCCGGGTTCCGGCGCGAGGGACTGCTGCGAGGCGGCGCCACCTTGCAGGGCGAGCGCCGGGATCTGGCGATCTACGGCCTGCGCCACGACGACCCACGCGCGGACACGGTGACCGGGTGGACCGCGCTGATGGACTCGGTGCTGCCGAAGAAGCGGGTGATCGCGCACGTGGTGGTCCGCGACACCGGCGGTCGGGTGCTGCTGTGCAAGGTCAGCTACAAGCGCGACCTCGAACTACCCGGTGGCGTGGTCGAGCCGGACGAAGACCCCGCGACCGGCGCGCTCCGCGAGATGGAGGAGGAACTGGGCGTCTCCCTCCCGCTGCTCGGTGTTCTCGCGATCGACTGGCTGCCCCGCTGGGAGGGCTGGGGCGACGCGATCGAGATCCTGTACGACGGTGGCGTCCACGACCCGTCTTTCATCGACAGCCTGCACCCGGACGGCTTCGAGATCCTCGGTCTCGACTGGTACGCCGCCGACGAGCTCACCGGCCTCGTCAGCCCGCTCAACCAGCGCCGGCTGCCGGTGATCCTCGAATCGCCGACTCCCCTGCACCATCTCCGCGACGGCAACCCGATCACCTGATGGTCGGGCCAAACTTCGTCAGGTCGCGCAGGCACCACTGGTAATGCCCGTCGCGAGCGTCCGGGCTGTAGATCGTCGCCGTGATGATGGCGTAGGCGACCCGATAGAGGTGCATGCGATCCAGCGGGTGCCCGAGCTTCTCGAAGCGCGCCAGGAGCTCGGCGTCCAGGCTCTCGGCATCCGGGCCGTACATCTCGAAGAAGCCGGCGGCGGTCGCGGCATCGAAGGTGTTGTCGCCGGCGGTCGTGAGGAAACCCCAGTCGAGCAGAGCGACCTCCCCCGCCGCGTTGACCAGCACGTTCGGCTGACAGATGTCGCCGTGAACGATGCTCGGCTCGTCGACGACGATCTCCCGAAGCCGGCCGACGACGCGCTCCACGAGTTCGTCGAACCCGTCGACGTCCGCCGAAAGGAACGGACGCCCCGCCAGGCTCCGCCGCAACACCAACTCGGCCAGCGCATGCCCCCAGACCAACTCGGGCGGCGTGGCGGGTGAAGGTGGCCAGAAGGGCTCGGACGCACTGATGACCGGCAATGCCTTCGTCGCTTCGCCCGCGGAGGTGGTGGCGAGCGCGGCGACCAGGCCGACGAAGAGGTCCAGCGCGTCCGGCAGGCCGATCAGTCCGGACTCGAGCGCGGCTCGTAGCGGCGTACCGGCGAGCTTCACCTCGACGCTGACGGCTCGACCGTCGACTTCACCGACAGCGCGGATCTCCGGCGTCCTGAACGGCAGCCGCTGGCTGCTCAGCTCCAGCAGGAAGGCCTGCAGCGGACGAACCTCTGCCGCCGACCGGTGGAACCACGTCTTCCCGACCAGGTCGCCGCCCAGATCGAAGACCGCGCCCTCCATGCCCTGACCGATCGGCTCGATGGGGCCGACGGCGTACGACTGGAAGAACTCACTCGATGACGACACGACGATCCAGTCAACACGATCCGCAGGTCACTCCGCGAGAGCGGCGCGGCGGCGTCGGAGGAACCGTTGCTCGGCTCCGTTGACGGTCAGGGCGATCGCTTCGTCGTACGCCGCGACGGCCGCCTCCCTGCGTCCCAGGCGAGCCAGCACGTCGGCTCGCGCGGCCGGCAGGTAGCCGTACGACTTCAGCGCGGGTTCGTTGCCCAAGGCATCCAGTTCGGCGAGGACGGCGGTCAGGTCGGCGCCCGGGACCAGGCTGTGCGCGGCTGCCCGATTCAGGGCGACGATCGGGGACGGCCAGCTGACCAGCATCGCGTCGTACATCCGGACCACCTGATGCCAGTCCGTCTGCTCCCACGACGGAGCGGTCACATGCAGCCCGGCGACCGCAGCCTGCAGGGCGAATCGTCCGTGCCCCCGCTGCAACGCGGCTGTCGCCCGCGAAACCCCTTCGGCCAGGAGCCGCACGTCCCATCGCGAGCGGTCCTGATCGGCCAACAGCACCAACTCGCCGTCTTCGCTGAGCCGGGCGTCACCGCGAGCCTGCGTCATCTGCAGCAACCCCAGCAACGCTTGGGGTTCCGGCTCGTTCGGCATCAGCCTCACCAGCAATCCCGCCAACTCCAGCGCCCGCCCGGTCAGATCGGCCCGGGTCAGCTCGGGGCCTGCTGCCACGTGCCCGGCGGTGTAGACCAACTGCACCACGGTCAGCACCACGTCGAGACGCTCGGGCAGTTCCTCGTCGGCCGGGATCCGGTACGGGATGCTTGCGGCCGCGATCTTCTTTTTCGCCCTGGTGATCCGCGCGGCCGCCGTCGCTTCGCTGATCAGCAACCCGGCCGCCACCTCACGCGTGGTCAGCCCGCAGATCAACCGTAGGGTCAGCGCCACCTGCGAGTCGCGCGCCAGGGCCGGGTGACAGCAGGTGAACACCAGCCGGAGCGGATCGGTCGGCTGCTCGACGTCGTCCGGCGAGACCGCATCCTCGATCAGCAGCGGCAACTTCCGCCGCAGGGTCGTCTCCCGCCGCAGCCGGTCGAGCGCGAACCGCCGGGCGACCGTGGTGAGCCAACCGGCCTGGTTGGCCGGGATCCCGTCCGGCCAGGTCCGCAGCGCCTGGACGAAAGCGTCCTGGGTGCAGTCCTCGGCCAGATCGAGATCCCGGGTCAGCCGCACGGTGGAGGCCAGCACCGTGGACCAATGCCCACGGTGCGCCTCGTCCACGACCCGCGCAATCTCCCGCGCAGACGTCACGCCGGCGGTGCCGAACCGTCCGACGTGTCCATCACCGGACGGACCTCGACGTTGTTCGACGGGCAGAGCTTGGCCAGTGCGAGCGCCTGGTCGAGATCCTTCGCGTCGATGATGTAGAACCCGCCGAGGGCCTCCTTGGTCTCGATGAACGGCCCGTCCGTGACCAACGGCTCGCCGCTGCCCTGCTTCACCGTGCTCGCCGTGGACGACTTCTCCAGCGCCGCTCCACCGAGAATGCTGGCACCGGCCGCCTCGACCGCCTCCGAGAAGGCGGTGTGCAACTTCATCGCCTCCTGCCAGCCCTCGGGCGTGACGTTGTCGTAGAACTCTTCGGTGTCGAACAGCAAGAACACGTACTGCGCCATCGCTGGCTCCCTTGTCTGGGGTTTGTACTGGACATCTTGCTGACGAACGACCGCGAGCGGAATCGACAGGACCGACCGGGATAATCTCGATCATGCGAAGAGAGCACCTGGACGTTCTGATCGTCGGCGCCGGCCTGTCCGGCATCGGCGCCGCCTACCGGCTGCAGACCCAGGCTCCCAGCCGCTCGTACGCCGTCCTCGAGGGCCGGGACGACCTCGGCGGCACCTGGGACCTCTTCCGCTATCCGGGCATCCGCTCGGACTCCGACATGTTCACGCTCGGCTTCCCGTTCCATCCGTGGACCGCGGCCAAGGCGATCGCCGACGGCCCGTCGATCCTGGAGTACCTGCACGAGACCGCTGCCACCTACGGGATCGACAAGCACATCCGGTTCGGGCGCCACGTAGTACGGGCGTCGTGGTCGTCGGCGGATGCGCTCTGGACCGTGGAGACGAATCAGGAGTCGTACACCTGCTCCTTCCTCTATGTCTGCACCGGCTACTACGACTACGACTCCGGGTATCAGGTGGCCTTCCCCGGCCTCGACAGCTTCGAAGGCACCGTGGTGCATCCGCAGCACTGGCCGAAGGACCTCGACTACACAGGCAAGCGGGTCGTGGTGATCGGCAGCGGTGCGACCGCGGTGACCCTGGTGCCGGCGATGGCCCCCGACGCCGCGCACGTCACGATGCTGCAGCGCACCCCGAGTTATGTCGCGTCCCGGCCGGCCCACGACGCCTTCTCGGACAAGCTTCGGCAACTGCTGCCGGAGAAGCTCGCGCACAGGTTGATCAGGACGAAGAACGTCGCGTTCAGCTCGGCCGTCTACGCCGCCTTCCGGAAGTGGCCGGCCCACGCCGCCTGGTTGCTCAACAGCACGGTCGCCAAGCAACTCCCGGCGCACATCCCGGCGGACCCGCACTTCACCCCGCGGTACAAGCCGTGGGATCAGCGGCTCTGCCTGGTCCCGGACGCGGACCTGTTCGAGGCATTGCGAGCCGGTACGGCGTCGGTGGTCACCGACGAGATCGAGACCTTCACCCCGGCCGGCATCCGGCTGCGCTCCGGCGACGAACTCCGGGCCGAGCTGGTGGTGACCGCGACCGGCCTGCAAATGGTTGCCCTCGGCAAGATCAAGCTGACCGTCGACGGCCGGCCGGTCGACCCGCACGACACCTTCGTCTACAAGGGCATGATGCTCAGCGGCGTCCCGAACCTCGCCTGGTGCATCGGCTACACCAACAACTCGTGGACCCTGCGCTCCGACCTCACCTCGCAGTACGTCTGCCGGCTGCTGAACCACCTGGAGCGCACCGGCACCAGCATCTGCGTCCCGGAGATCGACGCGAGCGAGTACGACGCTCCGCCGCGACCTGTGGTCGACCTGTCCTCGGGCTACATCCGCCGCGCCGCGAACCTCCTCCCCCGCCAGGGCTCCTACGGCCCCTGGCGGCTCCGGCAGAACTACCCGCGCGACTTCCTCTCCCTGCGCTACACCTCCCTGACCGACGGCTCGATGCGCTTCAAACAAGCCGCCTAGGCGGGGACGGGCACCGGAGGGGCTTCACCGACGTAGCGGGCGGACGGCCGGATGATCTTCGACGTACCGGCCTGTTCGAGGATGTTGGCGCTCCAGCCGATCACCCGGCTGACCGCGAAGGTCGGCGTGAACAGTTCGCGCGGCAGGCCGCACAGGGACATCACCACGCCGGCGTAGAACTCGACGTTCGCATAGAGGTTGCGGCCGGGCTTGAGCTCGGCGAGCACCTCGACGATGCGCTGCTCCACGGTCGTGGCGAAGTCGACCAGGTCACCGCTGAGCTCTCGCGCGATGTCGCGCAGCATCAACGACCGCGGGTCCTCGGTGCGGTAGACCGCGTGCCCGAAGCCCATGATCCGGTCCCCGGAACTCACCTTTGCCCGGACCCATGCGTCGATCCGATCCGGCGTACCGATCTCGTCCAGGCTGGCCAGCGCGCGATCGGGCGCGCCACCGTGCAGCGGTCCCGAGAACGCACCGATCGCCCCGGCTACGGCCGACACCACGTCGGCACCGGTCGACGCGATCACCCGCGCGGTGAAGGTCGACGCGTTGAAACCGTGGTCGATGGTCGAGATCAGGTAGTGCTCGATCGCCCGGGTCTTCGTCGCGTCCGGCGCCTCGCCGGTGACGAGATACAACCACTGAGCCGCGGCACCCAACTCCTCACGAGGCTCCAACGGCTCCAACCCGGCGCGCAACCGGTACAGCGCGGCCAGAATCGTCGGCGTCACCGCGCAGACAAGCATCGCGTCGGCCTTCCGCCGAGCCGGATCGGCATCCCACAGCGGCGGCAACTCACGAGCCGCGGCCAGCAGCGACAGCGCGGTACGCAAGCCGGCCAGCGGATTGAACGCCGATCCTGCGGCCGCGATCGCAGGAAGAACAGCCTGTACTTCGGTCGGCAGCACCCGTAGTGGCGCGAGCTCGGCCAGGAAGCCGGCACGCTCGGCAGCATCCGGCAGCCGCCCCTCGAACAACAGGAACCAGACGTCCTCGACGGTCTTCGAGCGCGCCAGGTCGATGGCGGAGTACTGCCGGTAGTGGTAGAAACCCTCGTCGCCGCGGACGTCGCCGAGCCGGGTCTCGGTCACCACGACGTTGCGCAGGCCCGCGGGTACTTCGATCGGTCCGTCGACCGGGCTTTCCAGTGAGATTGACATGAGTCTCAGACTTGAACTGGAATCAAGTATTGTCAATGTTGATCCAGTCAATGTGAGCGACTCGCGGAGCGGTGGATGGCAGAGCAGAGTGACGAGAATTACCTGACGACGGCAGAGGTCGCCCGTCGGCTCAACGTGAAGCCCGAGACGATCTACGCCTACGTCAGCCGGGGGCAGCTCACCAGCGTTCGAGCTCGCGGCCGACGCGGCAGCCTCTTCGCGGCAGCCGACGTGGAGCGGCTCGCCAGCCGGAGTGTCGAACACCCCGGTGTGGTCGAGCGGATCGAGACAGAGCTCAGCCTGCTGCAGGACGACGAGCTGTACTACCGCGGCCGCCTCGCCCGCGAGCTGGCGACCACCAGCACGGTCGAGTCCGTCGCACACCTGCTGTGGACGGGCGAGCTGACAGAGCAGGACTCCTTCCCCGCTCCCCCGGAGTCAGTGGCGCTCGCTCGTGCTGCGATGAACGTAGCGCCATCGAGTGCGCGCATGACGGACCAGTTGCGGATCGCCGTCGCAGTACTGGGCGCTGGAGACCCGCTGCGATTCGGGCTCGCACCGGAGTCCGTCATGACGGCCGCGAGCCGCCTCCTCGGCGTACTGGTCGATGCACTGCCCGGTGAAACCACAGCGGGCACGCTGGGCGCCCGACTGTGGCCGAAGGTCAGCACGCAACCCCCGCAACCCGCAGTACTGGATGCTGCCTTGATCCTCTTGGCAGACCACGGACTGGCCGTCTCCACGATCGCTGCCCGAGTCGCGGCGAGCGCACGCGCCAACCTGTACTCCGTGGTGTCGGCCGGCCTCGGCGCTCTGGACGGCCACTACCACGGGGCCGCGACGACGTTGGCCTACAAGTTCCTCGAACGAGCGCTGCAGGATCCCGTCGAGGCATTGTCGGATCAGTTGCGGTCGGGTGAGCCGGTGCCCGGGTTCGGCCATCGCATCTATCAGCAGCGCGACCCCCGCGCGGAGGCGCTGTTCGAACTGCTTGCCGACAGCCCCGTTCTGCACAGCATCCAGGAGCTCACGGAGAAGGTGCCCGGGTTCCCCAACAGCGATCTCGCCATTGCCGCGATGATGCACGCCCACAGCTTCCGGCCGGACGCCGGCGAGGCGCTGTTCGCCATCGCGCGGATCATCGGCTGGACGGCCCACGCCCTGGAGGAGTACGCCGAACCAGGCCTGCGTTTCCGCGCCGCCGGCATCTACACGGGTCTGCCGATCAGCGCTGGACCCGATGCGCCGCGACAGCGTCGGCCGTGACGTCGAAGGCCTGCTCAGCCAAGGAGTAGTCGC
The DNA here is from genome assembly GCF_004365175.1 of Kribbella voronezhensis. Taxonomy (NCBI): domain Bacteria; kingdom Bacillati; phylum Actinomycetota; class Actinomycetes; order Propionibacteriales; family Kribbellaceae; genus Kribbella; species Kribbella voronezhensis. The sequence continues at coordinate 187,700 of NZ_SOCE01000003.1, read as the reverse complement.
GCTGAGCAACTCCGATGTACAGCGCGTCGAGCACGATCATCTGCGCATGCCGCCCGGACAGACCACCGGTCCGGAAGGTGACGTCCCGCGCGGCCGTGATCAGGACGACGTCCGCCGCCCGCGCGATCGGTGACCTCGGATAGTTGGTGATGGCAACGGTTCGCGCGCCCTGACTCCGGGCTCGCACCAGCGGCTCCAGTACCTCGACCGTCTCGCCACTGTGCGACAGGCCGATCGCGACGTCGCCGGCGCCGAGCAGTGCCGCACTCGTCAACGCGTTGTGCACGTCGCTCCAGCAGTTCGCACTGCGACCGATCCGGTGTAGCCGCAACCGCAGGTCCTCCGCGACGGTGGCCGACCCGCCCACGGCGTACAGGTCGATCCGTCTGGCGTCGGAGACGGCCCGGACCGCCTGCCCGAGAGCACGGACGTCCAGCTCGGCGACGGTGTCCTCCAGTGCGCGGGTGTCGGCCCGCAGGAGGGTACGCAGTACGTCGTCCAGGCTGTCGTCCGCGCCGACCTCTCCCCCGGTACCCAGCTCCCAGCTCGCACTGGACCGTCCGCTTTCGGCCGCCAGCGCCAGCCTGAGCTCGGCGTAACCGCTGAGTCCGAGGGCCAGGCAGAAGCGGGTGACGCTCGGCAACGAGGTACCGCAGCGGGCCGCCAGCTCACCGATCGTCGACGAGGCCGCGGCGGCCGGATCCCGCAGTACCTCGTCGGCGACCTGCCGTTGAGCCGGACTCAGCCCCGGCAGCAAGCCGTGGATCCGGGCTTCGAGACCTACCGGCTCGCCAGCATTCATGTGAATGATTCTCAAAACTGTCGACGCCAGCTGTCAACAGTTCACAGCATCAGAACCGGTACAGGTCGAATTCGTTCGACTGGCCGCCGGCCACCAGGACGTCGATCCGCCCGCTCACCACGTACATCCCGTGCGGGCTGAGCGCCACGGTGGTGGGACCGCTGATCGGCCACGCCTTCGCCGCGACAACCCGAGCCGAGCGGTAGTTGTCCGTACTCCGCAGCACGGTCACCTCTTCGACCCCGGGCGCCCCCAGCTTGTTGGTGACGGCAACCAACTTGCGATCGGCCGTCAAGGCCAGTCCGTCACCACCGATCAATGCCTTGGGCAACTTCACTTCGGTGATCGCACCGGCCGGCGAGATCTTCAGCAAAGCGCCGACGTCGTACCGGACCGCGAGCAGGTAGCCCGCCGGATCCCAGACGATCCCGTTCATCCCGATCGTCCGGCTCGCCAGCCGGGCATCCCGGACCAGCACGGATGCCTTGCCCTGCGGCGTGATCCGGTAGATCGCGTCCGCGGCGGGATCGGTGACATAGGCGTTGCCGCGACCGTCGACGGCGAGGTCGTTGACCCCGTGCCGGCCGCCCGCCGGGTTCAGCGCGGGCGTGTTCAGGTCGACCCGATGCTGCAGCCGCCCGGTCCGCAGGTTGTAGATCGCCACCCCGGACTGCTGGTATGTGGTCGCCTCCGAGGACTGCTCCCCGTTGCCGATATCGGCGTACGTCACCAGGAGTCGGTTGCGCGCGGCGTCGACATGCAGCCCGAACGTCGAGACCCCGGGCGCCTCGTCCACCAACCGCGTCGACCGGCCGCGACGGTCGACCACATCGATCCTGCCGGTCGCGAGCGACCCGACCAGGAACGCCTGCCGGCTCGGATCCCAGGTCACTCCTTCCGGATACCGATCCGCGGTCTGTCCACTGATCGCCACCGGCCATCCCCGCGACGCGTCGACCCGCACGGCAGAAGCCGGTACCACGGACACCGGCGCCGCGGTCGCGAACGTGAGCAGAGCGACGACTGCCGCTGTGCGTCGGAACATCTGTTGCCTCCCTCGATTGGATACGAGCACAGAGACTAATCAGAGCTCTGATAGCTGTCAATGCATATACAAGCAGCTACGTTCGTACGATGAGGGCATGCGGATGTCATTCGAGGAGCGCCTGGGCAGTCACCTCAAACGGGTCGAGCAGGAACTGACCACCGCGAAGGCGGCCGCGGTGAAGCCGGCCGGGCTGACGGTCCCGCAGTACGCGGCGCTCTTCGTTCTGGACGAGCAACCGGGAATCTCAGCCGCCGAGCTGGCCCGGCGTTGCCTGGTGACACCTCAGACGATGACCACGATCCTGCGCAACCTGGAGTCGGCCGCGCTGATCGAGCGCACGCCGCACCCGCTGCATCGGCACGTCATCGAAACCCGCACGACGCCGGCCGGCCGGAAGGCACTCGACCAGGCCGACGAGCGGGCCGCCGGAGTAGAACGCCGCCTGGCGGCCGCGTTCACGGCGGAGGAACTCGACACCCTGCGCACTCTGCTGGCGCGGGTGTCGGAGTCCCTCACGAACGATCCGATCCTGAAGAGCTCCTAGAACAGCGCTGCCATCAGCCGGCGGCGCGCCTTGACGACGCGTTCGTCGTCGGCGCCGACGACCTCGAAGAGCTCCAGCAGGTGCTTGCGGACGGCGTCGCGCTCGTCGCCCGCGGTCAGCTGGACGGTCTTGATCAGCCGGGCGAAAGCGTCTTCCACGTGCCCGCCCATCAGGTCGACATCGGCGACCAACTGCTGGGCCTCGATGTCGGTCGGATTGTCGGCGGCCCTGGTCCGCACCTCGGCCGGGACGTCGCGGGTCCGCTTCACCAACTGGACCCGGGCAAGACCCGCCTTGGCCTCGGCGTCGTTCGGCGTCTCCTTGAGCAACACCTCGTACGCCGTGATCGCGCCGTCCAGATCGCCCGCGGCCAGAGCGTTCTCGGCCGCCTCGTACCGCGGGTCCGGCTCGGGCTCGGCCGCTTCTTCCGCACCGGCCTGACCGACCGGGTCGGTGCGACCGGTGATGCCGTTGGCAACGGCCACCGTGAGCAACTGGTCGACGTACTGGCGCGCCTCCGGCTCACCGACGGCACCCTGGAAGAGCGGGACCACCTGCCCCCGCAGTACGGCGATCACCAGCGGCACCGACTGGACGCCGACCGCCTGGGCCAACTGCGGGTTCGCGTCGATGTCGATCCGGGTCAGCAGGAACTTGCCGGCGTACTCGGTGGACAGCCTGACCAGGATCGGGCTCAGCGCGAGCGACGCCTCCGAGCGCGGCGAGTGGAACTCGACGATCACCGGCACCTGGATCGATCGCTCGATGACGTCGGCCTGGAAGGTCGGCTCGGTCACGTTCAGCACGTACGCACCACCGGTCGCGGCGCCACCGGGAGCCGCCGGGGCTCCGGGCGTTGCGGCACCGGGTCGTGGTGCGGCGGGCTTGCGCAGGGACGACAGGTCGATCGCCCCGGGACGGGAGAAGTTCGGCTGGCTCACCGGTGGCCTCCGGTCGGCACTCGGTCGGTACGTACAGTCATGGGTCCATCCTCCCCGACGGCCCCGAACGGTGTGGAGCGCGGGTCGCCAGCAGCAGCCGGGCCAGCCCGCTACGGGTGCCGGCGACCGCCAACCGCGTGCCTGGCGCGACGGCCCGGTCGAACGCGGGCTCCCAGTCCCAGCCGTCCCGGTCCTGCCTCGCCAGCACCCGCAGCCCGCCGGCCTCGTCCAGCTCACCGAGCCGCCGGCCGACCGCCACCGAGTCGCGCTCGACGGTGACCTCGGTCAGCAGCACGACCCGGCGGCCGGCCGGAACAGTCGACTGGCTGCGCCTGTTCGCCACCGCGGCCGCGATGGCCGGCGCGACCAGCATCGACACCGACCGGCTGTGCCCGAGCCCCAACTGCCGCTCGACCCGCTGGGCCAGGTCGTGATCGAACATCCGCAGCGTGATCCGCGCATCCGGGTTCAGCTCGCGGACCACCATCGCGGACTCGAGATTGGTGATATCGCCGTTGGTGATCGCCAGCACCGCCTGGGCGCGCTGAACGCCGGCCGACCGCAACGTCTCCTCGTTGCTGCTGTCCCCGATCACCACCGGGATCCGCAACCGATGAGCGGTCTGTACGCCGGGAGCGTCGTCGTCGCGCTCGACGCCGACCACGGCGACGCCTCGCTCGACCAGGATCTCCAGCACTCTTCCGCCGACCGTTCCCAGTCCGCAGACCACCACGTGATTGCGGGGCCGGCCACGGACGCCACCGATCACCCGGGACAGCCGGGCGCCGATCAGTGAGTCGACGATCACCGCGGTCAGCAGCGCCATCAACACGATGCCGGTGAGCTGGACGACGACCGCGGCGATCTTGGCCCAGGGCTTGGCGTCCGAGAACGTGTTGTCCTCGATGCCGGCCGAGGTCACCGCCCCGGCGGCCAGGTAGAGCGCCCGGAGCCATTCGACGTGGGCGATCCAGTGCGTCAGCGCCGTACCGGTCAGGATCAGCCCGGCCATCACGGCCGCGATGACCCGGACCCGGCGGTCCATCACGTCCCGGGTCGCCATCAGCCAGCCGGCCCGGCGGACGTCCCTGGTCCGCAGGACCTTGCGCAGCCCGGTCCCCACCACGATGTCGCCGGCCGGATCCGAACTCCCGGCCGGCAGCAACTCGGGGGTCGCGGACGAGGTCGTGTCGGCGAGCACGGTCAGGTGCGGTGTCCGGATCAGCGCGGCCGGACCGGCCACGAGCCGGCGGCCGCCGACCTCGAACCAGGTCAGCTCGTCGTCCTCCAGCGCATCGGCGACGAACGCCGGCGCCGCCAGCGAGGGGCCGGCGATGACCACACAGTCGCCGAGCAGGTTGTGCAGCTGACCACCGAGCCGCGGATTGACCATCTGGATGACGATCTTCAGGTCCGGGTCCATGTCCCGTGCGGTCAACGCGGTGTGCACGTTGTGGACGTCGTCGGCATCCAGCAGCACCAGCGCTCGCGCGGTCGACGGCTTGCCGTCTGCGGAATCGATGCCAGCGCGCCGCAGTACGGACTCGCTGACCACCCGCACACCCATCACCTGCGCGCCGAGCTCACCGATCCGCTCGAAGTGGCGCGAGGCCGGATTGACCACCGCGGTGACGTGCTCGCCCGAGCCGACCAGTTCGGTGACGACCCGGAGCATGGTCCGGTCGGAGCCGCAGACGACGACGCCGCGCCTGTCCGGCGTCGGCGTGGCCGTGCGCGTCTGCGCCTTACCGCGACGCCGGCTCTGGGCGGCGGGCTCTGTCTCCTCGGCCTCAGAAGCGGGCGGGCTCTCGGTACTCGCCCCATTCGATCCGAAGAACGTGACAGATCTCCCCCATCGTGGCCTCGGCACGCGCAGCCTCCAGCATCGGCTCGATCAGACTGCCGGTCCCACGGGATGCCTCGACCAGCGCCGACAGCGTACGACGTACCAGGTCCTCGTCGCGCTGTGCCTTGCGTGCCGCCAGCACCCGGCACTGCTCGATCTCCACCTCGTGGCTGACCCGGAGGATCTCCAGCTGGCCGGACACCGTGTCGGTCTGGGTGTTCACCCCGACGATCTTCTTCTCGCCCTTCTCGAGCTTCTGCTGGTACTCGAAGGCGGCGTCGGCGATCTCGGCCATGAACCAGCCGTCCTCGATCCCGCGCAGGATGCCGCCGGTCATGGTGCCGTCGGGGCTCATCTCCTTGATCCGGGCGAAGATCTCCTCGGCCTCGGCCTCGATCTTGTCGGTCAGCGCCTCGACGTACCACGAACCGCCGAGCGGGTCGGCGACGTTGGTGACGCCGATCTCCTCCATCAGCACCGACTGGGTGCGCAGCGCGATCTCGGCCGACTGGTCGGTCGGCAGCGCCAGCGTCTCGTCGAGGGCGTTGGTGTGCAGGGAGTTGGTGCCGCCGAGGACCGCGGCCAGCGCCTCCACCGCCGTACGGACGACATTGAGGGTCGGCTGCTGGGCGGTCAGCGAGACGCCCGCGGTCTGGGTGTGGAACCGCAGCCACTGGGCCTTGTCGGTCTTGGCGCCGTAGACGTCACGCAGCCAGCGGGCCCAGATCCGGCGGCTGGCGCGGAACTTGGCGATCTCCTCGAAGAAGTCCAGGTGGCTGTCGAAGAAGAACGACAGGCCGGGCGCGAAGGTGTCGATGTCGAGGCCCCGGCTGAGCCCGAGTTCGACGTACCCGAAGCCGTCCGCCAGCGTGTAGGCGAGCTCCTGCGCGGCCGTCGAGCCGGCCTCGCGGATGTGGTAGCCGGAGACACTGAGCGGCTTGTACGCCGGGATGTTGGCGGCGCAGTACTCCATCAGGTCGCCGATCAGCCGCAGGTGCGGCTCCGGCGGGAACAGCCACTCCTTCTGGGCGATGTACTCCTTGAAGATGTCCGTCTGCAGCGTCCCGTTGAGCTTGGTGATGTCGGCGCCCTGGCGCTCGGCGGCGACCAGGTACATCACGAAGGCCGGTACGGCGGGGCCGGAGATCGTCATCGAGGTGGTGACGTCCTGCAGCGGGATGTCCTTGAACAGCCGGTCCATGTCGGCCGCGGAGTCGATGGCGACACCGCAGTGGCCGACCTCGCCGAGCGACTTCGGGTCGTCGGAGTCACGCCCCATCAGCGTCGGCATGTCGAACGCGACCGACAGCCCGCCGCCACCGGAGTTGAGGATCATCTTGTACCGCGCGTTGGTGTCCTCCGCGTTGCCGAAGCCGGCGAACTGGCGGATGGTCCAGGTGCGACCGCGATAGCCGGTCGGATAGAGCCCGCGGGTGAACGGGAACTCGCCCGGCCAGCCGATCCGCTCCATCCGGGGATCGTCGTAGCCCTCCGGTGGCCCGTAGACCGGCTCCACCTCGGTGCCGGACAACGTGGTGAAATCGGCCTCCCGGCGGCGCGACGCGTCGTACCGCTGCTGCCATCGGGTCCGTCCGTCGGCGATCTGCTCGGCGTCCATCAACGACCTCCCTGGGTTGCTCACACCCAAACTACTAGGACGTCCTACTAAATACCACTTCGCGGCTTTCCCTCATCGGCCGCCGGTGGACGGTTAACCTTCCGGGCATGGCCAGGAAGAAACCGCTGCCGTTCGATCCGATCGACGAGGCGTCACGGCAGTGGGGCCGGCGCTGGGGAGCCGTCGAGCAGATGCGGGCCGTCACCTCGCTGATGCGGGCCCAGCAGATCGTGATCGGCGAACTCGACGACATCCTGAAGCAGCACGGCCTCACCTTCGCCCGGTTCGAGGCCCTCGTCCTGCTCACGTTCTCCCGGCGCGGCTCGCTGCCGCTGGGCAAGATGGGCGAACGCCTCCAGGTCCACCCCACCTCGGTCACCTCGATCGTCCGCCGCCTCGAAGCCGCGGGCCTGGTGACCCGGACCCCGCACCCCGACGACGGCCGGGCGGTTTTGTGCGAGATCACGCCCAAAGGCAGGGACCTGGTCGAGGCAGCCACGGCGGATCTCGTCGCGGCCGACTTCGCTCTGCACGGCCTGACCGACGAGCAACTGAAGATGCTCTGGACCGTCCTGGAACCACTGCGTCACTCCGCCGGCGACTTCAGCTGAGCAAACTGTCCGTCGGTTCTGCCATGCTCTGCGACATGTCTACGTCGCCCGAGCGTGCCGCGTTCTACCTCGCCTGTCTGCGTGCCGATTCGGCCCGCTTCGCCGAAGTCGCCCGACTCGGGCTTCCCGCCAAGGTGCCGAACTGCCCCGACTGGACGGTCGAGGACGTCGTCCTGCACCTCGCCACGGTCTATCTGCACAAGATCGAGATCCTGCGCCTCAACGCGTTGCCGGATCCCTGGCCGCCGGAGTTCGGCGACCGCGATCCGCTCGAGGTGTACGACGAGCATCGCGAGAGGATCATCCCGGCCCTCGAAGCGGCCGGTACCGACCAGGAGACCTGGACGTTCTCGCCGACCGACAAGACCTCGGCGTTCTGGTATCGCCGGATGGCGCTGGAGACCGCGGTGCACCGCATCGACGTCGAGCAGGCCCACGACGTCGTCACCCCGATCGACAACGATCTTGCGGTGGACGGGATCGACGAGGTCCTCACGCTGATGCTCGGCGGCCCCTGGTGGGAGGAAGGGGACACCAAGCACCCGGTGGACGCGACCATCCGCATCACCACGGACGGCCGGTCCTGGACGATCCGCCTCGACGCGACCAGCGCGATCGTCACCCAGGGCGCCGAGGGCTCCGTCGACGCGGAGGTCTTCGGCGACCCGAACGAGATCTACCTGTGGCTCTGGGGCCGCGGCGAGCTGGATCTCGAACAGGCCGCCGGCGACGACGCCGCCGTCCAGGAGTTCCGGTCCCGGCTGGCCGAGGCCCTGACCTGAGCCTCAGACCTTCTTGAGCAGGTCGAGGCTCCGGCTGATGAGGAGTTCGGTCGCCGCCTCGTCGTACGACGGGAGGGTGCTGTCGGCGAAGTAGTGCTGGTCGCCGGGATAGGTGAACAGCTCCGCGTCGTCGGTCGCGGCGACCAGGGCGCGGGCCGCGTCGATGTCGCCCTCGTCGACGAAGTACGGGTCGGCGTCCGCGCCGTGGATCTGGACCGGCACGCCCTTCGGCCAGCTGGGGCTGAACTCCTCGACCGGTACGCAGGAGTAGTACAAGAGCGCGCCCTTCGCACCGGGGCGCGTCTGGGCCAGCTTCTGGGCGGAGACGACACCGAGCGAGAAACCGGCGTACACCAGTTCCGCGGGCAGCTTCTCGGCTTCGCGGACGCCGCGCTCGGCGACCTCGCCGAAGCCGATCTCCTGCGCGTGCTTCACGCCCTCCTCAAGGGTCGCGAACGTGCGCCCCTCGAACAGATCCGGCGTGTGGACGGTGTGGCCGGCGGCACGCAGCCGGTCGGCGAACACGGTGATGCCCGGGGTCAGCCCGAGCGCGTGGTGGAACAACAGAACCTCAGCCATGGTGATCTTCCCGCCGTCGTGGACTCGAATGATCCATGACTTTAGTACGTTCCGCCGAAGTCGATCAATAGGTACGGCGGTAGGTCAGTCGCGGTCGGGGTCGTCGGTCCAGTTGCCGCGTTCGGAGTTGAAGATCGACTTGGACGCGTTCCCGGCGACCCGGGTGTGCTGATGGGCCGGCGCCGGGACCGTCTTGGTCGTGGTGATCACGTCCTGGGCGGAGTCCATCCCGATCGGACCCGTACCGTCGTCGTCGGTGTCGTCGTCGTCGCCCTGGACGACGTCGACACTGGCCGACGCGCGCAGGCCGGTGCGCTGGATGACGCGCTGGATGGTCAGGTCACGGTCGTCGGGCCGGCTGACGTACTTGATCTCGCGGAAACCCTGGTCCTGCGCGGCGGACTCGAAGACGAAGTGGCCGTAGCCGAACATCCGCCCGATGATCGGCTTCTGCAGGGTGATGTCGAGGATCCGGGCGATCGGGGTGGTCGCGACCGTCTGCGAGAAGACGCCGCGGATCCGCATCACCCGCATGTTGGTGACGACGAACCGGTCCCGGTGCTCGGTGAGGAAACGCCAGAACGAATGCGACAGCAGCACCAGGACGAGCACCAGCAGCACGCCGGCACCCTTCAGCGGGAGCCACAGCATCGCCACCAGCAGCGCGGTGGCCAGGACGACCTCGAGCATCGGCACGGCGAACACCACCCAGTGGTGCCGCACCTCGTCGATGACGACCTCGCCCTCGTCCGAGATCAGATGGCGCCGGACCTTCGGATCGAAGATCCTGAAAAGGCCTATTCCGGCCATCCACTCACTCCCCTGTCCACCCCGCTGTCGGCCGCGCGGCCTTCGCCGAACCGGTCCCTGAACCCATCACAGCCAAGTGTCCCGCACGAATGCTCGTCACGGGACACCTGGAAGCGAAGGATCAGTTGAACAGCGCGGACAGGAAGACGATCACGCTCCCGAACGCATCGCCGACGGCCGAGAACGCACCTCCTACGGCATCTGCGGCACCTCTGGGCTGTGTGAACAGGTAGAACGCCGCAAAGGCGATGACCAGCCAGATCAGCAGCTTCTTCGGCATGTCACCACTCCTCGTTCGCAACCAACTCGGTCGACTGTGTTGTATCACGGATAGTCACCAAATGTCACTGACTGAACACAGCCCACCGCACAATGCTCACCAGCTACAAGATCCATTCTGTAACGGATCCGGGGGCATGGCAGCCATCGGCGCGCCGCTTGAGACGATCCGTCCCCAGCTGCCGCTTTCGGATGTGACAGAGAGTCGCCAGGTGTTTCACTGTTCGCTGGTCCGCGGTCGTCAGAGCGCGGCGATGAGTTCGTCGGCGGCGGAGTACGGATCGGTGTCGCCGTCGACGACCTTGGTGGCCAGCACGTCCAGGCGCGCGTCGCCGTGCAGGTGCGCGAACCGGTTGCGCAAGGCCGTCATCGCGATCGCCTCGATCTCGTCCCGGGCCCGGGCCCGGCGGCGTTCGGTCAGCACCCCGTTGGCTTCCATCCAGGCCAGCCGGTTCTCGATCGCGGCGACCACCTCGTCCACCCCTTCGTTGCGCGAGGCAACGGTTTTGAGGATCGGCGGGACCCAGTCGCCCTCGCGGCGCTCGGCCAGCCCGAGCATCGAGCGCAGATCGCGGGTGAGGTTCTGGACCCCGTCGCGATCCGCCTTGTTCACAACGTAAAGGTCGCCGACCTCGAGGATGCCGGCCTTGGCCGCCTGGATCCCGTCGCCCATCCCCGGCGCGAGCAGGATCAGCGTCGTGTCGGCCATCCCGGCGATCTCCACCTCGGACTGCCCGACCCCGACCGTCTCGACCAGGACGACGTCGAACCCGGCCGCGTCCAGCACCCGCAACGCCTGCGGCGTCGACCAGGCCAGCCCACCGAGATGTCCGCGCGACGCCATCGAGCGGATGAACACCCCACTGTCGGTCGCGTGGTCCTGCATCCGCACCCGGTCGCCCAGCAACGCGCCACCGGAGAACGGCGACGACGGGTCGACAGCCAATACGCCGACCCGCTTCCCGGTTGCCCGGTACGCCGTGACGAGCGCCGAGGTGGACGTGGATTTCCCGACCCCGGGCGAGCCCGTGATGCCGATGATGTGCGCTCGCCCCGCATGCGGTGCGAGCGCCGCCATCACCTCACGGAGCTTGGGCGACTCGTCCTCGACCAGCGAGATGAGCCGGGCGACCGAGCGGGAATCACCTTCCCTGGCACGTTCGACGAGTTCGGCGACCGGGGCTGTCCGTCGGGGCATCAGGTCAGTGTGTCAGCTGCTGGGCACGCGGACGATCAGGGCGTCGCCCTGCCCGCCGCCACCGCACAGGGCGGCCGCGCCGGTGCCTCCACCGCGACGCTTGAGCTCGAGCGCCAGGTGCAGCACCAGCCGCGCGCCCGACATGCCGATCGGGTGGCCGACCGCGATCGCGCCGCCGTTGACGTTCACCTTGTCCAGGTCGACGTTCAGCTCACGGGCACTGGCGATGCCGACCGATGCGAAGGCCTCGTTGATCTCGATCAGGTCCAGCGCCGTCGGCTCGATGCCTTCCTTGGAGCACGCCTTGACGATCGCGTTCGCGGGCTGGCTCTGCAGCGACGAGTCCGGGCCGGCCACCGAGCCGTGCGCGCCGATCTCGGCCAGCCAGGTCAGCCCGAGTTCCTCCGCCTTCGCCTTGCTCATCACGACGACCGCACAACCGCCGTCGGAGATCGGCGACGACGACCCCGCGGTGATGGTCCCGTCCTTGCCGAAGGCGGGCCGCAACCGGGCCAGCGCCTCGACCGAGGTGTCCGCGCGGACACCTTCGTCGGACTCGACGACGATCGGGTCGCCCTTGCGCTGCGGCACCTCGACCGGCACCACCTCGTCGGCGTACAGGCCGTTCTTCCACGCCTCCGCGGCGCGCTGGTGCGACCGGACGGCGAACTCGTCCTGCTCCTCGCGGCTCAGCTTCAGGCCCGAGTCGTTCACCTGGTCGGTGAGCGCGCCCATCGCCTGGTCGGTGAAGGCGTCCCAGAGCCCGTCGAACGCCATCGAGTCGACCATCGTGACGTTGCCGTACTTGAAGCCCTCGCGCGACTTCGGCAGCAGGTGCGGGGCGTTCGTCATCGACTCCATCCCGCCGGCCACCACCACGTCGTACTCGCCGGCGCGGATCAGCTGGTCGGCCAGCGCGATCGCGTTCAGGCCGGACAGGCAGACCTTGTTGATGGTGATCGCGGGCACGTTCATCGGGATGCCACCCTTGACGGCCGCCTGGCGGGCCGCGATCTGACCGGCGCCGGCCTGCAGCACCTGGCCCATGATCACGTACTCCACCTGCTCCGGCGCGACACCGGCCTTCTCCAGCGCGCCCTTGATCGCGAAGCCACCGAGGTCCGCACCGGTGAAGCCTTTGAGGCCGCCCAGCAAGCGCCCGATCGGGGTACGTGCGCCGGCGACGATGACACTGGAGTTCTGCGAGCTGCGAGTGGCGTCAGACATGTCTGTCACGATACCTGCGAGGGCACTGGTACGCCGCTGTCGATCGGGTCACACTCGTTGGATTCAAGGCCGGAACCCGGGCAGTCTGTGGCCATGGAGCACACCGGAACCCTGACGCTGTTCGAGGCGATCGACCACGTCGGCATCGCCGTCGCGGACTTCGACGAGGCCGTCCGGTACTACGCGGAGATGTTCGGGATGACGGTCGCGCACGAGGAGATCAACACCGACCAAGGAGTCCGCGAGGCGATGCTGTCGGTCGGTGGCTCCGGTTCGTCGATCCAGTTGCTGGCGCCGCTGTCCGACGACTCCCCGATCGCCAAGTTCCTCAGCCGGCGCGGCCCGGGTATCCAGCAGATCGCCTACCGGGTCCGCGACCTCGACCAGGTCTCCGCGACCTTGCGCGAGCGCGGCGCCGAACTCCTGTACGACGAGGCGCGGCGCGGGACGGCCAACTCGCGGGTCAACTTCATCCACCCGCGCTCGGCCGGCGGCGTCCTGGTCGAACTGGTCGAGCCCGCCTGACATCCGCCGGGCGCTGTCACGAGGCCGACCCGCCGGTACGGGACTAGTCTGTTGGGGTGCTGATCAACAGCGCTACGAGATCCCTGCACGACGTCCCGGACGGGTTCCTGCACGACGCTTTCGTCTATCGCGACGACGACGAGTTCGTGCAGCAGACCTCGGCCTTCGTCCGCGACGGCCTGGCCGGTGGCGAGGCCGTGCTCGCAGCCCTTCCGCCGGCCGGGATCGCCAAGCTGCGCTCGGCTCTGGGCTCCGCTGCGGACCAGGTCACCTTTCTCGACATCACCACGGCCGGCCGCAATCCGGCCCGGATCATCCCGCTGTGGCGCAACCTGCTCGACCAGAACCCGGGCCGGCCGGTGCGTGGCATCGGCGAACCCGCCTATCCGGGGCGGACCGCGGCCGAGTTCGCGGAGGCGACACTGCACGAGGCGCTGCTGAACCTGGCGTTCGAGAACGACGGCCCGTTCCAGCTGCTCTGCCCGTACGACGCGTCGATGGCGACCCCGGCGGTCGCCGAGACGCACGCGGGTTGCTTCGACCGGTCGGCCACGGAGCGAGCTTTCCGGACCCCGCTGCCCGGCGTACCGGCGTCCGCGGAGAGGCTCGAATTCGGGCTCGCCGAGCTGGCCGCCGTACGGCGTTGGTTCACCGGTCGGGCGCGATTGCGCGGCCTGCCCGGTCCGCGGGTCGACGACATCGCGCTCGCCCTGCACGAGATCTGCACCAACAGCATCCGTTTCGGCGGTGGGCGCGGGACGTTGTGGTTGTGGTCCGAGGACGACGCGCTGGTACTGGAGGTCGCCGACCGCGGGCGGATCGACGACCTGCTGGTCGGCCGGGTGCTGCCGCCGGTCGACGGGCTCGGCGGACGCGGCGTCTGGCTCGCGAACCAGCTCTGCGACCTGGTCCAGATCCGCTCGGGCGCCGGCTTCACCCAGGTGCGGCTGCACACGCGGCTGCACTGACTCCGCGCTGACATCGAAAGCCAGTCGCTCGATAAGACCACCAAACGCACTGGACTGAGAAAGTGACAGTCGTCTCAACGGCTGCGAACTAGGTCACAGACCGCTGCAGCGCGGGCATACTCGTCGGTAGATTCCGCTCACACGCCCCACCAATCCGGAGGTACGACGTGAAGCAGATCCTCGACGCGATCCTGGCCGGCGAGAACGCGGCCCTCGGCGAACTGCCGGTGCCCGAGCACTACCGCGGGATCACCGTGCACGCCGACGAGGCGACCATGTTCGACGGGATGGACAGTCGCGAGAAGGATCCGCGCAAGAGCCTGCACCTGGACGACGTACCGACACCGGAACTCGGGCCGGGCGAGGCGCTGGTCGCCGTGATGGCCAGCGCGATCAACTACAACACGGTCTGGACGTCGATCTTCGAGCCGGTCTCGACCTTCAGTTTCCTCAAGCGGTACGGGAAGTTGTCGCCACTGACGGCCCGCCACGACCTGCCGTACCACGTGGTCGGCTCCGACCTGTCCGGCGTCGTCCTGCGGACCGGGCCGGGCGTGAACGCGTGGAAGCCGGGCGACGAGGTGGTCGCGCACTGCCTTTCCGTCGAGCTGGAATCGCCCGACGGTCACAACGACACGATGATGGATTCGGAGCAGCGGATCTGGGGCTTCGAGACCAACTTCGGCGGCCTGGCCGAGCTCGCGCTGGTGAAGTCGAACCAGTTGATGCCGAAGCCGGCCCATCTCACCTGGGAAGAGGCTGCCTCGCCCGGCCTGGTGAACTCCACGGCGTACCGGCAGTTGGTGTCGGCGAACGGCGCGAACATGAAGCAGGGCGACGTCGTGCTGGTGTGGGGCGCGTCGGGTGGGCTCGGTTCGTATGCGACCCAGTTCGCGCTGAACGGCGGGGCGATCCCGGTCTGCGTGGTGTCGTCGCCGGAGAAGGCGGAGATCTGCCGGGCGATGGGCGCGGAGCTGATCATCGACCGGTCGGCCGAGGGATATCGCTTCTGGTCGGACGAGCAGACGCAGGACCCGAAGGAATGGAAGCGGCTGGGTGCGAAGATCCGCGAGCTGACCGGCGGGGACGATCCGGACATCGTCTTCGAGCACCCGGGGCGGGACACCTTCGGCGCCTCGGTCTTCGTCGCGCGCAAGGGCGGGACGATCGTGACGTGTGCCTCGACGACCGGGTTCATGCACGAGTACGACAACCGGTACCTGTGGATGAACCTGAAGCGCATCATCGGCTCGCACTTCGCCAACTACCGCGAGGCCTGGGAGGCCAACCGGCTGATCGCGAAGGGCATGGTCCATCCGACGGTCTCGAAGGTCTACTCGCTGGAGGAGACCGGCCAGGCGGCGTACGACGTCCACCGCAACCTCCACCAGGGCAAGGTCGGCGTCCTCACCCTCGCCCCCACCGAAGGCCTCGGCGTCACCAACCCCGACCTCCGCGCCCAGCACCTCCCCCAGATCAACCGCTTCCGCAACCGCTGATCCGTACCTTCAGTTGGTTTGGGCACAGGAGCGGTCAGGTGAGGGTGAGGTGCCCCCCGCCCCGCCTTCCTTCCTTCCCCTCACCTGGGGTTATGCACAGACCCGGTTAGGTGATGGTGGGGTGGTTCTGACAGGCTCTAGGGTGGGGATTTCATCCGAGCCGCCTAGAAGGGAACTTGGGGATGGCTGACGAGTCGAGCCTGCCGTTCTTCGACCGTACGGCGACCGCTGCCGGGGGCTTCCCCGTCGGTCGGCGCGGGTACGACAAGCAGGCAGTGGACGACTACGTCCGCGCGCTGGAGGCGCAGCTTGCCGACGCGCGCAACCGGGTGGACGAGTTGCAGAACAACTCGGCGCCACTGCAACGCCAGCTCGACGAGGCCAAGCGCCAGCTCGAGGCCAGCGCCAACCCGTCGTACGCGGGGCTCGGTGACCGCGCGGCGCAGATCCTCCGGCTCGCCCAGGACCAGGCGTCCGAGGCACTGGAAGAGGCCAAGCGCGAGGCCGACGAACTGCGCGCCACCGCCGCCAAGGAGGCCACTTCGGCCCGCGCGGCCGGTGAGCGCGAGGCACAGGACATCCGCACCGTCGCGCTGAACGAGGCCGACAGCCTCCGCCGCACCGCCGAGGGCGACGCCGCCGAGATCCGCCGGACGGCCGAGACCGAGGCCGGCGAGGTCCTCGCGGCCGCCCGCCGCAAGGCCGAGCAGTTGCAGCTGACGGCCGAGTCGCAGTCGAGCACGCTGAAGAACGGCGCGCTGCACGAAGCGGAGAAGATCCGTACGGCGATCCAGCGTGAGTCCGCCGCTCTGCGCGCCCGCCTCGCCGACGAGCGCGAGCAGCAGGCCAAGGAGCTGGCCGACAAGCACTCCCAGATCGCCAGCGACACCGAGAACCTGACCACCCAGATGCGCGAGGCCGCCGAGGCGTCCGAGCGTCGCGTCGCCGAGGCCACCGCGCAGGCGGCGAAGATCCGCGCGCAGGCGGAGGAGTCGGCCGAGCGCACGCTCGCCCGCGCCCGCCGCGAGGCCGAGCAGTTGCTCACCACCGCCCGGACGAGGTCGGAGGCCGAGCTGGCCAACGCCGCCGACGAGGCGGAGCGGTCCCGGACGATCGTCGCCCGCGAGACCGAGCGGCTGGCCAAGCGCCGCGACGGCATCCTGGCCCAGATCGCCGGCCTGAACGAGATCGCCGGCAACATCGCCCGGCAGGCCGCCGAGCTCGACTCGGAGACCGCCGCCCCGGCGTACACGCCGTTCAACTCCGGCAGCACTCCGGCGGCACCGTCGAACAGCAGCACCGACAGCCCGTTCGGTCGCACCGGGAGCCCGTTCAGCGCACCGTCCACCGACACCCCGTCGTACCCCAACATCGGTTCGTACTCCGCGCCGAGCAGCACCGGCGACGACAACTCGTACGGCGGAGCGTCGTCGAGCGACAGCTCGTACGGCGGTTCATCGGCCAAGGAGGCGCCGACCGGGTTCGGTACGACGTCGACCGGCAGCCCGTACCGCGGGAACAGCCCCTTCACCGGGGCAGACGCGGGTGGTGCTCGGGTCGACGAGACCCGGATCGACACCGGTCTGCGGGTCGACGTGTCGACGCTCGAGGCGGCGCGGTCCGAAGAGCCGCGCGATGCGACCCGGATCGACGAGTTCCGGCTCGACGACCGGGCGGACGGCAAGAAGTCAGAGGTCGACGCGAAGACGGCGAAGACCGGCGCCGACGCGAAGGCCGACACCGACGGCGATGCGGAGATCGAGCTCGACGACGCGCTTGACGCCGAGGTGTCGAGCAAGAGCTCCGAGGCCGCCGGCAAGGTGGCGGACGAGGGTGACGCCAAGGCCGCGAAGGACGACAGGTGACGCCACCCGGCGACGACACGTCGGTCGGTAACATCGCGGCGATCGAGGCCGCGACCAGGGAGGCGAAGGCCGCGGCGGCCGAGGCTGAGGCCGCGGCCGACGACGCCGGGAAGTCCGCCGAGGAGGCTGAGACGTCCGCCGAGCTGGCGGAGGACTCCGCCGCGAAGGCCAAGGTCGCTGCCCGCTCTGCCGATGCCGACGCCGACCGCGCCGATGCGGACGCCGATCGCGTGCAGGCCGATGCCGAGGAAGCGGACAGCCTGGTCGGCGAACTGCTGATCGAGGAGCGGCACCCCTCGGAGGGGATGGGCGCACCCGGTCCGCCGCTGCGCCGGTCGAACCCGTTCGTCTTCGGCTTCTTCGCCGCGCTCGGCGTGCTGGTCGCGTGGGGTCTGTGGCACGCGCTCGGTCAGGCCAAGTCGGTGCTGATCCTGCTGATCGTCTCCATGTTCATCGCGGTCGGCCTGAACCCGCTGGTCGAGTGGTTCATGCGGCGCGGGCTGAAGCGCGGACTGTCGGTCGGCGTGGTGTTCCTGCTGGTGCTGGCAGCGTTCGCGGGGGTCGGTTTCGCGATCGTGCCGGTGGTGACGGACCAGATCAACGGGCTGATCACCAACGCGCCGGACTGGCTCGACCTGCTGACCAAGTCCAAGACGCTGACCGACCTCGACACGAAGTACCACTTCATCGACAAGGCCAAGGACTACATCCAGGACCCGGCGCTGGCCCAGAAGGCCTTCGGCGGTGTCCTCGGTGTCGGCAAGGTGGTCGCGAACGCGCTGTTCTCGGCGTTCACCGTGCTGATCCTGACGCTGTATTTCCTCGCCTCGCTGCCGACCGTCAAGAAGGCGGCGTACAGCCTGGTCCCGGCCAGCCGGCGGCCGCGGGTGTCGATCCTCGGCGACGAGGTGCTCGGCCGCGTCGGCGGATACGTCAGCGGTCAGTTCCTGGTCGCGATCACCGCCGGGTTCTTCGCGTTCGTGTTCCTGGAGATCGTCGGCCTCGGCCAGTACGCCGTGGCGCTGGCGATCGTGGTCGTCTTCACCGACTTCATCCCGATGGTCGGTGGTCTGATCGGCTGCGTGATCATCACGCTGATCGGTCTGACCGACGGCCTGTGGACCGGCGTCTTCTGCCTGGCGTACGGCGTGATCTACCAGCAGATCGAGAACTACGTCGTCGCGCCGCGGATCATGCGCCGCGCCGTCGACATCCCGGGCGCGGTGACGGTGATCGCCGCACTGCTGGGTGGCGCGCTGCTCGGCGTGGTGGGCGCGCTGCTGGCGATCCCGACGGCCGCGGCCGTGCTGCTGATCATCCGCGAGGTGTGGGTCCGAAAGGCCGACGCTTCCTGAACCGCCGGCCCGCCCCGCAGCCGGAAATGTGATTGACGGTTGCGGGGCGGTCGCGTTTCCTCAGCAGGTGACGAATCCTGCACTGCCGACCGCCAGGCACCTGGCCGGGTTCAGCTTGCCCGCTCAGCATCCGGTGAGTCGGGAGTGGGTCGACGACGAACTGCGGCTCGACCTGCTGACCGAGCAGCACGAACTCGACGTCGAGTTGCTGACGGATCGGGAGATCGCGGCGCTCCGCACCGAGCGGTTCGCTCCGGGCCGGCCGATCGAGCTCATGTTCAACCAGTGGGTCCGGATCGCGGCCGATCAGCAGGTGATGCTCAGCATGCGGTACGAGGGCGGTGACCCGGCCAAGCCGTTCGTCGATGCCTCGGCCCTCAGTCGTCCGTTGCAGCCCGGAGATGTGCGGCCGGCGGCGAGCGCGGCCTCGGAGTACTTCGGTTCACTCGACCCGAAGTACCTGCGGCTTTGGAGTTCGAAGCCGATCGGGTCCTTCCCGGGATGTCTTCCGGACAAGCGGTTCCTCGCCGGTCCCCTCGACGTACTGCGGCGTGCGGGCGAGCGGGTGCCCGAGGAGCTGACGCTGGTCGAGGCGACGTCCCTGGCGAACTACGAGCACGCGCAGGCGGCGTACGCGGCAGTCGATGCGGCGCATCCGGAGCACTCTGAGCAGGCGCAGTTGCAAAGCCGGGACAAGCTGGAGAGCACCGTCGAGGACGGGCTGCTCTTCGACGTGCTGGTCGACGGCACCTGGGCCGGCTACATCGCGGCCTCACCCGAGGGTCAGAATCTCGGCCTCCCGGCGTACATCGTCCAGGACATCATCCTCACCCCCGACTACCGCGGACAAGGCTACGGCCCCCACCTCACCACCCTGCTCGCCCGCGCCCTCCACGCCCGCAACCAACTGACCTTCCTGCTCGGCACCATCCACGCCAACAACCAAGGCGCCCTCACCGCCGCCCTCACCGCCGGCCGCACCGACCTCGGCGGCTGGCACCAATTCCCTTTGTCTATCGACGGAGAGCAGTGATGAGCGAGTCCTGCATCTTCTGCGCCATCACCGCTGGCCGGGCATCCGCCAGATTCGTCTACGAGGACGACGACGCCTGCGCGTTTCTCGACATCAATCCGCTACGGACCGGCCACACCCTGGTGGTCCCCCGCCGCCACGTTCGCGACCTCACCGACGAAGGCGCCGCCGAGACCATCGCGTCGATCGGCCCCGCGCTCCAGAACACGGCGCGGCTGCTCTCCACGCGATTGGATGCCGACGGCATCAGTGTCCTGCAGGCCAACGGCGCCGCAGCCGGCCAGACCGTCTTCCACCTGCACTTCCACCTGCTCCCCCGGCCCACCGGCGACAGTCAGCTCACCGACTGGACCGCTGACTCCAAGGCTCGCGAGACCCTGGACGAGACCCACCACAGGCTCAGGGCAGGAACGGGGTGATGGTGGTGAGGAAATCGTCGAGGCGTTCGGCGTGGACCCAGTGGCCGGCCTCGGGGATTTCGGCGTACTGGGCGGTCGGGAAGTAGGCGGCGATGGTGGCGCGGTGGTCCTGTTGGACGTAGTCGGACTTGCCGCCGTAGACGAAGAGAGTCGGTCCGTCGAACGAGCCGGTGAGGTCTTCAGGCCAGCCGGAGATCTGGGGCAGGGCGGCTTCGATGACCGGGAGGTTCGGGCGCCAGCGGGCGCCTTCGGTGTCGAGGATCAGGTTCTGGAGCAGGAAAGCGCGGGTGCCGGGTGAGTCGACGGCGTCGACCAACTGGGCTTCCACGTCGGCGCGACGGTGGACGTTCGAGAGATCGGCGGAGCGCATCGCCTTGGCGTACTCGACGAAGGCCGGCGGGTACGTCACCGGCGCCGCGTCGACGACGATCAGCCGCTCGACGACCTCGGGATACTGCAGCGCGGTGACCATCGCGGTCTTGCCACCCATCGAGTGCCCGATCAACGCGACCGGCCCGGTGCCCAGGTCCGCGATCGTCTCCTGGACGTCCGCGGCCATCTCCGGGTAGCTCATCGTGTCGACGTGCGGCGAAGTCCCGTGGTTGCGCAGGTCGAGCGCGTACACCCGATGCGCGGACGCCAGCCGGCGAGCGGCCGTCATCCAGTTCCGGCCGGAGCCGAACAGACCGTGCATCACCACGACCGGTGAACCACTCTCGCCGTACGCCGTGACCGGGAGCTTCATCGACACCTTCCTCGAACCGACCGAACCAACCGAACCATCAAGACCGACAAACCTTCACCGACGGCGTTGCCAGCAAGCCGTGTGCCAGTGCCGCCGCTCGTCCAGCGACTGCCCGCCGCCGATCGCCGCGAGCAGACTCGGGTTCTCCGGCCAGACCACCACGTGCGGGGTGGCCGGCAGGATCTGCTGATCGCACCCGGGGCAGCGGTACGCCTTGGTCGACGCGGATCCCGACACCTGCCGAACGATCCAGTCGCCGTCGGCGTGCGACTCCCGGAGTTGGTGACCGCCCATCAACGGACGGTCGCTGACCGGCCGCGTGTGTTTCGAGGGTCTTCTCTTCCGGGGCGACACAGCAGCGAGCCTATCCGCCGCGACCAGAGGGCCGGATCACACCCGCCCGGACGGCTCAGATGCCGCGGGCGGCGTGTTCGGCGCGGAGGTCCTTGCCGACGTCGTGCATGTGCGACAGGCCCATCCGGTACGACTCGAGTACGCCGGTGCTCAGATACGGCATCCCGATGCGTTCGCAGTACGACTGCACGATCGGCTGGGCGAAGCGCAGGTTCGCCCGCGGCATGCTCGGGAACAGGTGGTGCTCGATCTGGTAGTTCAGTCCGCCCATCAGCCAGTCGACGACCAGGCCGCCCTGCACGTTGCGGGACGTCAGCACCTGCTTCTCCAGGTGTCCCCAGTTGGTGTCGTCGTCGGGCATCTCCATGCCCTTGTGGTTCGGCGCGAACACGCTGCCGAGGTGCAGGCCGAAGAGCGCGTGGTGCAGCGCGGCGAAGGCGATCGCCTTGCCGGGAGACATGATGAGGAAGAGCGCCCCGAAGTACAGGACCAGGTGGGCGGCCATCAGGCCGAGTTCGATCCGGGCCTCACGGGTGCGGCGCTTGCCGATCAGGAAGATCACGCTCGACACCTTGAGGTTCAGGCCTTCGAGGGTGAGCAGCGGGAAGAAGATCTTGGCCTGGTTGCGGCTCAGCCAGCCGTGCAGACCGGTCCGGCCCTCGGCCTGCTCGAGCGTCCAGACCAGCACGCCCTCGCCGACGTCGGGGTCCTTGTCGGTGTGGTTCGGGTTCGCGTGGTGCCGGTTGTGCTTGTCGTTCCACCAGCCGTAGCTCATCCCGCACAGGAAGTCCCCGTGCAGCATGCCGAGCCAGTCGTGCCACTTGCGCGACTTGCTGATCTGCTGGTGGCCGGCGTCGTGGCCGAAGAACGCTGCCCTGGTGGTGAAAATCGCCAGCGGTACGGCGAGCAGCAGTTGCAGCCACGAGTTGCCGAGCAGGATGATGCCGGCCCAGGTCGCCGCCAGCAGCGCCACGTTCAGGGTGATCGCGATCACGTACGACGCCGTTCGGCGCTCGAGCAGCCCGGCTTCTCTGACCTCACGCAGCAACGGAGCGAAATCGCTGCCCTTCGTACCGGTACGTGGACCGGGATTCGGGCGGGCGGAAGCAGTGACGGGCTGTGCCATCAGGGTCCTCATCTCAGAGCGGTGGGAGGCCTAGGCGAACAGCCTCGGCCAGCGTACGCCATCCAGCCTGGGCGCGACGCGACACGAAAACAGCGGTCCTGGCACCAGTACGGCGTGGGTGGAGGGACCCCGGGAGAGAGTGGACCTAGCACCACTGAGGAAGAGCTGACGCTCCGTCATGATGGTGGAGCCGGGTCTCCGGCACCCTGGTCGAGACAGCACTGCACGGGAGAAGAGCGATGACGATGACCCAAGCGCCGCCCCAGGCGCCGATGCGGTTCCCGCGCCTGGCGCAACCGTTCATCGCCTTGTTCCTGGCCGTCCTGGCCGAGCTGGGCATCGCCTTCTTCGTGCTCAACGTGGTCGCCGTACCGCTGATCGCGGTCTGGGTCGGCATCCCGCTGCTGCTGGTGTTCGTGCCCTGCGTCCGCTGGTTCGCGAACTGCCACCGGACGTTGTTCGGGGCCATCACCGGCACCGAGATCCCCCGCCCGTACAAGAAGCCCCCGCTGCCCGGCATCCTGATGTGGTTGCGCACGACGCTGAGCGACCCGGCCACCTGGCGCGACATCGCCTGGCTGCTGGCCAACGCCGTCGTCGGGTTCGTCCTGACGCTGGTGTCCGCGGTCTTCTTCTTCACCACTGCCTTCTACCTGATCTATCCGCTGCTGGTCGGCGTGACGCCGCACGGGGTGTTCGACGAGCCGTTCGGCGGCCTGATCACGCTCAGTTTCTGGCAGAGCTTCGGGATGGTGCCGCTCGGCCTGGTCGCGTTTCTGATCTGGTACGCCGTCGGCGAGCGGCTACTCAAGGCCGACGCCGCCCTCGGCCGGTCGCTGCTCGGGCCGACCGAGAGCGCCAAGCTGGCGATCCGGGTCCGCGAGCTGTCCGAGTCCCGCGCCGAGACCGTCGACACCCAGGCGGCCGAGCTGCGCCGGATCGAGCGCGACCTGCACGACGGGGCGCAGGCCCGGCTGGCCGCACTGAGCATGAACCTCGGCATGGCGGAGGAGATGGTCAGCCGTGACCCGGCGCAGGCCGCCGCGTTGCTGACCGAGGCGCGCGAGTCGGCGAGTACGGCGCTGTCGGAGCTGCGCGACCTCGTTCGCGGCATCCACCCGCCGGTGCTGGCCGACCGGGGACTGGAAGGCGCGGTGAAGGCGCTCGCGCTGACCTGCCCGTTCAAGGTCGACGTCACCATCGAACTGCCGGGCCGGCCGCCGGCGCCGGTGGAGTCCGCGGCGTACTTCGCGGTCGCCGAGGCGCTGGCCAACATCGTCAAGCACTCGGCCGCGACGACGGCCTGGATCCAGATCACGCACGAGTCCGAACGGCTGCACATCCTCGTCGGCGACGACGGGGTGGGCGGCGCGACGGTACGGCCCGGCGGCGGTTTACACGGAATCGAGCGGCGGCTGAACGCCTTCGACGGTACGTTGACCGTGGCCAGCCCGACCGGCGGGCCGACCACCGTGATCATGGAGTTGCCTTGCGAGTCGTCATCGCTGAAGATCACGCCCTCCTCCGGGACGGCTTGATCCGCCTGCTCGAAGCCCACGACTTCCAGGTCGTGGAAGCCGTCGACAACGGTCCCCGGCTGGTCCCGGCGCTCGTCGAGCACCGGCCGGACGTGGCCGTTGTCGACGTCCGGCTGCCCCCGACCTTCACCGACGAGGGCCTGAAGGCCGCCATCGAGGCCCGCCGCCAGGTCCCGAACCTGCCGATCCTCGTGCTGTCGCAGTACGTCGAACAGCTCTACGCCCGCGAGCTCCTCACCGGCGGCGGCGGCGCGGTCGGTTACCTGCTGAAGGACCGGGTCTCCAACGTCGCCGACTTCCTCGACTCGGTACGCCGGGTCGCCGGCGGCGGTACCGCGATGGACCCCGACGTCATCGGCCAACTGCTGGCCCGCAACACCCGCGACGAACCGATCAGCCGGCTCACCCCGCGCGAGTCCGAGGTCCTCGGCCTGATGGCCGAAGGCCGCTCCAACGCCGCCATCGCCGCCGCCCTCTTCGTCACCGAGAAGGCCGTCTCCAAACACACCAACAACATCTTCGCCAAACTCGACCTCCCACCCTCAGAAGACGACAACCGCCGCGTGATGGCCGTCCTCACCTACCTGTCGTCGCGCTGACGGCCGCGGTCGGCTACAGGCGGATCCGGCGGAGGAATTCCTGGGTGCGGGGTTCGGTCGGGTTTTCCAGGACCTGGGATGGGGGGCCGGATTCGAGGAGGCGGCCGTTGTCGAGGAAGCAGACCTGGTCGGCTACGTCTCGGGCGAAGGCCATTTCGTGGGTGCAGAGGAGCATGGTCATGCCGTCGGTCTTGAGTTCGCGGAGCAGGTCGAGGACTTCGCCGACGAGTTCGGGGTCGAGGGCGGAGGTGACTTCGTCGAGGAGCATGAGTTTGGGCGAGTTGACCAGGGCCCGCGCGATGGCGGCTCGTTGTTGCTGACCGCCGGAGAGCTCGTCGGGGCGTGCGGTCGCCTTGGCAGCCAGGCCGACCCGGTCGAGCATTTCGAGGCCGCGGGTGCGAGCGACGTCACGCGGTACGCCGTGGACGCGGATCGGGGCGAGTGTCACGTTGTCGAGGACCGTCAGGTGCGGAAAGAGGTTGTAGGCCTGGAAGACGATGCCGATGCCCGAGCGGACCCCGTCGGCGTCGACGCGGGGGTCGGTGATGTCGTAGCCGTCCAGCTCGATCACGCCGTCGTCGACGGTCTCCAGCAGGTTGACGCAGCGGAGCAGGGTCGACTTGCCGGATCCGGACGCGCCGATCAGTACGACGCACTCCCCCGCCTCGACCTCCAGACTGAAGCGATCGAGCACCACATTCGACCCGAAGGATTTCCGCACCTCGCGGATGGACAGCAGGCTCACACCACACCTCCCCCGCCGCCGTACCAACCCTGCCGCCGGGCGACCCAGTCGGTCAGCCGGGTCAGCGGGATCGTCAGCGCGACGAACAGCAGCCCCGCCACGACGTACGGGGTGAAGTTGAAGTCCTCGGCGGTTTCGAGTTGCGCCGCCCGGATCGCGTCGATGACCCCGAGGACGGCGATCAGACCCGAGTCCTTCTGCAGCGAGACGAAGTCGTTCAGCAACGGCGGCAGCACTCGCCGTACGGCTTGCGGCAGTACTACGAAGCGCAGGGTCTGCCGGTACGACAAGCCGAGCGACCGCGCCGCCGCTCGTTGGGAGGGATGCACCGACTCGATGCCCGCGCGGAACACCTCCGCGACGTACGACGAGTAGGTGAGCACCAGCGCCGCGCCACCCCAGATCACCGCCTGGTTCGGCAAACCGCGCAACTGCAGCGCCGGGACTCCGAAGCCGAGCAGAAAGATCACCAGCAGCAACGGCAGCCCGCGGAACACGTCGGTGTAGGCGGCGGCGAACACCCGCAACGGGAAGAAGATCGGCCCGCGCAAGGTACGCATGATCGCCAGCGTCATCCCGAGGATCACGATCAGCACAGCGCAGATCAGCATCACCCGGACGTTCAGCCACAGCCCCTGCGCGACGACCGGCAACGCCTCCCAGCCGCGATGGACATTGAAGAACGTCTCGCGCACCCGCGGCCAGCCCGGCGTCGAGCCGACCCCGACCGCGACGAGCACGACCAGTACTACGGAACTGATCCCGGCGATCGCGGTCGACCGCCGGGCCCGGCTGCGCCGGTACGCGATCCGTTCCTGCTGGAGAGCGGACGGCTGCCAGTCGCTCACGAGAGTTCCGGCGCGCCTTCCGCGGTCAGGAACTGGTCCTGCAGGCGGGTCAGCGTGCCGTCAGCACGCAGCGCGTCCACGGCCTGCGAGACACACGCCGTCAGCTTCGACCCCTTCTCCAGCACGAACCCGAACTGCTCGGCCTGCCCGCCGGCCGGAAGCTGCCCGACGATCTTGCCGTTGTCGAGCTGCGCCGCGGTCATGTAGAAGCCGGTCGGCAGGTCGACCACGATCCCGTCGAGCTGCTTGTTCTTCAGTGCCTGGACGGCGAGGTCGTTGCTGTCGTAGACCCCGGGCTTCTGCTTCGGCTTGATGACGTCGCGCAAGGCGGTGTAGCTCGTCGTGCCGACCTGGGCGCCGAGCTTGGCGTCGGCGAGGTCCGCGATCGACTTGGCGTTCGCGATCTTGCTGCCGGCCGTGGTGATCACGGTCTGCCGGACGTCGTAGTACCCGGTGGAGAAGTCGACGGCCTTGCGGCGGTCCTCCGAGATCGACACCTGGTTCACGTCGAAGTCGAAGTTCTTCGGACCGGGCGCGAAGGCGGCGTTGAACTGCACGGTCTGCCACTTCACATTGGCGGCCTCGAAGCCGAGCTTCTTCGCCACGGCGTACGTCACGGCCGACTCGTAGCCCTTGCCGTTGGCCGGGTCGTTCGCCGAGAACCACGGCTCGTACGCCGGCTTGTCCGTCGCGACCGTCAGGGTTCCGGCGGACTTGACCGCCAGTTGGTCCTTGCTGCAGGCATCGGCGGCGGGCGGGGTGGTGGCCCCACCGCCGGCGTTGTCCTCCGGGGCACAGGCGGCGAGTCCGACAACAGCGAGCACGGCCAGCGCGGCCAGGCCAGAACGTGAATTCATGGCTAGAGCGTAGAGGCAGCGGCTCAGCGGCGGCGGTAGGTGGTCGGGGGGAGGCCGGTGTGCTGGCGGAAGCGGGTGGAGAAGTACAGCGGGTTGGTGAAGCCGACCTCGGCGGCGATGGTGGCGACCGGGCGGGTGGTGAGCTCGAGGAGGCGGCAGGCGGCGTCGAGGCGGCGGCGTTCGACGAAGCGCTGCGGGGTGACGCCGAGTTGTTCGCGGAAGAGATGGGCGAAGCGGGAGACGGAGAGGTTCGCGGCCCGGGCCAGGACGGCGACGTCCAGGTCGGCGCGCAGGTCGCGGTCGACCAGCTCGATCGCGCGGAGCAGGCGGTCGTCGATCTGGGCGGCCGACGGATTCTGGGTGTCGCACCACAGCAGGGCGGCTTCGAGGGCGTTGACGCTGAGCAGTTCGCCCTGCGGCAGCACGCTGTCCTGGTAGCGGACGCAGGCGTGCAGGTTCTCGGTGATCCGATCGAAAGCCTGCTCACCGGCCCGAAGCTGATGGATGCCCGGGGCAACCTCCGGCCAATCCAGCAACGGCAGCCAGTCGGGCTTGGAATGGAAGTGCACGAAGAGAAAATGCCACTGCCTGTACT
The DNA here is from genome assembly GCF_004365175.1 of Kribbella voronezhensis. Taxonomy (NCBI): domain Bacteria; kingdom Bacillati; phylum Actinomycetota; class Actinomycetes; order Propionibacteriales; family Kribbellaceae; genus Kribbella; species Kribbella voronezhensis. The sequence continues at coordinate 160,344 of NZ_SOCE01000003.1, read as the reverse complement.
CCGGTTCGACACCGTAATCGTGCAAGGTGCCCGGCCGCACCAGCGTGGTGACCCCCGCGTCGGTCAGCACGTCCCGACCACCCGGTACGCCGTACCGCCCTCGTCCCCCGAGTGTCTGGGTCAGCAGGAAGTCGGTGGTCCCTCGCGACCGGTAGGTCGCGTAGCCGGCCCGCTCGTCGAACTCGCCGGCCAGCAACCGGCGTACCGTCGGTGTGTAGGACTCAGCAGGATCTCGAAGGTTCACAGCTCGATAGGCTATCCAGTCAACAGCTTGATGTCTGCAGACTGAAGACATGACAAGCACTGTCGAACAGGTGTACGAACGCGACGGCATCGTCCAGGTCCCCGGGCTGCTCGGCCCGGCCGAGATCGAGCAGCTCAAGACCGCCTATATGGAACAAGTTGCCGTCGACCACTCGCTGGCGATCGACGACGGCGTACCGGCCGACGACCCGCTGGCCCGCTACCCGCGCTTCGTCCACCCGCATCGCCGGACCGAGGTCGAGGCCGGCCGGCTCGCGCTGGAACTGATGCTCGACAGCCGGATCCTCAATGTGGTCACCACCTTGATCGGCCCGGCGCTCGGCGCCCAGTCGATGTTCTACTTCAAGCCGCCGGGCGCCCGCGGACAGGCGATGCACCAGGACAACACGTTCCTGCGCGCCCATCCCGAGACCTGTCTGGCCGCCTGGATCGCGGTGGACGACGTCGACGCGGACAACGGCGGACTGGCCGTCGTACCGGGGTCGCACCGGATCGAACTGGTCTGCCCGGAGGAGGCCGACCTCACCGAGTCCTTCACCGACGTCGAAGTACCGATTCCTGACGGTCTGTCCAAGGTGCAGACGCGGATGAAGGCGGGCGACGTGCTGTTCTTCCACGGCAGTGTCGTCCACGGCTCCCGGCCCAACACGACCGCGGACCGCTTCCGCCGCTCACTGATCTTCCACTACATCCCCGAAGCGAGCACCGAGATCGCGGCCTTCTACAACCCACTGGTCCGCCCCGACCGACAAACCACCCACCTCACCGAAGCCATCGGCGGCGGCCCCTGCGGCGACTACGCCACCATGGAGCCGTGAGCAGCGTCTTCCACGGGCTACCGGCTCACTTGGCGTAGTCGCGGAAGCCGCGGGCGGTTTTGCGGCCGAGGTAGCCGGCGGTGACGAGGTGCTCCAGCAGAGGGGCGGGGGCGAAGCCGGGCTCGCGGAACTCCAGGTACAAGGTGCGCTGGATCGCCAGGGCGACGTCCAGGCCGACCACGTCGAGGAGTTCGAACGGGCCCATCGGCAGGCGGCAGCCGAGCTTCATCGCGGCGTCGATGTCGTCGACACCGGCGTAGTGGGCCTCGAGCATCCGGACCGCGTCGTTCAGGTACGGGAAGAGCAGCGCGTTCACGATGAACCCGGCCCGGTCGCCGCACCGCACCGGATGCTTGCCGGCGGCAACGGCCACCGCGGCGACAGCGTCCGCCACCTCGGGCGCAGTACTGACCGTGCTGACCACCTCGACCAGTTGCATCACCGGCGCGGGGTTGAAGAAGTGCAAGCCGACCACGTCGGTGGGCCGCTTGGTCGCCACCGCCAGGTCGATCACCGGCAGGCTGGAGGTCGTGGTGGCCAGGATCGCGCCCGGCTTGCAGATCTCGTCGAACGTCTCGAACAGCGCCTGCTTCACGCTGAGCTCCTCGACCACGGCCTCGATCACCAGGTCGGCCGTGGCGAGGTCGTCGAGGCGCGCGCTGCCGGTGATCCGCCGCAGCGCGGCGTCGCGATCCTCCGAGGACAGCTTGCCGCGCTGGACGCCCTTCTCCAGCGAGCGTTCCAGCCCGGCCCGGACCCGGTCGACCTTCTCGGTGCCGCGCGCGACGTACAGGACGTCGTACCCGGCCTTGGCGCAGACCTCGATGATGCCGACGGCCATCGTGCCCGAGCCGACCACGCCGATCTGCTGCACGCGGCGCACCGGAGCGGTGTCCTCGGCGCGGGTCGGGGTCAGGTCGTCGTCCACGACGACCGGTGAGTCCGGCGCCTCGTAGGTGTAGAAGCCGCGCCCGGTCTTGCGGCCGAGCAGGCCCGCGGTCACCATCTGCTTGAGGATCGGGGCCGGCGCGTGCAGCCGGTTCCGCCCCTGCTTGTACATCGTGTCGAGGATCTCGTACGCCGTGTCGAGGCCGATCAGGTCGAGCAGGGCCAGCGGCCCCATCGGGTAGCCACAGCCGAGCCGCATCGCGGCGTCGACGTCCTCGCGGGTCGCGTAGCGCGACTCCACCATCGAGACGGCGTGGTTCAAATAGCCGAACAGCAGCGCGTTCGCGATGAACCCGGCACGGTCGGCGGCGACCACGGGAACCTTGTCCAGCCGGCGCGCGAGCTCGGAGACGTCGTCGACCACGTCGGGTTCGGTGACGACGGTCTTGATCACCTCGACGAACTCCTGCACGGGAGCCGGGTTGAAGAAGTGCATCCCGACCACCCGGCGCGGCCGCTGGGTGGCCACGGAGATCTCGGTGACCGACAGCGAGGAGGTGTTGGTGGCGAGGATCGCGTCCTCGCCGACGATCTTGTCCAGCGCGGAGAAGATCTCCCGCTTCAGGTCGAGCCGCTCGACGACCGCCTCGATCACCAGGTCGCAGCCGGCCAGCGCCTCCAGTTCGGTGGCGAAGGTGACCCGGTCGAACAGCGCCTGCTGGTCCTCGACGGACAGCTTGCCGCGCTTCACGGCCCGGTCGGTGGAGTGCTGGATGTGCCCGCGGCCGCGCTCGACCGCCTGCTCGTCGCGTTCCACCCCGACCACGCTCAGCCCGTGCCGGGCGAACACCTCCGCGATACCGGCACCCATCGTGCCGAGACCGACCACTCCCACCGTCTTCAAGTCACGAGCCATGGCTCGAAGTGTGCCAGTCGCCACACTGGTCCGCACATGAGCCACATCACGACCGAGGGCAACCTCACACCGCCAGGATGAAGAACCAGTTGCTGCCGGGGCGGGTCTGGTGCCGCTCGAGGTGGGTGACGGTCCAGCCTGTCTCGGTCAGCAGCTCGCGCAGGGGCTGCTCCTGCCAGGAGTTGAAGCGTCTGGGCAGGTCGAGGAATCGGGTCGACCACTCGCCGCCTTCACCCTCGCGGGTGGTGAAGGCCAAGCAGGCGGCCGCGCGACGAGCTTTTCGCAGTACGGTCGTGAGTTCGGCGCGGTCGAAGTGCAGGAAGACGGCGTCGGCGAAGATCAGGTCGTACGGGCCGCCGAAGTCGTCGGTGAGCGCGTTCAACCGGTCCGCCGGATAGCCGTCGGACCGGATCATCTCGACGAACGAGCCCGCCGCGTCAGTACGCCGTACGCGATAACCGCGTTCCTCCAGCGCCACCGCGTCCTCGCCGGTCCCGCTGCCGAGCTCGAGCACGCTCGCGCCGGGCGGGACCGCCGCGCCGATCCGGTCGAACCAGCGGTCCATCACCTCACTCCGCCCGTGCGGCAGCGTGTCGCGAAACTTGTCCGCCGCCTGCTCGTACGCCGCCAAGGTCACCTCGTTGTCGCTGGGCAGCACGGACCAGCCGTCGCCGGTGTGCTCGATCACCAGCCGATGGTCGGTCGGGATCGCCAGCCCGAGGTCGAGCCCGGGTACGACCACAACGACCGTCTCGCCGCGGTGCACGTCGGCGATGTCGCGCAGCGCCTCGCCCGCGGTCAACTCCGGGTCGACCGTCAGCCGCACGCCCAACTCTGCGGCCCAGCGTGCTGCGGTTGCCTCGCCCGCAGGGCTCGCATAGACCGCCGCAACGCGTTCACCCGTCGGCACCTCGACCGGCAACTCGTCGGGGACCAGGATGAGTCGTGCGGGGCACATCAGGTTCATTTGCTGACGAACTCCAGTGCCAGCTCGGCGTACTTCGGCCAGCTCTCGCTGTGCTCCAGTGGAATCACGACCCATTCCTTCATCGGCCGGCCCATCCCCGGGTCGAAGTGCTCGGCGCCGGTGAGCGCGAGCGCCTCCTCGCGCGGCTCGGGCGGCAGTTTGAAGGTCATCGCGTCGCCGTACAGCCCGCCGAGCATCTTCTTCTCGATCTTCAGGCACGGCATCCCGAACATGGATCCCTGCACGACCCCCGCGTCGGCCAGTCCCTTGGCCACGTCGTCGTACGCGAGCCGGGCTTTCAGGCTGATCTTCGGCTTCATCCCAGCAGCGTGCCACCCGGACCCGGCACGCCGCCAGCGCGTCGTCGTGACGAGTGCACTACGGTGCTTTCTCGTGCGCCTGGTGATTGCTCATTGCTCCGTGGACTACTCCGGCCGGCTGACCGCCCATCTCCCGATGGCGCCGCGGCTGCTGATGGTCAAGGCGGACGGCTCCGTCCTGATCCACGCCGACGGCGGTTCGTACAAGCCGCTGAACTGGATGTCTCCCCCGTGCAAGCTGACGGAGGAGGAAGGCGTCTGGAGCGTCACCAACAAGGCCGGCGAGGAACTGCGGATCACGTTCGAGAAGGTGCTCAGCGACACGTCGTACGAGCTGGGTCTGGATCCGGGGCTGATCAAGGACGGCGTCGAGGCGCATCTGCAGGAACTGCTGGCCGAGCACGTGACCACCTTCGGCGACGGTTTCACACTGGTACGGCGTGAGTACCCGACCGCGATCGGCCCGGTCGACCTGCTCTGCCGCGACGCCGACGGCAAGCACGTGGCCGTCGAGATCAAGCGCCGCGGCGAGATCGACGGCGTCGAGCAGCTCACCCGGTACGTCGAACTGCTCAACCGCGACCCGTTGCTCGCACCCGTCCGGGGCATCTTCGCGGCCCAGCTGATCAAGCCGCAGGCCCAGTTCCTGGCCACGGACCGCGGCCTGGAGTGCGTCACCGTCGACTACGACGCCCTCCGCGGGATGGAATCCGACGTCCTGCGCCTGTTCTGAAGCCTCCCTTTCTTACTGCCGCTGTTCTGCCCGATTTCGGGCAGATCCTTTGCTTTTGGCCTGGATCGGCTGCAGAGTAGGCGCGTGATGACCGAGGTAGGCGTCCCGAGTGACGAGCTGGTCGAGCAGGTCAGCCGGACCACCGGCCTGACGCCCGAGGATGCCCGGCGCGTGGTCGCGGACGTCCTGGCCTACTTCACCGAGACCACCGAGGAGTACGTCCGGCGCCGGCACCGCGAACTGCAGACCTACGGCGCTCGCAACGACGAGATCTTCGCCCGCCTCGGCATCGAGCTCCGGCACTGGCCGGTCCGCTCTCCCGAACTCTCCACGCGTCAGCTGCGACGGATCGTCTACGGCTGACGCCGCCCTGCCCCCAACGAAAGGACCACCCACCATGTGCGGAATCGTCGGGTACGTCGGTACGAAGCCGGCCGCGCCCATCCTGGTCGACGGACTCGCCAGGCTGGAGTACCGCGGTTACGACTCGGCCGGTGTCGCGGTGGTCGGCTCCAGCGAGCTGCGAGTGCACAAGGACGCGGGCCGGGTGCGCGAGCTCGAGGCGTCGCTGCCGAAGCGGTTCGGCGGCAAGCTCGGCATCGGGCACACCCGGTGGGCCACCCACGGCGGTCCGAGCAAGGACAACGCCCACCCGCACGTGAGCGGCAACGAGCGGATCGCGGTCGTCCACAACGGCATCTTCGACAACGCCGGCGTCCTGCGCGCCCAGCTGGAGGAGTCCGGCGTCAAGCTGCGCTCGGAGACCGACACCGAGGTCCTCGCGCACCTGATCGAGCAGGCCGAGGGCGACACGCTCGAGGAGAAGGTGCTGGCCGCACTGCGCCGGCTCGAAGGCACCTACGGCATCGCCGTGATCGACCTGGACTTCCCGGACCGGATCGTGGTCGCCCGCAACGGCAGCCCGCTGATCCTCGGCGTCGGCGACGGCGAGATGCACGTCGCGTCCGACGCGGCCGCGCTGATCCGCTACACCCGGCAGGTCGTGTACCTGGACGACGGCGAGCTCGCCACCGTCCGCGCCGACGGCTACCGCACCTTCACCCAGGACGCCCGGGCCACCACCAAGACCGAGAAGACGGTCGAGTGGACCGCCGACGAGTACGAGCGCGGCGCGCACGAGCACTTCATGGTCAAGGAGATCCACGAGCAGCCCGAGGCGGTCCAGCGCGCGACCCGCGGCCGGCTCGACGAGCGCTTCCACACCGTTCACCTCGGTGGCCTGAACATGGACGCCCGGGAGGCCCGCGAGATCAAGCGGGTGAAGATCCTCGGCTGCGGTTCGGCGTACTACGCGGGCCAGCTCGGCGCGCAGTTCATCGAGGAAGTGGCCCGGATCCCCGCCGACGCCGAGCCCGCGTCGGAGTTCCGCTACCGCAACCCGGTCGTCGAGCGGGACACCTTGTACGTCGCGGTCAGCCAGTCCGGCGAGACCCTGGACACGCTGGTGGCTGTCCAGGAACTCAAGCGCAAGGGCGGCCGGGTGATCGGTCTGGTCAACGCGGTCGGTTCCAGCATCGCGCGCGAGGTCGACGGCGGCGTCTACCTGCACGCCGGCCCCGAGGTCTCGGTCGCGTCGACGAAGGCGCTGACCAACATGGCCGTGGCGTTCGCGATGCTCGGCATCCACCTCGGCCGGATCCGGGACGTCTCCCCCGCCGACGGACGCCGGCTGATCGAGGGGCTGAAGAAGCTTCCCGCGCAGATCCAGGCGATCGTCGACACCGAGCAGGAACTGGCGTCGATCGCGGGCCGGCTCGCCCAGCACGAGAGCATCTTCTTCGTCGGCCGGACGCGTGGCTACCCCGTCGCTCGTGAGGGCGCGCAGAAGCTCAAGGAGATCTCGTACCGGCACGCGGAGGCGTACCAGACGTCGGAGCTGAAGCACGGCCCGCTGGCCCTGATCTCTCCGGACGTACCGACGGTCGCGATCGTCCCCGACGACGAGCTCCTCGACCGCAACATCGGCGCCCTGCACGAGATCGCCGCCCGCTCCGGCCCGCTGTACGTCGTGACGCACGCGTCGGTCGACGTACCGGACGGCGCGGCCGCCATCATCCGGGTCCCCAAGAACGAGCCCGAGCTGGACCCGATCCTGCTCACGATCCCGCTCCAGCTCCTCGCGTACCACGCCTCGGTCGCCCTCGGCCACGACGTGGACAAGCCCCGCAACCTCGCCAAGTCCGTCACCGTCGAGTAATCGGCGGGACGCGAGCCGTCACCTGCTGTGGTGGCGGCTCGCGGCCTGGCGGGACACAATGCGGGCATGCGCGTGATCGTGGTGGGTGCCGGCGTGATCGGGCTGAGCTGTGCCATCAGGCTGGCCGAGTCGGGGTACGAGGTGGCCGTGCTGGCCCGGGACCTTCCGTTGGAGACCACGTCGGCTGTGGCGGGCGCGATCTGCTATCCGTATCTGTCGGCTCCGGTGGATCGCGTCGCCGGCTGGGCGCGGGCGTCCTACCAGGAGTTCACCAAGCTGGCCGAGAACGAGCCGTCCGTGCGGTTGCGGCACGGGCAGGAGTTCAAACATGCGGTGACTCCTGATCCGGTCTGGACGGACGTGCTCACGGACCTGCGCCGGGTCGGTTCGCCGCCCCCTGGGTTCAAGGACGGCTGGTCGTTCACAGCACCCGTTATCGAGATGCCGAGCTACCTTCCCTACTTGGTGAAACGCCTCGAAGCCGCCGGCGGAACGCTGACCCGAGCGGCCTTGTCCGGTCTGCCGACCGACGCCGACCTCGTCGTCAACTGCACCGGTCTCGGGGCGCGGCTGACGGCAGGCGATCCGACCGTCACACCGGTTCGCGGCCAGGTGCTGACCGTCGAGCAGTTCGGTCTCACCGAATGGCTGATGGCCGACGAGGGTCCGCGAGACCTCGTCTACGTCTTCCCGCGCGGCAAGGACATCGTCGTCGGTGGGACCAGCCAGCCGGACAGCTGGAATCTGGCCGTCGACCCGAAGACGGCGACCGCGATTCTGGATCGCGCCTCCGCGTTCGTTCCCCAACTCCGCAAGGCGAAGGTGCTCCGGCACCGAGTCGGACTTCGCCCGGCGCGCCCCGCAGTACGGTGTGAAGCAGTTCGTACGGCGAGCGGCGAGCGGGTGATCCACTGCTACGGCCACGGCGGCTCGGGTGTCACGCTCTCGTGGGGGTGCGCCGACGAAGTACTCGACCTGGTTCGGCAAGGCTGATGCGCATTCTCGACGGCGGGATGTCGAACGCCCTGGAGGATCGCGGCCACGATCTGTCCGACGAGCTCTGGTCGGCGCGGTTGTTGAGGGATGCGCCGGGTGAGATCGCCGCCGTCCATCGCGCGTACTACGAAGCCGGCGCCACCTTCGCGACGACGGCGAGCTACCAGGCGAGCGTCTCGGGCTTCGCCAAGGCCGGCGTACCGCGCGACGAGGCCGAGCGGTTGATCACGTCCAGCGTGACCATCGCCCGGCAGGTCCGCGACGAGTTGGCGGTCGACGGGCGCCAGCGATTCGTGGCGGCATCGGTCGGCCCGTACGGCGCGGTGCTCGCCGACGGGTCGGAGTACCGGGGGCGGTACGGCGTGGGCAAGGCGTTCCTCCGCGATTTCCATCGGCCGCGGCTGGAGCTACTGGTTGCCGCAGGCCCTGATCTGCTGGCCGTCGAGACGATCCCGGACGTCGAGGAAGCGGAGGTGCTGGTCGAGCTGATCGACGAGATCGCCTTCCCTGCTTGGGTTTCGTACTCCGTGGCCGGTGGCCGGACTCGTGCTGGGCAGCCACTCGAGGAGGCGTTCGCTGTTCGCAGTACGAATGTTGTTGCTGTCGGCATCAACTGTTGCGCACCGGAGGACGTGCAGCAAGCGGTCGAACTCGCGGCCGCTGTGAGCGGGAAGCCGGTCGTCGCCTACCCCAACAGCGGCGAAGGATGGGATGCGGGCGGGCGGCGCTGGACCGGTGACGCCTCGGACTCGACGTCGTTGGCACCCGCCTGGGCCGCCGCCGGCGCGGAGTACGTCGGCGGCTGTTGCCGGGTGGGACCGGACGACATCCGCGCTCTCGCACGCACGCTCGGCTAGACGGCGAGGACCTGACAGAGCAGGTCGAGGGCGCCGCTGTAGGCGTGGTCGGGCGGGGTGCCGTAGCCGACGATGACCGCCTGCCGGTCGTCGGGATCGGGGACGAAGCGATACCGGTCGAGGGCGGCGATCGCGAGCCCTTGCCTGGCCGCGCGCTCGACCATCTCGGCCGCCTGACCCGGTACGTCGAGGAGCACGTGCAGGCCGGCCGAGATCCCGGCCACCTTGACGCCCGGCGCCCGGACGGCGAGCAACTCGACCAGCCTGTCGCGGCGCCGGCGGTAGTGCAGCCGCGAGCGCCGGACGTGCCGGTCGTAGTGGCCGGAGGCAATGAATTCGGCGAGGACCAGCTGATCGAGGGTCGCGGTGAGGAGATCGGTGGTCCGCTTGGCCGCGAGGACCGGCTCCATCAGGTGATCGGGCAGCACCATCCAGGCCAGGCGGAGTGCTGGCGCGAGGCTCTTGCTCGCCGTACCGGTGTAGACGACCCGTTCGGGATCCAGGGCCTGCAAGGCGCCGACCGGTTGGCGGTCGTAGCGGAACTCGCCGTCGTAGTCGTCCTCGATCAGCAGCGCGCCGGTCTCGCGCGCCCATTCGATCACCGCGGCTCGCCGGTCCGGCGCGAGTGGCACGCCGGTCGGCATCTGGTGCGCCGGGGTGAGGAACGCGGCTTGGCCGGTCAGCAGGTCCGCGCGTACGCCGTACTCGTCGACCGGGACCGGCACGGGTTCGAGCCCGCGGGACCGGATCACGTCCCAGTGCAGGTCGTACCCGAACTCCTCCACCGACATCGTCGTCGCGCCTTGCACCCGGAGTACGTCGCTCAGCAGGTTCAGCGCTTGGATGTAGCCGGAGCAGATCATGATCCGCTCCGGATCAGCCCGTACGCCGCGGGCCCGGGCGAGGTAGTCGGCGAGTTTCTCGCGGAGTTCGGCGCGACCGCGCGGATCGCCGTACCCGAAGGCGTCGTTAGGTGCCGAGGGCAACGCTTTGCGAGCCGCGGCGAGCCATTCGGTGCGCGGGAAGGTGGAGACATCCGGCGAGCCGGGTGTCAGGTCGTACCGGAACTGCGTCGGGGCCGGCCTCGGCGGGACCTTCTTGGCCGTGCCGGCCAAGGTGGGGGCGCGACCGGCGACGACGGTGCCCGAGCCTTGGCGGGCGGTGAGCCAGCCCTCGGCGACCAGTTGGCCGTAGGCGTCGGCGACCGTGTTGCGCGCGATGCCGAGGTCCTTGGCGAGTGAACGCGACGAGGGGAGTCTGGTCCCGGCCGGAAGTCTGCCGGTCCGGATCGACTCGTGCAGTGCCTCGACCAGGTCGGCCCGGCCGCGGCGGTTGGCCAGATCGAGATGCAGATCGGCGCCGGTACCGGGGGCTGCGTCGACCGAATTGGCCCTTTGATCCTCCATGGAAGTGGACCATACACCTGGGCCGATCTGCGCCTAGCGTTGTCGTCATGAGCACATCGACACAGCGACGCGTCAAGGTCGCCTCCCTTGCCCCCGACTTCTACCAGGCCATGATCGACCTGGACGCCCAGTCCGCCACCGGCCTCGACCCGCGCCTGGCCGACCTGGTCCGGATCCGCGCTTCGCAGCTGAACGGGTGCGCCTACTGCCTCGACATGCACACGCTCGACGCCAAGCACGCCGGCGACTCCGAGCAGCGGCTGCACCTGGTCGGCGCGTGGCGCGAGGCCCGCAAGTTCTACAGCGAGCAGGAGCAGGCAGCGCTCGCCCTCACCGAGGCGATCACGCTGATCAGCGTCGACCACGTCCCCGACGACGTGTACGCCGTCGCCGCCGCGGCCTTCGACGACAAGGAACTGGCCCAGCTGATCGGCCTGATCATCACCATCAACGCCTGGAACCGCATCGGCGTCACCTGCCGCCTCGAGCCCGGCCACTACGACCCCAGCTGAATGACGACTTCGATGAACAACGCACCGACCAAGGCCGAACTCTTCCGGGCGTTGCACCACGGCCCGGATCCACTCATCCTGCCGAACGCCTGGGACCCGGTGAGTGCCCGGACGATCGCCGAGGCGGGCTACCCGGCGATCGCCACCAGCAGCGGAGCGGTCGCCCGCGTTCTCGGGTACGACGACGGCCAGTTGACCCCGCCGGCCGAGATGTTCGAGGCCGTCGCGCGAATCGTCCGCGCGGTCGGCGTACCGGTGACCGCCGACATGGAAGCCGGCTACGGCCTCGCGCCGAAGGAATTCGCCGAGCGCCTGCTCGAAACCGGCGCGGTCGGCTGCAACCTGGAGGACTCCGTCGGCGGCGCCCTCGTGGACCCGGCGCAGCAGTCGGAGTACCTCAACGCCGTACGGGCCGCCGCCGGCGCCGACCTCGTCATCAACGCCCGCGTGGACAACTTCCTGCACTCCGGCGACGTCACCGACGCCATCACCCGGGGCCGCGCCTACCGCCGAGCCGGCGCCGACTGCATCTACCCGATCATGGCCCCCGTCGACACCCTCCCCCACCTGGCCACCGAGATCGGCGGCCCCCTCAACGCCCACGCCACCCCTACCGGCCCCACAGCCGCAGCCCTACTCGCCGCCGGCGCCACCCGAATCTCCTACGGCACCAGCCTCCACAACCACACCACCAACGCCCTCCGCGCCCTCCTCCCCACCCTCAGCTGAGCACAACGCCCGTCGCTCACCCACCCCACCCCGGTGGGGGGTGAGGGGCGGGAGACCTTTCGGTGGTATCGATGGTCGATCGGGGTACAGGCCTGGGGAGCCTTGGAGGTGGTGGGTCGTGCGGCAGCGGGCGCGGGTGTTTCTCGACCGGAACCTGTGGGTCGTCCCCATGGGCTGTGTCGTCGCAGCTGTCGTGCTCGCGATCATCACCGAGCGCATCGACCGGCACTACGACTATTCGCTGATTCCCACCAGCCTCACCGGTACGCCGGCTGCCGCGCAGGCGTTGCTCACGACGATCGTGTCGTCGTTGCTCACGCTGATGACGTTGATCCTGACGATCATGACGCTGGCCGTGCAGTTGGCGATGCAGCAGTTCTCGCCGCGGATCGTGCCGACCCTGCTGCGCGACCGGGGGAACAAGCTCAGCATGGGTCTGTTCGGCGGAGCTGCGGCGTACGCCTTCGTCGCGGCCCGCGGCGTTGACGACGAGAAGGGTCGCGTCCCTGGCCTGACCGTGCTCATCGGCTACCTGCTGATGCTCTTGAGCCTGGCTGTGCTGGTCCTCTACATCAGCCGATCGGGCCGGGCGCTGCGCGCCTCCGGCCTGATCGAGCTGGTCGGCGGCAATCTGCGTCGCGAAGTCGCCAAGTTTCCGCCCTTGGCGGGCACGGATGCCCCAGCTGCGGACAACGTGGTCCGGTCCGAGGACCCCGGGGTGGTCGTGCAGGTCGACGAGCATCGGCTGGTCGAGCTCGCCCAGCAGGCCGACGTCGAGCTCGAACTGGTGCCGATGATGGGCGACTTCGTGCCGCTGGACGGCCCGCTCGTCCGGGTTCGCGGTACCGGAGCCGCGGTCGATCACGACAGGATCCGGCGTTCGATCCTGCTCGGGTCCGAGCGGACTCATCATAACGATCCCGCGTTCGCGCTCACCAAGCTGGTCGAGATCGCGCTCCGCAGCATGGGCAGCGATCCCACGACGGCGATTCAGGCCGTCGACCGGATCGAGGACGGCTTGCGGCAACTCGCCCGCCGTGAACTCCCCGACGGCCGGTACCGCGACGCGACGGGAAAGGTACGCCTGATCGAACGCACCCTCGACTGGGACGGGTACGTCCGGCTGGGCTTGGAGGAGATCCAGCGAGCCGGCGTGGAGACTCCGAAGATCACCCGACGGGTCCGTTCGGCACTGCAGAACCTGATCGCGGTCGCGCCGGAAGAACGGCGTACCGCGCTGCGCCGGCAACTCGAACTGCTGGACCGCCAACTGGACAGACTCGACGGCGCGGCGTCCGACGCGTCCGCTGTAGCGGACGTCCAGGGCTTCGGATCCGGCCCGGATCTGGCCTCCGACCACCGCTGACACCTGTACCGCGGACTGCACGTGATGGGCGAGGATGCGGGTATGAGTTCGTATCGCGCGCGTTTCGATGCTGCTGTGACCTTCACCAATGGCGGTGGCCTGCAGGTGCAGGGGTTCCTTGTCGATGTGCCCTCGGCGGAGGTGACGGCTCGGGAGGTCGGGGAGTTGTTTCTCGGATCGCTGGGGTTGTTGATGGCCGGCGAGGTGGTCCTGGACAACCTGGAGATCGTGGAGGCGCCGCACAAGGGGACTCGGGGTGGGCCGGCGGATCGGGCGGTGGCGGAAGGCGGCGGGGCGCGGTACGTCGAGCTCAGTCATGTGATTCGCGACGGCATGGTGACGTTGCCGAATCTGCCGGGGCCGGAGTTGACTGAGCATCTCAGTCGGGAGGCGTCGCGGGAGATCTATGCGGAGGGGACGGAGTTCGAGATCGGGCGGATCTCGATGGTGGCCAATACGGGGACGTATCTGGACAGCCCGAACCATCGCTACCCCGATGGGCATGACCTCACCGGGTTTTCGCTCGATCGGCTGGTCGGCCTGCCGGCCGTCGTCGTTCGACTCACGGACAGCGGCCGGCTCGGGATCAACGCGAATGCCCTGGCGGCGTACGACGTACGCGGCAAGGCGGTGTTGTTGCACACCGGCGATGACGCGCGGTTCGGGACTCCGCAGTACGTCGAGGATGCGCACTTCCTGACCAGGGACGGCGCGGAGTTCCTGATCGGCCAGGGGGCGGCGCTGGTCGGGATCGATGCGGCCAACATCGACGACATGACCGACGGCACGCGCCCGGCGCACACGTTGCTGCTCGGCGCCGGGCTGCCGATCGTCGAGCATCTCACCAACCTGGACGAGGTGCCACCGACCGGTGCGACCTTTACCGCTACGCCGCCGCGCATCGCGGGTCTCGCCACGTTCCCTGTGCGAGCGTTCGCAACGATCGGCTGAGACCTACATGGTGATCACCGTGAACTCGCACCAGTTCGACCACTCTCCAGGCGTTGTACCGTCGGTGCCCTGGACTCGCCAGGCGTAGCTGCTGCCTTCGGTGAAAGCGTCGTCGGGAATGGTCGTGCCGAGCCAGGAGCCGGAGGCGCCAGGGCCTTCGGTCGCGGTGTTGCTGGTGACTCCGCCGACCACCTTCCACTCGAAGACGGCGTACACCTGGGCGCCCTGGGTGTCGCTGATCTGTGCCCGCAACTGTGGATTCAGGGTCGACATGGCCGGCCGGTCCGCGCCGGTGACGCAAGCGGTGTCCGGTGCGGTCGCCTGGGCGTCCACCGAGGTCTTGGTCTGATAGGTGATCGTCACCGACGGCGGGTTGGCGCCCTCGCGGGAGTTGAACCGCTTCCAGCCGTAGTTGTCGGTCTCGCTCGCCGCGCTGATCCCGATGTTGGTCCTACTCAACCGATGCGCGGCCGTGTACTGGAAGGCCGCGGTGACCGGCATCGTCACCCAGCCGCCGCCGCACGAGCTGGACCAGCCCTTGGTCTGGGTCGAGGTTCCGACCTGCTCGTACTGCGCGGGCCGGTTCGTCCAACGGGCCGTGTTCGTCACGTCGGCGACCCGGTAGGCCACCCATCCCCTGGCTGTGCAGGAGTACGAGTAGTGCTCCCACAAGCTCAAGGTGGCGGCCTGGATCTGCTTGTCCCACAGCCAGTCCTGGTTGTCGAACCGCAGATACGACCTCGCCTTGTTGGCACCGGAGTCGTACGTGCCGATCTTCAGTTCGGTCGCGGCCGACTGGTCGGTGCTGTAACTGGACTGCACGAACGCGTCGAAGTTCGCACCCGAGCTCTGCGACGGGTCGATCGTGACCGGGTAGACGGTCTTCGGGTCGGTCAGGAACGACGCGTCGGGGGTCAGCACCAACGCATCCTTGCCTAGGGCAAGCTTCACGGGTGCCCTCCGGAGATGCTCACCGGACGCCCGATCCACGGTCGAGTCCCACATCACCGAAGCCGGTGATGTGGCCGGACCGTCAACCTTCCAAGGCATCCTGAACTGCTTGAGCTGTACTGCTGCCTGCCGGTTCTTCACCACCAGGTGCTGCTCGTAGCCGGTGCGAGTCGCCTCGACGACCAGGTCGACTCCCGGCTTCACCTCACGATAGGTCGCTGTGGTCCCGTCGATCTCCGGCGCCGGCAGCCGACCGGACCAGCCAAGTGTCGAACGTCGCCCGGGCGCACCGAGCTCGACAAGATTGTGATCACCCGAGCCAGCGGGCCCGGACAGCTTGAGCCCGTAAGGATGAGCCTTCGAAATGACCGAACCGTCCGCCTGCCGGACCAGTGAGACATCGACGGCGACCCACGAGTCGTTCGCGCCGCGCATCCGGACCGGCCCACCAGCGACGGTCGCCTCGATGAGGCCGGACGGCAGCGCGCGGTACTCCGTGGTCTCGGTCGTCTTGCTCGTGATCAGCACCGGCTTGCCGGTCGCTCTGGCCGTGGCGACGGCTGCGGCTTCGCCCGAAGGGTCCAGCGCGGCCTTCTCGACCACCTTGGCGGATGCGGGGAGCAGACTGGCGATCGACACCAAGACGACGCCTGCCGACAGCCAGCGCGCCGAGCGGGAACGCAGGGGGCGGGGATCAGGGGACATGCGCAGAACCTTTCTGGACAACGTGTCCCGGGCGGTCGCGAGGGCCGCCCGGGACACGATCAGTGGATCAACCCGACGTCACCACGTGTGCGGGAAGGGGTACTTCGGCCTCCACTGCCTGACCTTCTGCCAGACGTAGAGCTTGACGACGCCGAACGCACACCCTTGCGCGCCCCAGCGGCCGACCTTGTACGGGAGTCGCCTGAACTTGGCCCAGAACGATTTCCTCAGCATCGACAGACCGGCACCCTTGGCACAGGCCCGCACGTACTTGTTCTTGACGACCTTGCGCCAGACCCACCGCACGTACTTGTTCTTCCTGATCTTCTTCTTCAGCGCCTTCAGCTTCTTCGCGGCTGCCTTGAGCAGGCACTTCTTGCTCCAGCACGGCCACTTGCCGTCCAGGTCGACCTTGTCCACCGGATCGGCGCAGGTGTACTCGTACGCGTTGCAGCTGGCGCCGTAGATCGGGTCCGTCTGCAGGAAGCGCCCGGTGGCCGGGTTATAGAGCCGGACACCCATCAAGACGATCCCAGACGGCGCGTCCGCGGCCCGTTGTTGCGTACCGAGCCAGCCGTACCGCTGCTTCCCGACAGCTTCGGAGTCGCCCAGCTGACCGTACTCATCGGCTTCGCTCGTGCTGGACAAACCTTCGTCACCGCTGTGAATCGTGGCCACGATGTCACCGGACAGATCGGCGATCTGCCAGTCCGGTGCACCACTGTCGCTGTCGACGATCGCGGTCATCCCGGACAGTCCGGCGACGACCCGCGTGAACCGGCTCACGCCTTCCTGGGTCCAGGCCGGCGAGTCCGAGTCCTCGTCGTAGTGCTGGACGTTGGTCACCACTTCGCCGGTGGAGTTGTCGGTCCAGGACCGGACCCGCTCACCGGTGACGTCGATCGTGTAGTCCGTCGTGCGACCGCCCTGCGTCACCGTGTCGACCAGGTCGTCCGCGTGGTAGGTGGCCGTCACGTCGCCGGCCGCGGGTGCTCCCGTGTCGATCGCCGGCACTGTCGTGGTGCGGCCGAGAGCGTCGTAGACGTAGCCGGCGGAGGTCACCCGGTTCGCCGTGTCGTAGGTCCAGGTCCGTGTGGACGCCGGGGTGGTCGACTGACAACTGCCGTCGGCAGCCGGGCCGTACTCGGCGCTACTCGTCCTGTCGGTTGCAGTGCTGAACCCGTAGGTCCGGGTCACGCACTTCTCGCCAACCGTCTCCTCCACCGACGTGACCCGACCGGCCCCGTCCTGGTGATACAGCTGGCTGGACAGGGTGGAGACGCGCCTGGCCGTCTGGCCGTGTGCTGTCCCGGTCAGCGACTCGCTGAACAACGTGCAGTCGCCGGAGGCACACCCGGGCTTGCTGTAGGTGATGCCGGCCTCCTCGCCGGCTTCGTCGTACCGGGTGTCGACCTTGACCCCGTTGGGCCAGGTCTCACTGATGAGTTGCCCGTCGCCGTTGTAGCTACCGGTGTAGGTGCCGGTCTGGCTGTCGTTCACCGAGGTGAGCAGCCCGCGGAAGTCGTACCCGTAGGTGCGGGTGGCCTTACCGTCCGAGCTTGTTGCCGGCCGGCCGAACAGGTCGTACGTCGTGATCGAAAGGTTGCCGTCGGCATCCTGGTAGGAGGTGATCCGGCCGAGCGTGTCGTAGGTACGGATGATCTCGGCGGTGACGGCGCCCGCGGAGGTCACGGACTGGGACCGCAGCAGGTTGCCGTTGAGCGGGTCGTACACGTTGCGCTGGGTCGGCACCGGCGTACCGAGGCTCGCTGCCGCGGTCAGGCCGATCTCTGCGATCCGGCCGGCTGCGTCGTACTTCGTGGTGCTGGTCCGCAGTGTCCCGGCGCTGGTCTTCTCGACCAGGACCCGTTGCTGGTTGAACATGTCGTACGTCTGCACCTTGACCGGCAGCTCAGGACCAGTGGCCGCTTGGCCACCTGGCTGGAGACGGCAGGTCAGGTTCGCCCACTCCGGTCGCAGGTCGCACTCGCTGTACCCCGATCCGGCGGTGGCCCGGTAGTAGATCGTCTTCTGCGTGGCCGGGGTGTTGGTGGTCGTACCGCCGGCTACCTGGGTCTCCGAGGTTTCGAGACCGGTGACCGGGTCCAGCGTGGTCCGAACTGTCTGGGCGAGGCCACCTGGGTCGTTGGTCGTCACGGTCGGCATCCGCAGGGTCCAGTTGTACCCCGTGGTCGTGACCCGGCGATCTGCCTCGACCGCGGTACCGTCCGCGCCCCAGAGCCGGACCTGCGACTCCGTGGTGGTGACCAGGTTGAACGGACCGCCAGTGGTGGGCGCGCCCTGGTCGTAGGTGTTGCGGGTCAGGTGCCTGCCTCTGACCGTGGCGCCGGTACTGAGGCGGACCTCAGTCTCAGGCGCCAGCGTCGTCTCGAGTCGTTCTCCGTCCCGCGAGTAGGTGCTCACGGTGGAGTACGCCTGCGCCAAGGTCTGCTCTGCGGCATCGTCGTTCGACTGCGACTGGTTCAGAGCCCGGTTGCGGTTCTCCGCGGTCAACGTGCGAACGGAGTTGCCGAAACCGTCGTACCAGTTGGTGGTGATGTTGCCGCCCGGTGTCGCCTTGTTGACCTCTTGGCCGTTGGCGTCGAGGTAGGTGACAGTTGCCCGCTCCCAGTTCGACGGCAATGCGCCAGTGGCCGGGTTGCCACTGGGAACCTGGTCGGGTGGGAAGACGGCAGCGGCGTCGGTCGGAGCTTCTGCCTGACCCCACCGCTTGGTCTGGCCCGGAGACAGGTCGTTCGGTGCGCCCGCTCCGGACAGAGGAACCTTGTAGACAACGGTTTCGACAGCGGTGCCCGCGGTCAGAGCGGAACGGGACACCTTGCTGAGCCGGCCGATGGCGGGGTCGTTGGGCAGCGTGGTGTAGCTCAGCTGCCAGGGCTCCTGCCCCGCCGGCTTGATAGTCGACAGCACACCGTCGGCCTGGTAGCTGTAGCTGTCGCCGACATGGGTGGCGCCGGAGTCCAGCCGCGGATCCCAACTGGCACGCAGTCGCCCGGTGTTGTCGTAGCTGTACCGCGAGACCGGCACTGTCCGCATGGCCGGCGTGGCAAGGTCGGGATCCCAAGCAGTGAAGGAGATTTCCTTGACCCGCCCGAGGTAGTCGCCAAGCGTCGCCTCAGTGGTCCCGGTGGCCGTGGTTGCCGTGGCGTAGGTGAAGTTGAGTGCCCAGCCGCGGGCCATCGTCGGGCAGCTGACCCCGTCCGGAATCGGCGCCAGCATGCGGATCGGCCGCACCACCTCGGCGCCGCCGATCGTCACCTTCTCCCAGGTGAAAGTGGTGACCTGGTTGCTGCCCGGCAACGTGGTGGCAGTCGGGTAGTAGTGACCCGCCGACGTTCCCGTCACCCGGCCGAACGTCACGATCGAGCCCTGCTCGTCGGTGAGCTTGTACGAGTCGGTCGCGCTGGCGTAGCTGAGCTTCAGCGTCTCCTGCCCCACCTCGGGGTCGAAGTTGACACCGTCGCGAGCCGTGAAGCCGACCGTGTCGCCATCCGGTGTGCCGACCTGGACCAGCGTTCCGAAGACATCGAGAGACGTGTACGGCGTGTCTGCCTCGTCCACGACCGCGCCGGAGATCCTGCCTGGCCCGAACATGTTCGAGTTGTCGGTGCCGGCCGACTGGCGGCTGTTGTAGGTCCGGCTGACGGTCAGATCGCTGCCGTAGGAGTCGACCGACACATCGGTGTCGGACAGGGTGTAGTTGCCGGTCAGCAGGTTGACCTCACCCGGACCGACCTCGTCAGTGGCGGCCGTCGCGAGGTTGCGGTCGAAGGTGAGCTTCACCGCGCCAGACGACGCGGCCGTGCCACCGGTGAAGTTGCCCCGGATCTGCACCGGGCCGTCCCGTGGGACCGACTGTGCGTCGACCGCTGCCAGCGTGGCTTCCAGGTTCCAGTTCAGCTTCGGGAACTGTCCGTTGCCGCTGGTCACCAGCGGCCAGGTCACTGCGCCACCACCAGCGGCAACCTGCACGTGAGCGGCCGGGATCGTCACCCAGGCATCGGTGTCGCCGCGACGCCATTGGTAGGTGACACCGGTCGCAGTACTGCGGCCCGCGCCGACGATCGCCGTCTTGGCCGCGCTGACATCACCGTTCTTCGGCGCGATCACAGCGCCACCACCGACAGAGAACTCGTACGCCGTCAGCGGCGACCGGTTGCCCGCTCGGTCCCGGGTGCGCACCCACAACGTGTGCGGTCCGTCCGCGGTCGGGGTGATGCTGATGCTCGTGGACGCGCCAGGAGTGGCTGCGTTCACCACCTGGTCCGGCGGGTTGGTGTCGACGCCGTACTCGTAAGCCACGACATCGCCGGCACCCGCGGCGCCGAAGGTGAAGGTCCCGGCCGTGCCGGCTCCCCCTGACCACTGACCCACTGGGTACGTCGTGGATGAGACAGTCGGTGCGGATGCGGGCGCGACCGTGTCGACGGTGAACTCGCACCAAGGCGACCACGCACCAGGCGTCGTACCGTCAGTGCCCTGGACGCGCCAGGCATAGCTGCCGCCCTCGACGAAAGCGCCGGCGGGGATGGTGGTGCCCAGCCAGGCGCCGGACGCACCGGGTCCTTCGGTAGCGGCGGTAGTGATTCCTCCGATCGGCTGCCACTCGAAGTTGCCGTACACCGCGGCGCCGAGACCGTCGCTGATCTGTGCCCGCAACTGAGGCGTCTTGGTCGAGATGTAGGGACGCGCAGCGCCGGTACCGCAGACCGTCGCGGGGGCGGTCGTCTGCGCGTTCACCGCGGTCTTGGTCTGGTAGGTGATCGTCACCGACGGCGGGTTGGCCGCGGCCTCGCGCGAGGCGAACCGCTTCCAGCCGGCGCTGTTGGTCTCGCTGGTCGCCTTGATCCCGATGTTGGTCTTGGCCGCGTGGTTGGTGGCCGTGTACTGGAAGGCGGCAGTCACCGGGATCGTCACCCAGCCGGCGGCGCAGGAGCTCGAGAAGCCCTTTGTCTGCGTCGATGTACCGACCTTCTCCAGCTCGGCCGGCTGCGCGGTCCAGCGGGCGGCGTTCGTCACGTCGGCGGTGCGCCACGCCTCCCAGCCCGCCGTCGCGCACGAGTACGAGTGGGTTTCCCACAGGTTCAGGGTGGCGGCCTGGATCTGCTTGTCCCAGAGCCAGTTCTGGTTGTCGAACCGCAGATACGACTTGGCCCGGGTGGAACCGCCGTCGTAGCTGCCCAGCTTCAGCTCGGTCGCCGCGGACTGGTCGCTGGAGTAGGTGTTCTGCACGAACGCGTCGAAGCTCGCGCCCGAGCTCTGCGACGGGTCGATCGTCACCGGATAGACAGTCTTCGGGTCACTCAGGAACTTGGCGTCCGGCGTGAGCAGTACCGCGTTCCGCGCCAGCCCGAGGCCGACCGGTGCCCGGCGAGTGTGCTCCCCCGACGCCTTGTCGACCGACGAGTCCCACATCAACGGCGCTGGTACGTCGAAGCTTTCGCCGCCCTTGCGGACCGCGAGGCCACCCTTCCCGTCCGACTTCGCGGTCAGCCCGTCCACCTTCCACGGCATCCGGAGCTGCTTCACCTGCGCGGCTGCCGCGCGGTTCTTCACCAGCAGGTGCTGCTGGTAGCCGGTGCGGGTCGCCTCGACGACCAGGTCCACGCCGGGCCTGACTTCGCGGTACGTCGCGATGGTGCCGTCGATCTCGGGGGCCGGCAGCGGGCCGGCCCAGCCCAGCACCGAACGGTTGCCTTCAGCACCTAATGCGACGAGCTCGTGGTCGCCCTTGCCGGCCGGGCCGGACAGCTTCAGTCCGTACGGATGCGCCTTGGGCTCGATGGTGCCGTCGGGTAGACGGACCAGCGACACGTCGACGTCGATCCAGTCGCCGTCCTCGTCGCGCATCCGGACCGGCCCGGCGGCGACGGTCGCCTCGATCTTGCCGGACGGCAACGCGCGGTACTGCGTCGTCTCGGTGGTCTTGCCGCTGATCACCACCGGCTTGCCGGTGGTTCTTGCGGTGATCACCGCGGAGGCCTCGTCGGGGCGCTCCAGCGGTAGGTCGGGGGCGGTCTGCTGAATATCGGCGGCATCGGCGGTGCTGTCTTCGGCGGCGGCTGCCTCGGGTGGACCGGACAACAGGCCGGCAACCAGTGCCAGGCCCAGCCCGGCGCTGAGCCAGCGCACCGGCCGAGTGGCCGGATAGCCACTCAGCAGGCGTGATCTCGGATAGGACATGGGGTGACCTCTCTGCGAAGCCCGCTCCCGCGCACGTCGAAGTACATCGCGCGGGGGGCCGCGCGATGAGAGGGGACGGACGTGGACGGGAACCTCAGGGGCGGAAGGGGCGGGAATCACCAGGGTGGAGGCTGCGCTCGCGGCCCGACAGGGCAAAAGTGGACAAGTTCCCCAACCGGCCAAGACCCCAACCGGCCGAGACCCCAACCGGCCGAGACCTCAGCCGAGCAGGCCGAGTCGTTGGGCGGCGGCGCCCGCGGCGAACCGGGTCGGGGCGTCGACGAAGTCCATCACCGTGGCGATGTGCCGGCGTACCGTCCGGACGCTGAGGCTCAGGTGCCGTGCTATCGCCTCGTCCTTGAGTCCGTGCACGAGCAGGGTCAGCACCTCCCGCTCGGTGCGGCCCAGGTTCCCGACCGCCTGCCTGGTCCGCGATGCCTGCTCCGCCCCGGGCAGCACGACCGGAGTGGCGGTTGCCCAGATCTGGTCGTAGTACTGCGTGAGCGCGGCGATCAGTACCGACGACCGGACCAGGAGCGCACCGCTGTCGCCGACCGGGACCAGCCCGATCAACGCGAAGTGGTCGTCCACGATGATCATCCTGGCCGGCAGCGTCTGCGCGGTACGGACCTCGATTCCGGCATCGATCGCGGCCCGGATGGCATCGTTGCCGCACGGATCGGCGAGGAACTCCGGCGTGCACAGCTCGCGGAAATGCATGGAGTCGCAGTGACTGGCCAGCGGTGACGGCAGGATGGGCGCGGTCTGGGTGGGATCGTGGACTGCGATGGACCGGTAGGTGCACTGCACCGTGTGGATCGAGGTCGTCCAGCGCTCGGCGATCTCATCGGGGTCGGTCAGCAACTGGGCAAGGACCGACGGGACCTCGCCGGGCTGCTTGATGTGCAGCTGGCGCTGATGCAGCTCGGCGGCCGCGACGTATCCCTGCAGCAGCCGGTCCTGATGCCTGCCCAGCTCCCGTTGCACCTGGGTCAGCAGGCCGGTGGTCGCGATCAGCGGATCGATCGGTCGCAACGTCATCGACCCTTCGGAGCGATGCAGATAGGCGAGCCGGCGGGTGACCAGTTCCTGGTCGATCCCTTCCTGAACCGGCCCGGTGTGCTCGGTGATCTCGCGCTGGCCCAGCTCGAGCAGTTCGAAGTACGAGTCGGCGACCGGGCCGGGGAGCAGTTCGCGGAAGAGTTTCTCGTGTTCGGACAGTTCTTGCTGCTGGATCCGATGGCGCAGACTCAGATTGACCACCACGGCGACCCCCACCACAGTCAGCCACCAACTGGTGGCACACAGTCCCGAGGTGAAGAAGCTACCATTGGACAACGATCTGGCAGTTACTTTCATGACAGCGCCAAATGATCAGCCGTCGGTCAGGTCAGCCCGAAGCGCAGCGCGTACACCAGCGCCCAATCCTGGTCGTTGGCCAGCGGGTCGGCGACGTGAGCGGGACGGCCGTTGACCGCGCTCGGGTAGACGAAAGCGCAGGTGGCCGAGCCGTCCGGGAAGAAGTTGACCAGATTGGCGCGCAGGATCGCGCGCCCGATCGGCGCGAGTTCATCCGACGGCCAGGACAGGTAGACGGCTGCACTGAGCACCGACCAGTAGTGCGGAAACACGTCACCCCAGAGCCGGAGCAGCCCGAACCAGTAGCCGTCCCAGTGCCGGACCGGGATATGACGCAGCCGTACGTCGGGTTGGTCGGCGGCGAACGCCGTCAGCCAGGGCAGCCGCCGATCCAGTTCGGCGCGATCGACCAAGCCTGCTTGATGTGCTGCGACCAACAGTTCCAGTAGCGGAGCGACCATCGACTGCTCGTAGTTCACCTCATGGGGCGGCAGATCGTCGCCGTACTCCAGAAAGCTCCGCGCATGCCGGTCCAGGTGCTCCAGCATGCGTGGCGAGTGTTCCGACAATGCCAGGAGCAACGGGCCGAGGTCGAACGCCAGATAGTGGTCGCCGCCGAGTTCGTAGTACCGATCGATGACCTGTACTGCGCGGTCGCGGTCGCCCTGGCCGAGGAAGAACCGGGCGAACCAGGGGAAGTTGTAGAGCCGCGTCGGGCTCTCGTGCAGGCTGTCGTCGGCAACAGTGCCGTCCCCTGCCACCAGGTGCTCCAGCACGAACTGCTCGTACCCCGTCAGCGCTTCGTCGAGCTCGGCGCGGTCTCCCCAGCCGCGATCGCGCGCCTCCTGCAGGAGCAAAGCGGTACCGATGCGCTCCCGTCCGTCCGACCAGTCGCGCCACGCGCCCGACAACACGGTCAGCCCGGTCTCGTTGTCGTACGGCAGGAAGGAGAACCGCCGGCTGTCGCCTCGCTCTGCCGGCCGTTGTCTGTCGAGCACGAACCGCAGCCGCGACTCGACCAGCTCCCGCAGCGGCTGATGGAACAGCACCTGGATCCGCGAGCTCACCTTGCCGTCACTGACTTCGACGTACTGCGTACCGGGTACCGCGGAGGTGACCGACGACGGACCGGTCACCCCGTCGGCCAACTGTACCGACAGCGTCTCGCCCACTTCGGCCACCAATTCGGTTGCTGTCAGCAACGGTTGCCGGGTGGCGTGGAAGTCGGCCAGGCTGTCGTGCCAGCCGAGTTGCCAGGTCCAACGGTAGGAGTCGCCTGGCCGGAGTACGAGCTGCGGTTGACCACCCATCGCGTGCGGCGCGCGGAAGTGATCGGTGACGTGCAGGTAGAGGTGTCCCCTGCTGTTGCTGCCGATCCCGCCGTCGCGGGACTCGACCGAGTACGCCCACAACTCACCCTCGGTGAGCTGCAGGCCGAGCCCGGGGCCGCTGCCGTCCATCGGCGTCGCCCAGATCCACGAGTCCGCGCCACCGGTCCAGACATGCGCATGGACCGCCTTCCGAAGGCTCTCCCGGCTCGACTCGTAGACGTCGCGCCACGGCGTACTGACAGCCAAGGACCCGACAGCAACGGACTCAGCCGAGACATTCCGTACTTCGTACGTCTCGGTCCACACGTCGCCGAACCGCCGGCCCACTCGCAATTCCAGGTCGCCCAGTTGGTACAGCAGATCGATCCCGGCCGACCGCCAGCGCTGACTTACCGGCGCATCCCAGCGATGACTGCCGCGATCGGTGATCACGAACCCCTTGCCCCAGTACCGCGTCGGGTCGTGCAGCACCCCGTCCTCGAGCAGCACCGAGCACCCGCGCACCGGATGAACCACGGCCGCGACGGCCCCGTCCTCCGTCAACTCCACCGACCCGGCCCCGAACGCGAACGTCTGCCCCATCCCCCCAACCTAACGGCCGGACAGGGCTCGGGCCGCCGAGGTCAGAGGTGGTTGGCCTGGCGGATGACGTCGACGACGTTGGACATCATGCCGGTGAGGTCGTAGTCCTTGGGGGTGTAGACGGCGGCGACGCCGGAGCCGAGGAGTGCTCGCGCGTCACCGTCGGGGACGATGCCGCCGACGACCACCGGCACGTCCTCGAGGCCGGCTTCGCGGAGGCCTGTGACGACCTGCGGCACGAGTTCCATGTGCGAGCCGGACAGGATCGACAAGCCCACGCAGTGCACGTCCTCGGCGACCGCGGCCGCGACGATCTGCTCGGGCGTCAACCGGATGCCCTGGTAGATCACCTCGAACCCGACGTCACGGGCCCGTACGGCGACCTGCTCGGCACCGTTCGAATGCCCGTCGAGGCCGGGCTTGCCGACCAGGAGGCGCAGCCGTCCGCCGAGCTCTTCCGACGTCGCGGCCACCTTCGCCCGGACCGCGGCGATCGCCTCGCCGCCGCTCGACGTACCGACGGAACCGGAGACGCCGGTGGGTGCGCGGTACTCGCCGAAGACCTCCCGCAGTACGCCGGCCCACTCCCCCGTCGTCGCACCCGCGCGGACACATCGCAGGGTGGCCGGCATCAGGTTGTCGGTGCCCTTCGCGGCCTCGCGCAAGGACGCCAGCGCTTCCTCGACCGCCTCGTCGTCGCGCTGCTCACGCCACTCGGTCAAGGACGACAGCGCGGCACTCTCGGCCGCCGGATCGACCGTCTGGATCGCGGTCTCGAGGTTCTCGGTCAGCGGCGACGGTTCGGTGTTCTCGAACTTGTTCACGCCGACGACGATCTGCTCGCCCGACTCGATCCGCTGCCGCCGCTCGGCATGGGACGCGACCAGTGCCTGCTTGA
Source organism: Kribbella voronezhensis (assembly GCF_004365175.1). NCBI lineage: Bacteria > Bacillati > Actinomycetota > Actinomycetes > Propionibacteriales > Kribbellaceae > Kribbella > Kribbella voronezhensis. The sequence goes on along the minus strand of NZ_SOCE01000003.1, from coordinate 134,373 downwards.
GGTACCCGCTCTCCACCGCGACGACGGCACCACCCATCGCCTGGACCCGGTCGATCTCCTCCTGCGCCCCGGCGACCAGTTCGTCGACCTTCGCCTCGATCACGTGCGAGCCGTCGAAGATGTCGTCGTACTCGAGCAGGTCCGACTCATACGCAAGCACCTGCTGCATTCGCAGCGACCACTGCTGGTCCCACGGCCGCGGTAGACCGAGCGCCTCGTTCCAGGCCGGCAACTGCACAGCCCGGGCCCGCGCGTTCTTGGACAGCGTCACGCCGAGCATCTCCAGCACGATCCGCTGCACGTTGTTCTCGGGCTGCGCCTCGGTGAGCCCGAGCGAGTTGACCTGTACGCCGTACCGAAGGCGGCGCGCCTTCGCATCCGTCACGCCGTACCGGTTGAGGCAGACGTCGTCCCAGAGCCGGACGAACGCGCGCATCTTGCAGGTCTCCTCGATGAACCGCACGCCCGCGTTGACGAAGAACGAGATCCGCTGCACCACCTCGCCGAACCGGTCGGCCGGCACCTGGCCGCCGTCGCGAACCCGATCCAGTACCGCGATCGCCGTCGACAGCGCGAACGCCAACTCCTGCACCGGCGTCGCGCCCGCCTCCTGGAGGTGGTAGCTGCAGATGTTGATCGGGTTCCACTTCGGCACGTTCGAGACCGTGTAGGCGATCAGGTCGGTCGACAACCGCAGCGACGCGTCCGGCGGGAAGGCATACGTACCGCGGGACAGGTACTCCTTGACGATGTCGTTCTGCGTCGTCCCGGTCAGCTCGTCGGGCAGCGCGCCCTGCTCCTGCGCGGCGACCTGGTAGAGCGCGAGCAGCCACATCGCGGTCGCGTTGATCGTCATCGACGTGTTCATCCGCGCGAGCGGGATCTGGTCGAACAACGCCCGCACGTCACCCAGGTGCGCCACCGGTACGCCGACCTTGCCGACCTCGCCCTTGGCCAACGGGTGATCCGCGTCGTACCCGGTCTGGGTCGGCAGGTCGAAGGCGACCGAGAGCCCGGTCTGCCCCTTGGCCAGGTTGCGCCGGAACAGCGCGTTCGACTCCACCGCCGACGAGTGCCCGGCGTAGGTCCGCATCACCCAGGGGCGGTCCTTCTCAGTCGTCATGTACCCGAGAGTAGGACTCTGTGCCCTTGTGAGTCCGCCACTCGTGACTGGTGTCACCAGCGGCCTACATCACAACCGCTGCCGACCTTCAGAACCGCAGCAGCGCGACACCGTCGATGTTGGAGGGCAGGCTCGACACCGACGTCACGACGACGCGGCCCGTGATCCAGGACGTCACCGGCAGGTAGACGACCTTCCGTGACCAGGTACTGGCGGCCAAGGACACTCGGCCGATCCGGCGGCCCGCGAAGGTCACGTCCACGGCACCCTGGCTCGGACCGGCGAGCACTGTGACCGCGATCCGGTTGCCGGACTCGCCGTCCTTGCCGAGCGAGGCGCCCGACGCCCCCAACCGCGACAACGTGGTCCGGTACGCACCGGCGTACGTCGTCCTGCTGACCGATCCCTTGGCTGTGAAGGCGCGATCGTCCTGCGGTAAGGCGGAACAGACCGAGGCGGACCAGGCACTCACGTTGCCCGCCCCGTCCCTGGCCCGGACCATCAGGCAGGTGTCCGCGCCGATCGGCGGAGTCGTGGTGACCGAAGTCGACGCGATCCCCTGCCAGCCGGACGGATACACCCACGCCCCGAACGTCCTGCCGGCAGTGGCCGTGCGATAGGCCACGTCGTACGACGCCACTGTGTGGTCGTCGGTGAAGGCATAGCTGAAGCGGATCGGAGTTGTCAGCAGGATCCGGCCGCCGGTGGTCGCCGACGACAGCCTCGGCACCGTGAAGTCGACCGTTGAGCAAGCAGACGTGGACCATCCGCTGGTGTTCGCCGCCTTGTCCCGGGCGCGGACCTGGAAACAGGTGTCGACCCCTGTCGCCGCGGTCATCGTGACCTTCGTACCGGTGATCTTCTGCCACCCGGCCGGCTGCTGCCAGGCGCCGTACTGCGTGGCGCCGCGAGCCCGCTGCTGGAAGCGCACGTCGTACGACGCGACGCCGGTGCCCGCGTCGGTGAAGGCGTAGGAGTAGTTGAGCGTCCGCGTCGGCGCGATCCGCGGACCCGCCGTCGAGGAGGTGAGGGTGGGAGCCGTCAGATCCGTCTGGACCGGAGGGGGCGCTGCTAGCCAGTCCACGGTCGCGACCCGAACCCTGGATTCCGGGTCGGCGTAGACGATCCGTGCAGCCTCGTCGTCGAGCGCGAAGCTGGCCCCGGGCGGCCAGGCCCGTCCCCGGAGCGGGCCGACGACTCGCTCCGGATGCGCCGGCGAGTTCAGATCGGTCACCAGCAACTCGGGGATGTCGACGCCCGCGCTGTCCGGGGTGAACCGGAACCGCGCGACGAAGCCGTCCCCGAGCGCCGGCAGCAAGTTCGCCGCAGGGGCGTCATCGGGCAGCCGGTAATCGGCCACGACGCCGAGGAGATCGACGACGTACTGCTGATGCACATCGCAGTTGACCAGAGCCCAGCGCCCGGCGACCGCGAACGAGCCCGCTGGACAAGGCACTGTGGACGGCACGGTCTTCGACTTGCCGGTCGACAGGTCGGTACCTGTCAGGGCGCGAGTCACCGGGTCGGGACCCTGCCAGACCCAGGTCCCGTCCATCGCCAGCAAGCGGGCAGTCGGTCGGGCGGCAAGCTGTGCACCGGTCCGTGGATTCTGGATCGACGCGGTGCTCTGGTCGTCGTAAGACACGTAGGAGAGCAGGTCGCCGCCCCGGCCCAGCTCGGCGTAGCCGTTCTTGTTCAGCGCCCGCTGGCCGCCTGCCCAACTCACCACCAGGTCGCCTTGGTTGAGCAAGGTGCCACCGCCGAGCTGAAGCTGCTGACCGGTGCTCGACTTGGGAGCAGTCGACGGAATCCACTTGTCGGCGGTCAGAGTCGTCTCACGGATCGTGCCGTCCTCGAAGCCGTTCAGCACCCGGCCGCCGGACACGGCCAGACCACCGACACCCAGACCAGGAGCCGCGACATCCGCCAGTTTCACCTGGGTCAGGTCGGGCTTCAGCGCGATCACGGCGTCGGTCCGGGCCAGCATCAGCCGGCCGTCGGCGAGCGCACGGGCCGCGGCCACGTCGTCGATGACGGGATTCTCCACTTGCCCGGTGGCCAGCCGGACCGGCACGATCCGGCGCCGCAGAGAGGTACCGTCGGCCGGTATGCGCAGCACGGCCACGTCGTCCCCGAAGGTGGTCAGGTCCTCGGAGTCCGGCACCGTGACGCTGCCGCCCGCGGAACCGTCGCGGTGCTTCCAGGTCAGCTGATGACCCGAACCGCCGGCCGAGGTCTCCCAGACGATCCGGTTCGGTGTCAGCGCGGCCCACGGGAGGGCCAGCCCGGTCTGCACGATCGGGGTGGCGACCGCGGTCGTGATGTCGACGGTGTCGAGGTAGTCGCTGCGCTGCAGCAGCAGGGTGTCACCGTCCTGATCGGTGACCCTGGCGGACGCGTCGGGCGCGATCAGGCCGGTGACGGGCTGGGTGGTGCCGTTCGAGCGAAGAACGCGGAACTCGGACGTCGCCCCGTCGTCGTGCCGGACCAGTACACCCTTCTCGTGCACGGCCAGAATCGTGTCCCCGGCAGGAACCGTGATCGGCCCGGGAGCGGAGGCCCCGGCGAGCCCGGTGAAATCGATCCGGGTACCGGCGGCGATCGTCGTTCGCGTAACCGTCAATCGTCCGGCGATCTCCTGACCGGTCCAGTTCGGGTCGGTCGGCGAATCCGTCCTGGCCACCGACCCGTCGACCGTGCTGCGGACCTCCCACAGTGGCTGCCTCGTTTCGGACGGCCCGGCGTAGAAGCTGAAGTAGTCGCTGGACGACGACTCGAACTGGTACCCGTGCGGCACCGGATCCGGATCGGCCGCGAGCAGGCGTCCCTCGACCGGCGCCAACGCGGCTTCGGCCGGGCCTGAGAGCCTGGCCACGACGACAGTGCCGGAAGCCAGCACCAGGGCGCCGAGCAGCGCCACGGCAGGACGAATCCTCACGAGTACCCCTCCCCAGCTTGACTACCGTGAGTCAAGATCGAGCGGAGCCTACTACAGAGAGTGTCCGGCCTCGAATTTCGTTCTCGTTCTGATATCAGGCGGAGATCGGGAGTGGGGTGCGCTCGACGTGGAGGATTCGGTGCAGGCGGGTGACCGCGAGGATGCGGACGACCGACGGGACCGGATGACGCAGGACGAGCTGGCGGCCGAGGAGCTGGGTGCGCCGGTGGGTGGCGACCAGCAGGCCGAGGCCGGTGGCGTCGAGCGCGTCGAGGGCCTCCAGGTCGACGATCACGTCGCCGTCGGAGTTGTCGATCAACCGGCTGAGCTCTTCGCGGACGTCACCGACGGAGCGCACGTCGAGAAAGCCGGAGAGGTAGACCACGTTCTCTTTGTATCGGGTCGCTTCGTGGGTCGGTGCGAGCATGTCCGTGCCCTCCGCTCTTCGGGCGGCCCCCCGAGGGCCGCTTTCCGGCGTGTTAGTCGTAAAGACTCCCTGGAGACCCGAAAGGTTGCCAAGGTCTCGAGATCTTGCTTTTCGCGAGAGAATGAGGGTCCTGGGATCCGGAGAGGACGGTGACTGTGTTCGCGGAGCACTACTTCCTCTTCCCGATCGTCGCGATCGTGCTCGCCGGCGTGATGGTGCTGCTCACCCGCTGGGCGTTCTCCAAGCCCAAAGGCGGGTCGCTGGTGCGCCGTACTGACTATTCGCCGGCCGATCGGGACACTTTCGGGCTGTTGGTCGATGTCCGGACCGTCGGCAGTTACAACGAGGCCCGGGTGAAGGTCACGATGTTGAAGAATCTCGGCATCAAGGCCACCGCGGCCCGGACCAAGGACGGCTGGTCCGTCTACGTCTGGCCCGCCGACGAAGCGGCCGCCCGCGGCTTCCTCGACGCTTCTTGAGCACAGTCTCGACGCTTCCTGAAGCGTCGAGACTCGACGCTTCCTGAAGCGGCTCTCGACGCTGTCTCAGCTTCGATTCCGGCCCGGATGTCATCCGGATGCTCTGCCCGCGCGTCAAGCTCGCGGACGGTCGGCGGGGTCGAGAAGGGTGCTGGGCACATCGGACAAGAACAGGGTGAGCCGACCGGCAGCGCCGCTGCCACGGGACCGCGACCACCCGAGCAGCGGGGTCCCGACCGGGCCGGCCGCGTGAGGAGCCCGATGACGCCCGACATCGCCCTGGCGACGCTTGCGCTGCCCGGCCGGCCGATGGCGCCCCGAACCGTGCGAACCACTGCCAGCACGACCGCAAGCGACGTCGGCGCCGACGAGGACGGCCGGATCCTGGAGTCGTCGGTGCGCGAACCCGACCGCTTCACGGTCATCTTCGACCGCTACTTCCCGCAGGTGCATTCGTACGTCGCGCGCCGGCTCGGTACCGACCTCGCCGACGACCTCTCGTCGGAGACGTTCCTGATCGCCTTCCGCCAGCGCGACCGGTTCGACCGCCGCAGCGGGGTGGTGCGCGCCTGGCTGTACGGCATCGCCACCAACCTGATCCGCCGGCACCGTCGTGACGAGCTCCGGGCCTGGCGGGCGACCGCCAAGCTGCCGCTGCCGGTTCCGGCCGCCGGGCACGAGGAGCGGGTGACCGCCCAGGTCACGGCGCAGGCCACGAACCGCCGGCTCGCGGCCGCCCTGGCGAAGGTGTCCGCGAAGGACCGCGAAGTACTGATGCTGGTCGCGCTCGGCGAGCTCACGTACGACGAGGTCGCGGCCGCGCTGGGGATCAAGTACGGAACGGTGTGCTCGCGGCTGTCGCGGGCGCGGCGGATCGTCCGCGAAAGTCTTGGCAACCTCGATCCGACCGGGGGCACCGATCATGGCTGATCCGACCGGGGGCACCGATCATGGCTGATCCGACCGACGAGTTCGAGACGATCCGGTCCGCCTTCCCTGAGCAGCCCGGCCCCTCGCCGGAGGTGACAGCGCAGGCCCGCCGTCAGGTCCAGGACCTGGTCCGCGCGGAGCTGACCGGCAGCCGCCGCGACCGATGGCGGGCGGCCGTACGCTCCGGACGCATCGGCATCGCCGTGACCGCGACAACCGCGATCGTGGCGCTGACCGCACTGTCGGTCCCGCTGTTGCGATCCGCGGACCCGGGCTCGGGCCCGGACGCCGGTCCGGTGACCGGCAGCGGTTCGCCGGCACCGCGGTTGACCGGCGCCAGCAAGGTGCTGCTCGACACCGCAGTACGGCAGGAAACGAACGAACTGGTAGCCGGGAAGTACTTCCGGGTGCGCAGCCTGCTGATCAGCACCGGCGGCGTGCAGGTCGGCAATCCGAAGTACACGTTGCAGAAGCGGCAGATCACCGAGAGCTGGATGCCGATGAAACGCGGGGTCCAGTCCTGGTTCGGCTGGGTCGATCTGGGGTCGCGGCCGGCGACCGTCGGCGACGTGGCGAAATGGCGGGCGCAGGGTTCGCCGACATCGTGGCAACTGCCGGACGAGGAGACGCCGACCACGATGGCGGCGGGCGAGTCGGTGGTGAACAAGATGTCGTTCCGCGACGTACCGCCCGGCTACTACCTGAACGACGTGAAGCCGCTGACCGCCCAGCAGATCGAGGCGCTGCCGACCGATCCGGCGAAGCTGCGCGCCGCTCTCAGCCGGAACGTCCGGCCCGAGGCCGGCCCGGAGGAGATCGAGTACGACATCTTCAGTGCCGCCGGTCGGCTGCTGTTCGAGATGCCGTCGCCGCCGAGGCTGAGGGGTGCCGCACTGCGGGTGCTGTCGGAACTTCCGGGCACGACCCTCCAGGAGCACGTCAAGGATCCGATCGGCCGCGTCGGGACGAAGATCACCATGAACCTGCCCTGGATCGAGAAGGGCGGGAACCCCAGCGCCCCGCCGACGCTGGCCATGGGCAGTACCGGCAGCAGTTTCATCATCGATCCGGCCACCGGACGACTGCTCAGCTCGGAATTCAAGTCGGCCCGTAAGGGCACCGGCATCACCGTCGTCCTCGAATCCGGCTGGACCGACGAACGCCCGACCCCACCCAGCAAGAAAACCCACTAACCACTCCCCTGGCCCACAGAGCGGTCGGCGGAGCGGTACCAGCTGTCACGGACATTACTTCGAAAAACGGCGAAAGATGCCGTTGGCAACCAGGTGCGGCAGGCGACCGAGTGCGGCCTGCGGGCTGGAATAGCCCGGAAAACAAGGAGGGAGGGGAACTCGCCAGTTCCTCTCCCTACTCAAGGTATAACGCATGGGGGGACTTGCCGCAACCCCCGAAATCTCCGGAGAATCACTGCCCGTAGCCGGAATCACCGGCTGCGATTCGAAGGATCGGGGTTCCTTTTGTTTGACGTGATCATTGCGGGTGGCGGACCGACCGGCATGATGCTCGCGGCCGAACTGCGGCTGCACGGCGTCCAGGTGGTGGTCCTGGAGAGGGAGGCGGAGCCGAGTCCGGTCGTCCGCGCTCTCGGGCTGCACGCCCGCAGCGCGGAGGTGATGGACCAACGCGGATTGCTGGACCGCTTCCTGGCCGCCGGTACGCCGCACCCGATCGGCGGTCAGTACGGGTTCTTCGCCGGGATCGGCAAGCGGCCGCCGGAGCACCTGGACACGGCGTTCCCGTACACGCTGGCGCTCTTCCAGCCGATCATCGACCGCATCCTGGCCGAGCACGCGGTCGAGGTCGGAGCGGAGGTGCGGCGTGGCTGCGAGGTGGTCGGGCTGAGTCAGGACGAGGACTCGGTCACGGTAGAGCTTGCCGATGGCAACCAATTGGAGGCGCGGTACTTCGTCGGCTGCGACGGCGGCCGCAGTACGGTGCGCAAGGCGCTCGGCGTCGCCTTCCCGGGGCAGGACGCCACCAACGAGTACCTGCTGGGCGAGATGAAGCTGGACGTGGACCAGGAGACGCTGACCGAAATCATGACCGAGGTCCGCAAGACGCAGCTGTTCTTCGGGGCGGGGCCGGTGGGAGACGGGCTGCACCGGGTCGTCGTACCGGCTGCCGGGGTGTCCAAGGATCGCAGGACCGCGCCCACCATGGAGGAGTTCCGGGAGCAGTTGCGGGTGACCACGGGGACGGACTTCGGTGCGCACTCGCCGCGCTGGCTTTCGCGGTTCGGTAACGCGACCAGGCTGGCCGAGCAGTATCGGTCCGGCCGGGTGCTGCTGGCCGGCGACGCGGCTCACGTGCACCCACCACTGGGCGGGCAGGGGCTCAACCTGGGTGTCCAGGACGCGTTCAACCTCGGCTGGAAGCTGGCGGCCGAGGTCAACGGCTGGGCGCCGGAGAGCCTGCTGGACACCTACCACGACGAACGGCATCCGGTGGCCGCGATGGTGCTGGACAACACGCTGGCGCAGGGGGTGCTGATGGATCCTGCCCCGGGTCCGCAGGCGATGCGCCGGTTGATGTCGCGGCTGATGGATTTCGAGGACGTCAACAAGTACGTGATCGAGATGGTGATGTCGATCGGGATCCGCTACGACTTCGGCGACGACAACGAACTGGTCGGCCGGCGCCTGCGCAACGTCGAACTGAAGAACGGCCGCCTGTACGACCAACTGCACGCGGGCCGCGGCCTGCTGCTCGACCAGACGGGCCGTCTCACCGTCGACGGCTGGGACGACCGCGTCGACCACGTCGTCGAGACCGTCGACGCCAGTGAGGGCCTCGATTTCCCCGCGGCCCTCCTCCGCCCGGACGGCCACATCGCCTGGATCGGCGACAACAACCCGGACCTGTTCACCCACCTCACCAAGTGGTTCGGCACCCCCACGAACTGATCCGAGCTGACGCCCGGCCTCCGCTGTTCGTCAGGTGGAGGCCGGGCCGGCGTACGGGTCGGTGATCTCGCGGAGCTTGCTGAGTGCGCGCCGGAGTTGGGCGGCCTGGGTGGCGCCCAGATGGGCGGTCCACTCGGCCTCGATCTCGGCGACGACGGCGGCGGCGAGCGGGATCGTCTCGGCACCGCGGTCAGCGATCTGCACCAGCCGGGCGCGGGCGTCCGTCGGGTCCGGGACGCGACGGACGTAGCCGGCCTTCTCCAGTTGGTCGACCAGGAACCCGGCCGTCTGCTTGGTCACCTGCGCCTGTTCGGCCAGCTCGGTCAGCCGGCTGCCGGTCGCGCTGATCCGCTGGAACACCCTGGCCTGGGCCGGCGTGATGTCGTAGCCCGCCTCGGCCAGCCGCTCGAAGACACGGTTCTCCATCGATCGGTAGGGGATCAACAGCAGCAATCCCAGATTCAGGTCGTCGTCCGGCACGTGACAAGCTTGACGGGTAGTCAGAGAAACTGTCTAATTTGGTCAGAGAGGCTTACTAGTTCGGGGTGGAGCGATGGAGACCGGGCAGATCTGGCGGTACGTCGACGCCGAGCGGGCCGCCTTGGCCGACCTGCTCGAAGGGCTGAGCGAAGCGGAGTGGGGGGCGCCGTCTGCCTGTCCGGGCTGGACGGTTCGCGACGTCGCCGCGCACGTGATCTCGTCGCCACAGGCTCGGGTACTGCCGGTGCTGGCCGGGATGATCCGGGCGCGGGGCAACTTCAACCGGTTCGTGTTCGAGGAGACGCGGCGGCTCGGGGCGCGGTACACGGGTGAGGAGATCGTCGCGCAGTACCGTCGGTTTGCCGGTTCGCGCCGGCGGCCACTCGGTACGACGGTGGTCGATCCGTTGCTCGATGTCCTGATCCACACCCAGGACATCGTCCGGCCATTGGGTCGCACGCATGAGATGCCAGCCGAGGCCGCGGCGGTTGCGGCCGACCGGATCTGGGCCAAATCGTTCCCCTTCAAGGCCCGCAAGCGGTTGACGGGTTCTCGTCTGGTGGCCACCGACGTCGACTGGTCGGTTGGCGACGGCACCGAGATCCGTGGCCCGATCGCGGAACTGCTGCTCCTGCTGAGTGGCCGGGAACCTGTCCGCCCCTGGACGGATGGGGCGGCGCGCGGGTAGAACGGTGCGCAAGGGGAGGGGCGCGCTATGAAGCTGCGTTGGGGGATTTTCGCTGTCGGCTGCCTGTTGGTGGGCGGACTGCATCCGGTCGAGGCCATGGCGGCCGATCCGGGAGCGGCCTGGACCTGGGGTGGCAACGGGACAGGTCAGCTGGGCAACGGAACGACGACCACTCGGCCGACCGCGGCGGCGGTCAACTCGCTGACCAACGTGATCGAGGTCGAAGCGGGGCGTGAGCACTCCATCGCGTTGCGCTCCGACGGGACCGTCTGGACCTGGGGTTTCAACGAGATGGGCCAGCTCGGTGACGGGACGACCACGAACCGGCTGGCACCGGTCCAGGTCGGTGGCCTCAGCAACGTTGTCGACATCGCGGGCGGGCACTACCACAGCCTTGCGCTGCTCGCGGACGGAACGGTGCGCGGCTGGGGCTACAACTCGTTCGGCCAGTTGGGCAACGGCGCGACGACGAGTGCCCAGCGAACGCCGGTCGCGGTGAGCCCGCTGACCGACGTGATCGCCATCGCGGGCGGCCGCGACATGAGCTACGCGTTGCGCTCCGACGGCACGGTCTGGGGCTGGGGTCTGAACGACACCGGCCAACTCGGCGACGGCAGCACCACCATGCGGACGCGGCCCGTGCGGGTTGGTTCGCTGGAGGGCATCACGGCGATCACCGGCGGCCGCGACCACGGGCTGGCGGTGCGATCCGATGGAACCGTCTGGGGCTGGGGCGACAACTCCCAGGGAGAGGTCGGCGACGGGACCCTGACGAACCGGCTGTCCCCCGTGCAGGTGAGCGGCCTGACCGGCGTCGTCGAAGTTGCCGCCGGCGCCTATCACTCCCTTGCCCGGCTGGCTTCCGGGTCAGTCCGCTCCTGGGGATCGAACTCGAACGGACAACTAGGAGACGGGACGACGACCCGCCGTACGACGTCCGTCGCCGTCGCCGGAGTCACCGGGGCGACCACGATCGCCGCCGGTCGGCAGCACAGCCTCGCGGTCGTCGCGGACGGCGTCGTACGGGCGTGGGGATCGAATGCGACCGGGCAACTCGGTGACGGGACCCTGGTCGATCGCACCAGCCCGGTCACGGTCGGCGGTCTCTCCGGGGTCACGGACATCTCGGCGGGGCGGGATCACACGATCGCGCTGGTACCTGCCGTGGTCGGACCGCCGGATGTCACGCCGCCTTCTGCGCCAGGGGTTCCGGCCGGGGTGAGCAACTCGAGCTCGACGATCAACCTCACCTGGGCGGGGTCGACGGACGACGTCAGTACGTCGTTGCGCTACCGGCTGTTCGAGGACTCCCCCACGAATCAGGTGGCGGAGGTGACCAGCTCGGCGTCGTCGGTGAGCTACCAGCGCACAGGGCTCGCGGCCGCGTCCACCCACACGTATTGGGTGACGGCGGTGGATGCCGCAGGCAACGTCAGCGAGCAGGCCGGGCCATCGGCGCCGATCACGGTCCAGAACGCCTCCTCGGCGATCTACTCGACCGACTTCTCCGGCGGCTTCACCGGCTGGACGAACTCCGGACTGACCCTCGACGCGACCCAAGGCGCCGCGGCCCCGCCGAGCGCCCGCGGCAATCCGGCCGCGGCCCGCGCATCGGCGTACCGCGCCCTCGGGGCCACCTACCCGAACGCGTGCATGAGCACCCAGTTCCGGGTCACCTCGGTCGGCGCGAGCGTCGACCTGCTCCGGCTGCGGACCGCCGCGGACGGCGGCATCATCCGCGTCTACATCGACACCAACCGCATCCTCTGGCTCCGCTCGGACGCCGCCGGAACCCAGCGCTCGTCCGGCGTCGCCGTCCCCCTCAACACCTGGCAGAACCTCGAACTCTGCGGCACGGTCGGCACCGCCACCACCTGGTCCCTCTACCTCAACGGCACCCTCCGAGGCACCCCCTGGCAAGCCAACACCGGCACCACTCCCATCGGCCGCATCCAACTAGGCGACACCGCCGCCAAAACCTGGACCATCAACTTCGACGACGTCGTCCTGGACCAGACCCCGGGCTGATCCACAGCCGCGAGCCCCGGCCGGTCGGGGGGTTGGTGGGGATGCGGGAGAATGGAGGGGATGACGCTTACTGAGATGTTGCCGGGGACTGTTGGGCCTGATGCGCTGTACGACGCGTTTGCGGCGTGGGGGGGTGAGCAGGGGATCTCGTTGTACCCGGCGCAGGAGGAAGCGCTCATCGAGGTGATGACGGGGGCGAACGTGATCCTGTCGACGCCGACCGGGTCCGGGAAGTCGCTGGTGGCGACCGGGTCGCACTTCGCCGCGCTGGCGAACGGCGTACGGACGTTCTACACGGCGCCGATCAAGGCGCTGGTGTCGGAGAAGTTCTTCGCGCTCTGCGACATCTTCGGCGCGGAGAAGGTCGGCATGCTCACCGGTGACGCCGCGGTGAACGCCGGTGCGCCGATCATCTGCTGCACGGCCGAGGTACTGGCGAACATCGCGCTCCGCGAAGGCAGTGAGGCCGACGTCGGCCAGGTGGTGATGGACGAGTTCCACTTCTACTCCGAGCCCGACCGCGGCTGGGCCTGGCAGGTCCCGCTGCTGGAGTTGCCGAAGGCGCAGTTCATCCTGATGTCCGCGACCCTCGGCGACGTCGAGCGGTTCAAGATCGACCTGAACCGCCGGACCGGGCGGCCGACCTCGATCGTGTCGTCCGGCGAGCGACCGGTTCCGCTGATCTACAAGTACGTCACCACCCCGCTGCACGAGACGCTCACCGAGCTCCTGGTCACGCATCAGGCGCCGGTGTACGTCGTCCACTTCACCCAGGCGTCCGCGCTGGAACGCGCCCAGGCGCTGACCAGCATCAACGTCTGCACGAAGGAGGAGAAGGACAAGATCAAGGAGCTGATCGGGCACTTCCGGTTCAGCCCGGGCTTCGGCAAGACGCTGCAGCGCCTGATCATGCACGGGATCGGCGTCCACCACGCCGGCATGCTGCCGAAGTACCGAAGGCTCGTCGAGCAGCTCGCTCAGGCCGGTCTGCTCAAGGTGATCTGCGGCACCGACACCCTCGGCGTCGGCATCAACGTGCCGATCCGGACCGTGCTGCTGACGGCGCTGAGCAAGTACGACGGACGCCGGCAGCGGATTCTCAAGGCGCGTGAGTTCCACCAGATCGCCGGTCGCGCGGGCCGCGCCGGGTACGACACGTCCGGCACGGTCGTCGTGCAGGCACCCGACCACGTCGTCGAGAACGTCAGGCTGATGGCCAAGGCCGGCGACGACCCCAAGAAGCAGCGCCGGGTGCAGCGGAAGAAGCCGCCGGAGGGGTTCGTCACGTGGGGCGAAGACACCTTCGACCGGCTGGTCGCGGCCGAGCCGGAGGCGCTGCAGTCGCGGATGCGGGTCAGCCACGCGATGCTGCTGAACGTGATCGCCCGCGACGGCGACGCGTTCGCGAGCATGCGGCACCTGCTGCAGGACAACCACGAGGACTCGCGCGCACAGCTCCGGCTGATCCGCCGGGCGATCCAGATCTACCGGACGCTGCTCACGGCCGGCGTCGTCGAGCGGCTCGACGCTCCGGACGAGAACGGCCGGTCGTTGCGACTGACGGTCGACCTGCAGAAGGACTTCAGCCTCAACCAGCCGTTGTCCACCTTCGCCCTGGCCGCGCTCGACCTGCTCGACCCCGAGGACCCGACGTACGCGCTCGACGTCGTCTCGATCATCGAGGCGACCCTGGAGGACCCGCGAGCCGTCCTGCTCGCGCAACTGCATCACGCCAAGGGCGAGGCCGTGCAAGGGATGAAGGCCGACGGGATCGAGTACGAGGAGCGGATGGAGCTGCTCGACGAGATCAGCTGGCCGAAGCCGCTCGAAGAGTTGCTCGAGGCAACCTTCGACATGTACCGCCAGACGCACCCGTGGATCGCGGACACCGGGTTGTCACCGAAGTCCGTGGTCCGGGACATGTTCGAGCGGGCGATGACGTTCGGCGAGTTCGTCCAGTACTACGGGCTCGCGCGCTCCGAGGGCGTCGTACTGCGGTATCTGTCCGACACCTACAAGGCGCTCCGCCAGACCGTGCCGCCGGACAAGGTGAACGAGGACCTCACCGACCTGATCGAGTGGCTCGGCGAGGTCGTCCGGCAGACCGACTCCAGCCTGCTCGACGAGTGGGAGGAGCTGACCAACCCGGCCACCGACCAGATCGTCGCGCCGGTCCCGGCCGGACCGCGCCGGATCACCTTGAACAGCAGGGCTTTCCGGGTCCTCGTCCGCAACGCGATGTTCCGCCGGGTCGAGCTCGTCGCGTTGCACCGCTGGGCGGAGCTCGGCCGGCTCGACCAGGAGTCCGGCTGGGACGCGGGCCGCTGGGCAGAAGCCGGTACGGCGTACTACGCCGAGCACAGCAGCCTCGGAACAGGACCGGCCGCTCGTGGACCGGCCCTGTTCATGGTCGAGGAGCATCCCGGCTACTGGGAGGTGCAGCAGATCATCGACGACCCCGAGGGCAACCACGACTGGCGCATCACGGCCACCGTCGACCTGGACGCCTCGGACGAAGCCGGCGACCTCGTCCTCGAACTGGTCTCCTTCAAGCCGCTCTAGTGTCCTGAGGACACTAGGCGGGCCACTCCACGTCGACCTCGGTCTCGCGGTCGTAGTCCACGCCGGGGACGTCGAAGCCGTAGAGGCGGCGGACCTCGGCGTGGAACCAGTCGGCGTCGGCGACCTCACCGATGTTGTCGACGGTCGCCGAATCCCACTGCTCCTTCACGGCTGCCTGCACGGCCGGGTCGAGTTCCCAGCGATCCAGCCGGATGCGGCCGTCCTCGTCGAGGTCCAGCGGCTTCGCGCCGGTCAGCTGGTCCCACAACGAGATCGACTGCTGCATCGGGGTCTGCAACTGGTCGCCGAGCACCTTGTGCAACACGCTCACGTACAGCCCGATGCCGGGGATCGCGGACGACGCCTGCGTCACGGCGGCCCCGTTGACCGACGTACGGGCCTGTACGCCGTCGCGCTCGCGCAGCGTTTCGGCCGTCTTCTCCAGGTGCGCCTTCGCAGCGCCGATCGAACCCTGCCGGTAGATCGGGCCGGTCAGCTCCGAGCCGATGTAGGTCAGCGCGACCGTGCTGAACCCGTCCTTGAGCAGCTTGCGCTCCTCCAGCGCGTCCACCCAGCGGATCCAGTCCTCACCGCCCATCACCTGCACGGTCTCGGCGACCTCTTCGTCGGTCGCGACCTCGATCGCGACCTCCTGCAGCACGGGTTCGCCGTCCTCGAACGCGAGGCTCTTCGTCCGCGCCGGCTGCCCGACCGCCTTGATCACCGACTGGTACGTCGTGTCCGTGCGCGGGTCGACCCGGCGCGGCGCGGCGACGCTGTAGATCAGGTAGTCCACTCCCCCGAACCGCTCGGCGACCAGGTCGAGCACGTCCGCCTTCGTCGTGTCCGCGAAGGCGTCCGCGTTGACGAAGTGGAACTCGCTGCCGCGCTCGGCCGCATACGCCGCGGTCTCCGCGGTCCGGTACCAGCCCGCGGTCGCCGTCCGCCGATGGGTCGGCGCCTTCTCGAAGGAGACGCCGACGCCGTTGATCCCGTACCGGGCCAGCCCGGCGACGGTCGTGGCCAGTCCGTACCCCGAGCTGGAGCCGACGATCAACGCGACCGGCCGCGAGTCCGTCGTACGGGCCTCGACCTGGCCGGCCAGGTCGCGGACCAGTTGGGCGCACCCGGCCGGGTGCGAGTCGAGGAACAGGAAACCACGGCCGACAGGTTTGATCAGGCGGTCAGTCATGGGCCCGACCCTAACCCGTGCCCGTCATACCGCGGCACTACTTCCAAGTACGCCGGTCAGTTCCAGTACAGCTCGGCGTCGTCGGGCTCGACGGTGACGTCGGCGCCGAGGCGGCGCAGGTTCCCGGCGAAGTCGGTGTAGCCGCGGTGGACGTGGTGCGCGGCCGACACCAGGGTCTCCCCCTCGGCCGCCAGTCCGGCGATCACCAGCGCCGCGCCGGCCCGGATGTCACTGGCCACCACCGGCGCTCCGGACAACCGGGGCACACCCCGTACGACGGCGTGGTGGCCGTCGGTCTGGATCTGGGCGCCGAGCCGGGTGAGCTCCTGGGCGAAGGTGAACCGGCCCTCGAACAGATTCTCGGTAACCATCGCGGCGCCGTCGCTGACCGCGTTCATCGCGATCACGAAGGCCTGCAGGTCGGTCGCGAAGCCCGGGTACGGCAGGGTGACCACGTCGACAGGCTTCGGCCGGTCGTGCATCACGACCCGGAAGCCCGGGTTCAGCACGCTGATCTCGGCGCCGGCCTTGTGCAGCTTGTCCAGCGGCAACTCGAGGTGTTCGGCGTGACCGTTCGCGATGGTGATGTCACCCTTGGTGATCGCCGCCGCGAACGCCCAGCTGCCACTGACGATCCGGTCGGGGACCACCACGTGGTCGACCGGCTGGAGCAGCCCGTCGACGCCGGAGACCTCGATCCGCGGCGTACCGGCGCCGTCGATCTGGGCGCCCATCTCGACCAGCATCGCGGCGATGTCCTGGATCTCCGGCTCGCGGGCGGCGTTCTCGATCACCGTGGTGCCCTTGGCCAGCACCGCGGCCATCATGATCGTCTCGGTCGCGCCGACGCTCGGGAAGTCCAGCCACACCTCGGCGCCGTGCAGGCCCTGCGGCGCCTCGGCGATCACGAAACCGTGCTCGATGTGGACCTTCGCGCCCATCGACTCCAGGCCCGCGACGTGCATGTTCAGCCCGCGCGAGCCGATGTTGTCGCCGCCGGGCAGCGCCACCTCCGCCTGACCGCACCGGCCGAGCAGCGGCCCGAGCACGGAGATCGAGGCCCGCAGCTTGCGGACCAGCTCGTAGTCGCACTGGTGGCCGATCTCGCCCGGCACCGCGATGGTCGCCGTACTGGCGTCCGCGTCGACCTTCACCGAGCAGCCGAGCGTGTCCAGCAACTGGGCCATGAAGGTGACGTCCAGGATGCTCGGCACCTGCCGGAGCGTCGTCGTCCCCTCGGCCAGCAGAGCCGCCGCCATCAGCTTCAGCACGCTGTTCTTCGCGCCTGCCACCTCGACCGTGCCCTGGAGCCGTGCCTCACCTGCGATCCGAAACCGTTCCACCTGCTGACTGTATCGGCTCAGCTTCTCGACCCTGCGTAGAGTGCCGTGACATGGCTGTGAACTTGACGCGGATCTATACCCGGACCGGCGACGCCGGCGAGACCCGCCTGGGCGACATGAGCAAGACCACCAAGACCGATCCGCGGCTCGCGGCGTACGGCGAGGTCGACGAGGCGAACTCCTCGATCGGCGTCGCGATCGCGGCCGGCCATCTCAACAGCTCGCTGGTGCTGCTGCTGACGCGGATCCAGAACGACCTGTTCGACGTGGGCGCGGACCTGTGCAATCCGATCGCCCCCGACCCGGAGTACCCGCCGCTGCGGATCACCCAGGAGTACATCGACCGGCTCGAAGGGTGGTGCGACGAGTACAACAACCGCCTCACCAAGCTGCGCTCGTTCATCCTGCCCGGCGGTTCGGTCGGCTCGGCGTACCTGAACGTGGCCCGCACGGTGACCAGGCGGGCCGAACGCGCCGGCTGGGCGGCCGTCGAGGCGCACGGCCCGACCGTGAACCTGCTCGCGATCACGTACCTCAACCGGCTGTCGGACCTGCTGTTCATCCTCGGCCGGGTCGCCAACCTCTCCTCCGGAGGCGACGTCCTCTGGGTGCCCGGCGGCGACCGGAAGTCATAGCCGCTGCGTGCGGGCGCGGTACTCGCTGGGGGTGGAGCCGACCAGGGCGCGGAAGCGGCGGGCGAAATAGGTCGGGTCATCCCAGCCGACTGCCGCGCCCACGCGCGCGGCCGGCAGCGTCGTCTGGACGAGCAACGTGGCCGCACGCTCCGCTCGGAGCCGGGCGAGGAAGCCGAGCGGGCTCAGGCCGGTGTGCCGCCGGAAGAGCCTGCTCAGGTACGCCGGGTCCAGGTTCACCGCTGCCGCTAGGTCGTCCAGCCGCCACGGCTCGGCCAACGCTGCCTGGAGGTGCCCCACAGCGGCCGTCACCGCCGGATGCACGGCCTGGGTTGCTGGTTGCTCCAGCAAACCGTCAGCCAGGATGCCGAGCACGCTCACCAAGCGCCCGAGCAACCGCCCGCTGCCTGGTCTGTGGGTCAGCTCGCGTTCCAGCCTGGCGATCTCCTCGATCGCGTCGTCCGCGGCCTCCGGAGCGACCTGGACCACGGCGAGGCCGTGAGGTCCGCGGGCGATCGGCGCGGTCCAGAGAAGGTCCCGCAGTACAGGGATTTGCTGGAGGGCTGACAACTCGGTGCTGAGACCCTGTGCCGAGATGCAGCAGTTGGCGACGACCAGGTCCGAGCATTTCCGGAAGGCGTGCCACGCTCCTGGTCGGAGCACGATCACCTGCCCACGGCGTACGGGCCGGTCTCCCTGGCTGGTCTGATGCCGGCCGGTTCCCGTGCCGACGACGGCGAGCTCGAGGAAGTCGTGCGCGTGCGCCTCGACCTCGACGTCCAGCCGGTGCACGCCACCCCAGACCGGGCCGCCGAGAAACAGCTCCGCCTCGTGCAGGGTCTCCGGCATGTCAGAATCGTACGACTGTTGCCCGGGATCTTCCTGTCTCCAGCCGCTCGTCAGCAGCAGAGTTGGAGACATGAACGATCTCGTTGCTTCCTATCGCAAAGACGGATTCGTCCGAGTCCCCTCGGTCCTCACACCGGCGGAGGTGCAGCGGTACCGCGACCGCGCCGCCGGCTACCTCGAGCAGCACCGCGCCGACCGCCTCCAGCACGACGCCATCTTCAGCCAACTCGTCAACGTCTGGCAGCAGGACCCGGTACTACGGGAGCTCACGCTCCACCCCGGCATCGCCGAGATCGCCGAGCAACTGGCCGGCTTCCCGCTCCGGCTCTGGCACGACCAGATGCTCGTCAAGGAGCCGCACAGCAACGCGGCCACCCACTTCCACCAGGACCGTCCCTACTGGCCGCACGCAGGAGACCGGCTGCCCTTGTCGGCGTGGATCGCCCTGGTCGACGTACCGCCGGAGCGCGGCTGCATGACGTTCCTGCCGGGCTCGCAGACGCGCACGGACCTGAAGCCACAGAACCTCGCCGACGAAGAGGACCTCTTCAGCCGAGCCCCGGAACTGCGCTACTCACCCCGGGTGACAGTCCCCCTGTACGCCGGCGACTGCACCTTCCACTCCGGCTACACCGGTCACATGGCCCTGCCCAACACCACAGACACCGCCCGCTTCGCCCACATCAACATCTACATGGACGCCGACACGACGTACTCCGGCACCCCGCACGTCGTCACAGACCCGCTGGAACTGTCTCCCGGCGCTCCGCTCGACGGTCCGCAGTTTCCTCGCCCGTGGGCGACCTGACTCCTGGCCGCTAGCTGATCCGCCAGGTCAGCGGCATCGTCAAGGCTCCGCTCGGCGGTAGCCCGAGAGCGGTGTAGACGGCTGCGGTCAGGCCGTCGGTGCTGAACGGGGACTTGGCGGTGGCGGCCAGGTCTTCGGTGGTGGTCGGTGGACGCAGGCGGTCGAGGAGTGAGCGGTGCGGGGCCGTGGCGACGGTGATGTGGTCGCGATCGAGCCCGGCTCGGGCGCAGGCGAGACGGAGAGCGTGTTCGAAGCCGCCCAGCTCGTCGACGAGCTTGTGGGCGTGGGCATCCGCACCGGTCCAAACCCGGCCACGCGCCAACGCCTCCAGCTCCGCCTCGGGCAAGCCGCGGTCCTGCGCCGCCTTCGCGACGAAGTCGGCGTAGATGCGGTCCAGGGTCTCCTCGAGGCGTTCCCACTGCTCAGGGGAGAACTCCTCCTGGGCGGAGTACATCCGGGCGTTCTCACCCTCCGACACGGCTTGCTGTGAGATGCCGATGCGGCCCAGCGCGTCCCGGACCACTCCTTTGCCGGAGAGCACGCCGATAGAGCCGGTGATGGTGCCTGGTTGAGCTACGACGACATCGGCCGGCATGGCTACGAAGTACCCGCCTGATGCGGCCACACTGCCCATAGAGGCGATCACTGGGCGCCCGGTGGCGCGCAACCGCAGTACCTCGTGGCGGATGGCGTCAGAGGCGACGTACGAGCCGCCTGGGCTGTCGACCCGGAGTACGACGGCTTTCACCTTGTCGTCCTCGGCCACAGCGCGCAGAGCCGCACCGATGGTGTCCGAACCAGAGCCGGGCCCACCCAGCGGCCCACCACCGGAGTTGCGGCCGACAGTGATGCCGCCGCTGATCCGGACCACCGCTACGACAGGCTTCTGCGGCCAGGGCAGGTTGTCGCGCACATCCTGCAGGGTCCGCGGCCCACGCCGTACGTACCGCTCGGCCAGCAGCGGCTCGAACTCGTGCTCCTTGCGAAGGGCGTCGTACACGTCCGAGCGGTACCCGAGCTGGTCCACCAGCCCGGCCTCACGACCCGCCTCGGCCGACAGCGGCGCGCTGTCCACGAGCTCCCGGACGCGAGCGGGCTCCAGCCCACGCCGTACGGCGATGCCCTCGACGATCTGCTCGTACGCCGATTCCGCCAGCCGCGACGCCATCTCCCGGGCGGGGCCGGTCATCTCCTTCTCGGTGAAGGTGTCCACGGCGGTCTTGTACTCCCGCCGCTTGCCGAACTGCGGGATCACCCCGGCCTTGTCCAGCGCTCCCCTGATGAAGGTCGCCTGCACGGAAACGCCGGTGATACCGAGCTCACCCGACGGCTGCACCCAGATCTCGTCGAACGCGGTGGCCAGGTAGTACGGCACGGTCCCGCCGCCCACCTCGCCGAACGACTCGGTCCAGGCGACAGCGGGTTTCCCCGACGTACGGAACTCCGTCACCGCCTCGCGCAGATCCTGCACCTGCGCAAGCGACAACCCCTGCCCGCCGAGATGCGCCACGAGCCCGACGACCGCGTCGTCCCGCGAACCCTTCCGCAGCGCGGACACAAGCTCACGCAGCGTAGGCAGATGCCGCGCCCGGAACGCAGCCAACGGCGACCCGGGCGGCATCTCCAACACACCCCTGGTCAGATCCAGCTCCAGCAACACACCCGTCATATCCCGACCCTAGTCGGGACGGTCAAACCTCAGAGGTAGGTCTGGGTGCTGGGTGGGGCGGATTCCATCCAGGCGAGGACGCCGGTGAGGGCTTCTTCGGTCATCGCGAAATGGACCGTGCGGTCGCGGAGTTCGGCGTCGACGATGACGTGGCCGGCATAGGTGACGAGTGGCTCGTTGCCCATCGGGCGCCGGGTCGTGACGCCTTGCAGCTGGCGGCGGTTCACCGTGAGCTTCGGCCACCAGGCCAGGCTGAAGACCCGGAACCACTGGAGGTCGTCACCGACGTACCGGGCAAGGCCGAGGGCCCAGCCGCGGCCGTGCTCCTTCTCCGCGAGTTGGAGGCTGGCATCGAACGTGCCGCCGTCCCTGGACAACCAGCGACGACGGCACGCGAAAGCAACGATCAGCAGTAGGGCGGCAAGCAGACAGACCCCGACCACATCGAGGACTGTGCTCATAAGTGCCGACCTCATTCCTGATGCCGACGACCTGGCGGCACCTACCCCGAACCCTACTGACTGTGACGATATTCAATTATGGCAGGTCGGTTCAGGACGCCTTCTCGGCGGCCCTCACCCTGGCCTCGGCGAGCCGGACGTGCTCCTGCTCGTCCTCGGAGTCCGTGCCCGCGGCCTGCGCCCGCTCGAGCGCGAGCTTGGCCTCTTCCAGGTCGATGTCGTGACCCATCTCGGCGTTCTCGGCCAGGATCGAGACCCGGTCGTTCGCCACCGAGATGAAGCCGTCCGGCGCGGCCGCGACGAAGTACTCGTCGTCGACGGTCCGCACCTGGACGGTGCCACCCTGCAGGAGACCCAGCAACGGCGCGTGCCCCGGCAGGATGCCGACATCGCCGTCGGTGGTGCGGGCGATGACGATCTTCGCCTGCCCCTCCCACACGGTCCGCTCGGCCGCGACGAGGGCTACCTCGAGGTGCTTCGCGGAATCATCGGCCATCTCAGTTTTCCTTCTGCAGCTCGGCCCACTTGCGCTCGACGTCCTCGAGCGAGCCGGTGTTGAAGAACGCCTGCTCGGCGATGTGGTCGCACTCGCCCTCGGTGATCTTCTTGAAGGACTCGATGGTGTCCTTCAGCGGCACGGTGGAACCCGGGATGTTGGTGAACTTCTCCGCCATGTAGGTGTTCTGCGACAGGAACTGCTCGATCCGGCGCGCCCGGGCGACGACGATCTTGTCCTCCTCGGACAGCTCGTCGACACCGAGGATGGCGATGATGTCCTGCAGTTCCTTGTTCTTCTGCAGGATCTGCTTCACCCGGACGGCCACGTCGTAGTGCTCCTGGCCGATGTACTGCGGGTCGAGGATCCGCGACGTGGAGGTCAGCGGGTCGACGGCCGGGTACAGACCACGCGACGCGATGTCACGGGAGAGCTCGGTGGTCGCGTCCAGGTGGGCGAACGTGGTCGCCGGGGCCGGGTCGGTGTAGTCGTCGGCCGGCACGTAGATCGCCTGCATCGAGGTGATCGAGTGACCGCGGGTCGACGTGATCCGCTCCTGCAGAACGCCCATCTCGTCGGCCAGGTTCGGCTGGTAACCCACCGCGGACGGCATCCGGCCGAGCAGCGTGGAGACCTCGGAACCGGCCTGGGTGAACCGGAAGATGTTGTCGATGAACAGCAGCACGTCCTGGCCGGCGACGTCGCGGAAGTACTCCGCCATCGTCAGCGCGGACAGCGCCACCCGCAGCCGGGTGCCCGGCGGCTCGTCCATCTGACCGAACACCAGCGCGGTGTCCTTGAAGACGCCGGCCTCTTCCATCTCGTGGATCAGGTCGTTGCCCTCACGGGTGCGCTCACCCACGCCGGCGAACACCGAAGTACCACCGAAGTTGTGCGCGATCCGGTAGATCATCTCCTGGATCATCACGGTCTTGCCGACACCCGCACCGCCGAACAGGCCGATCTTTCCACCCTGCACGTACGGCGTGAGCAGGTCCAGCACCTTGATGCCGGTCTCCAGCATCTGGGTCTTGGACTCGAGTTGGTCGAAGGCCGGCGCCTTGCGGTGGATCGGCCAGCGCTCGGTGATCTCGAACTCGGACTCGTCCTGGTTCAGGCACTTGCCGGTCACGGACCAGACCCGGCCCTTGGTGACGTCGCCGACCGGGACGGAGATCGCCGCACCGGTGTCGCGCACCTCGGTACCGCGGACCAGGCCGTCGGTGGGCTTCATCGAGATCGCCCGGACGATGTTGTCGCCGACGTGCAGCGCGACCTCGAGGGTGATCGTCTGGGTGTTGTCGCCCAGGGTGATGTCCACCTCGAGCGCGTTGTACATGTCGGGCATCGCGTCCGCGGCGAACTCGACGTCGACGACCGGGCCGATCACCCGGGCGACGCGGCCGACGCCCGGGGCGACAGCCTCGTTGTTCTTCTCGGTAACCGTGGCAGTCATCTCTCTCACTCGCTCCCGGCGTTGGCATCGGCCAGCGCGCTGGCGCCACCGACGATCTCGCTGATTTCTTGGGTAATTTGCGCCTGACGCGCCTGGTTGAACTGCCGCGTCAGCGACTCGATCAGATCTTGAGCGTTGTCGGTCGCGGACTTCATCGCCCGCTGCCGGCTGGCCAGCTCGGACGCCGCGGCCTGCAGCATGCAGTAGTGGATCCGGCTGGCGACGTACTTCGGCAGCAGCCCGTCCAGTACCTCCGAGGCCGACGGCTCGAACTCGTACAGCGGCAGTACCTCGTCCGGCGCCGGCGGCTCGTCGCCCTCGACGACCTCCAACGGCAGCAACCGGATGACGTCCGGGCGCTGGGTCAGCATCGACACGAACCGGGTGAAGACGATGTGGATCTCGTCCACGCCGCCTTCCTCGGTCGGGGTCAGGAACGCCTCGATCAACGCGTCGGCGATCTCCCGGGCCCGGGCGAACGACGGCGAGTCCGAGTCGCCGCTCCACGACTGCGCGACCTCACGCTGCCGGAAGGTGTAGTAGGCGATGCCCTTGCGGCCGCTCAGGTACGGAACGACCTCCTTGGAGTCCTCGCGGAGCAACTGGTTGAGCCGCTCGCCCTCGCGGATCACGGAGGAGGAGTACGCCCCGGCCTGGCCACGGTCCGAGGTGATCAGCAGAACCGCGGCACGCTTGGGGTTCGGCTTCTCGGTGGTCAGCGGGTGGTCGACGTTGGAGTACGTCGCCACCGCCGACACGGCACGGGTGAGCTCACGCGCGTACGGACCGGCCGCCGCGGCGCGTTGCTGCGCCTTGACGATCCGGGACGCCGCGATGAGCTCCATCGCACGGGTGAGCTTCTTGATCGTCGAGACCGAGGCCCGGCGCTCGCGAAGCTCCCGCAGACTGGCTGGCATGGGTGATCAGCCCCGCTTCTGCTTGCGGATCTGCTCCTGCTCGACGTCCCCGGAGTCCATCGCCTCGGTCTCCTCCTTGCCGGCCAGCAGCTGGCCGTCGGAGGTCTGGAAGGTCGGCTTGAACTTCTCGATGGCGTCCGTCACGGCCGCCGCGGCGTCGTCGTCGAACTTGCCGGACTCACGGATGGCGTCCAGCACGTTGCTTTCGCGCCGCAGGAAGTCCAGGAACTCGCGCTCGAACCGGAGCACGTCGTTGACCGGAACGTCGTCGAACTTGCCGTTGGTCCCCGACCAGATCGACACGATCTGGTCCTCGACCGCGTACGGCGAGTACTGCGGCTGGCGCAGCAGCTCGACCAGACGCTGACCACGGTCCAGCTGACGACGCGAGGTGGCGTCCAGGTCGGAGGCGAACATCGCGAACGCCTCCATGGCGCGGAACTGCGCCAGGTCCAGCTTCAGCGAACCCGAGACGTTCTTCATGCCCTTGACCTGCGCGGCGCCACCGACCCGGGACACCGAGACACCGACGTCGATCGCGGGGCGGATGTTGGCGTTGAACAGGTCCGACTGCAGGAAGATCTGGCCGTCGGTGATGGAGATGACGTTGGTCGGGATGAAGGCCGAGACGTCGTTGGCCTTGGTCTCGATCACCGGCAGGCCGGTCATCGAGCCGCCGCCGAGCTCGTCGGACAGCTTCGCGCAACGCTCGAGCAGCCGGCTGTGCAGGTAGAAGACGTCACCCGGGTAGGCCTCACGGCCCGGCGGGCGGCGCAGCAGCAGCGACATCGACCGGTAGGCCTCGGCCTGCTTGGTCAGGTCGTCGAAGACGATCAGGACGTGCTTGCCCTGGTACATCCAGTGCTGGCCGATGGCCGAACCGGTGTACGGCGCGACGTACTTGAAGCCGGCCGCGTCGGACGCCGGGGAGGCGACGATGGTGGTGTACTCCATCGCGCCGGCCTCTTCGAGCGCACCGCGCACGGAGGCGATCGTCGAGCCCTTCTGGCCGATCGCGACGTAGATGCAGCGAACCTGCTTCTTCGGGTCGCCGGACTCCCAGTTGGCCTTCTGGTTGATGATCGTGTCGACCGCGATCGCCGTCTTACCGGTCTTGCGGTCACCGATGATCAGCTGGCGCTGGCCGCGGCCGATCGGGATCATCCCGTCGATCGCCTTGATCCCGGTCTGCAGCGGCTCGCGGACCTCCTGGCGGTCCATCACGCCGGCCGCCTGCAGCTCCAGCGCGCGGGTGCCCTCGAGGTCCTTGATCTCACCCAGGCCGTCGATCGGCTTGCCGAGCGGGTCGACGACCCGGCCCAGGTAGCCCTCGCCGACCGGCACGGACAGGACCTGGCCGGTCCGGCGGACCTGCTGGCCTTCCTCGATGCCGCTGAACTCACCGAGCACGGCGACGCCGATGTCGCGGACGTCGAGGTTCAGGGCGATGCCCTGGCTGCCGTCCTCGAACACCAGCAGCTCGTTCGTCATCGCCGAGGGCAGCCCCTCGACGTGCGCGATGCCGTCGCCTGCGTCGACAACGGTGCCGACCTCTTCGCGGGTCGCCGTCTCCGGTTCGTAGTCGGAGACGAAGCGATCCAGGGCGTCCCGGATTTCCTCCGGCCTGATCGTGAGCTCCGCCATTATCTTCCGTCCCTGCTTCCTTGGCCTGGCTGGCCTGTGGATGGCTCTAGAGGCTTGCTGACCACTAGCGCCGCAATATGTCGTTAGGGTCAGCCCGCGATGCGCCGTTGCGCCTCGTCGAGCCGGGCCGCGATGGTTCCGTCGATCACTTCGTCGCCGATGTCCACCCGGACGCCGCCGACCACCGCCGGGTCGACGATCACGTTCAGCTGGATCTGCCGACCGTACTGCCGGCCGAGCGCCTCGGCGAGCCTGGTGCGCTCGTCCTCGGTCAGATCGGCAGCGACGCGTACCGTCGCCACACTCGCGTCCCGCCGGGCCGCCGCGGCGACCTGGTAGGAGCGCATCGCGGCCGCGAAGTGCAGGCCCCGGCCGTCCACCGCGCGCTCGGCCAGCCGCACGGTGACGTCATCGGCCTTGCCCTGCAGCAGTCCACGCAGGAGTTCCTGCCGGGCCGCGACCGGGATGGTGCGGTCGTTCAGCTTGTCGGCGAGTGCCCGCTCCGCCACGACCACGCGGTCGAGGCGGAACAGCTGGTCCTCGAGCTCGTCGAGCTTGCCCTGCGAGTCGGCGTACGCGACCTCGGCCTCGACGCTCAGCTGGTCGAGGGCGTCGGCCAGGTCCCGGGCGCTGACCCAGCGTCCGTCTACCGCGGCGGTCAGGATCTCCAGCGCGGGCGCGGAGATCTTGCCGCCGAACAACTGCCCGACCAGGCCGGTCCGGGCCGCGGCAGGCCGGGCCGGATCGGTCAGTGCCCGCCGCAACGAACCGTTGCTGTCGAGCACCTTGGCGACCGAGAACAGCTCGTCGCCGAGGCTGTCGGAGACGGTGACACCCGCCAGGACCGCTTGGGCCCGGGCGAGTGACTCCTTCGATGCGCCGCGCATCAGCCGTCCGTTCCGACTGCCTGCCGGGCCGACTCCGAGGACTCCAGCTCGGCCAGGAAGCGCTCGACCGTACGACGCTGGCGCGCCTCGTCCTCGAGCGATTCACCGACGATCCGGCCGGCCAGCGAGGTGGCCAGCGTGCCCACCTCACTGCGCAGCGAGGCGACCGCCTGGCTGCGCTCGGCGTCGATCTGGGTGCGGGCGTGGGTCACGATGCGTTCTGCTTCGGCGTTCGCCTGCTCACGCATCTCCGCGATGATGAGCGCGCCCTGCTCGCGGGCGTCCTCGCGGATCTTCGCAGCTTCCTGGCGGGCCTCGGCCAGCTGCGCGTTGTACTTGTCGAGCGCCGCCTTCGCCTCGGCCTGGGCCTGCTTGGCCTCGTTCATCCCGCCTTCGATCGCCGCGGTCCGATCGGCATAAGCCTTCTCGAACTTCGGTACGACGACCTTGGCGAAGGCGATGGCCAGCAGGATCAGGAAGACGAAGCCGAAGATGATCTCGGCGTTGTGCGGCAGCAGCGGGTTCGGGTCCTCGCCCGCGGCCTCGCTGAGCGGTAGCACGATCGTCAACATGTCTGAGTCCTGTCAGTCAGTAAAGAGTGGGCTCACTTCTTGAACACGAAGGCGAGGGCGATACCGATGATCGCCAGCACCTCGGTGACACCGAAGCCGATCCACGCGATCGACTGCAGCTTGCTCTGCGCCTCCGGCTGACGCGCGGTGCCGTTGATCACGGCGGCGAAGATCAGACCAACACCGACGCCCGGGCCGATCGCGGCGAGGCCGTAGCCCAGTACGGCGATGTTGCCGGTGATGTCGAGAGCGTTCATTGCGCTGTGTTCCTTTCGGTACGGATAAGGGCTATCCGGGTTTCCGTTACAACGGGTCTGTGAGTGGTACGGCGGATCAGTGCTCGTCGGCGATCGCGCTGCCGATGTACTGCGCGGTCAGGACGACGAAGATGTAGGCCTGGATGCACTGCACGAACAGCTCCAGGCCGGCGATCGCGAGGCCCATCAGCAAGGTGATGATGCCGACGCCGCCCAGCGCGATGCTGCCGGACTCCCGCAGCATGTAGTCGCCACCGGTGACGAAGACGAGCAGCAGGATGTGGCCGGCGAACATGTTGGCGAACAACCGCAGACTCAGCGAGACCGGCCGGACCAGGATGTTGGAGATGAACTCGATCGGGATCATCAGCGGCATCAGCCAGACCGGCACACCGGCCGGCATCGTCTGGTGCTTGAAGTAGCCCCACAGGCCCTTCTTCTTGATGCCGACCCCGTTGTAGATGGCCCAGCTCATGATCGCGGCCACGTACGCCCAGCCGATGTGGCTGAAGGTCGGGAACTGGATCAGCGGGATCGTCCCGGCGACGTTGTTCAGCAGGATGAAGTAGAACAGGCCGCACAGGTACGGCACGTACTTCATGTAGTCGTGGCTGCCGATCGCGTCGCGGGCGATCGAGTTCCGGACGAAGTTGTAGCCCAGCTCACCGGCGAACTGCAGCTTCGACGGCACGACGGCGGCCTTGCGCGAAGCGCCCCAGTAGAACCAGACGATCACCACCACGGACAAGGCGGCCACCAGGACGGGCTTGGTGAACCAGTCGACACCGTCGATGATCGGGGTGGTGTTGAAGCTTTGTGGACCGGGTGAAATGAACTCGGTCGAAACGCCGGCGCTCACCGGGTCTCCTCTCGCGTCGTGCTCAAGTCGTTCGCCATCGGGCTAAGGGCAGGGCGGCTCAGGGCAAGGCGGTCAACTACGTCAGACCCGGTACGGGTCAGGGACGCTGCCGGTACCGGAAGTTCAACAACAAGATCGTCAGGCCGGCACCGAGGACGATGCCCACCGGAAGCAGAAACTGGGTGCCCAGCCAGCGATCCAACCCGAAGCCGATTCCCCCGTAGACGAGGATTCCGCCGATCAAGTAGGACAGGACCCGCCAGCCGTCGCCCGCTGTGTTGGGTGTCGGCTTCGGATCCTCGTGCTGGCTCATTGGCACCCGAAAGGTACCAGTCGGCGCGTCGCGCGGTCACCTTGACATCCGTGCACTGCGCCACATCCCTTGTCACAGTTGGGAAACGGCTTGCCGCGGCACTACCGCGGGTGATCACGCCGTCACCTCGTGGTCCAGGTCGTAGATGGGCACCCGCAGGTGCGACCAGGCCCAGATCTCGCCGGCCATCCAGCCCATCACGACCACGATCGCGCTGATCCCCAGCGCGGTCAGGTCGACGTTCTCGCCGAGGCTGTCGGAATTCATCGCGACGGCGAGCAGGCCGCCGAAGATCGCGATCCGCCCGGTGTAGGAAGCCATCGCGAGGGCGAGCTGCATCGTCGGCGACGTACGCCGGGACAGGTGCAGCGCGAGCAGGCCGGCGCCGGAGAAGACGATCACCATCAGCAGACCCAGCAGTGCGCCCCACAGGCCCTTCAGGCCGGCCGCGACCGCGGAGACGGCGGCAGCATTCACGCCGACGACCAAGCCGGCGACGAGAGCGCCGCGCAGCATTGCCAACGCCGGATGCCTGGTGGCCTGGCCGGCGACTTTCGGACCTCGGTCTGAGGGAGCCATCTGGTGGTTCCGTCCTGCTGGCGACCGGGATTCTTGCCCTCGGTCGTCGGGTGGGCGGGGTCAGGGGTGAAACTCTTCTTAGCTGGTGCTTGTGAAAACTAGCACAAAGTCTGCTCGGCTAGCAAAATGGCTAGCAGAACGATCAGCAAAACGAGCGTCCCTGCCGCTGTACACGAACACCCTATCGGTAGGCCACGACACGCACTGGTCTGGTCCCCTCCCGGTACTGCGGGGCTGGTTGCCGCGTGGATCAGACCTTCGCCAGCGGCTTCGCGGCGCGGCGTGGCAGGCCGGTGGTCAAGAGGATGGCCGTGACCGTGACCGCGAGGACGAGGATGACCGTCCAGACCGAGAGGAGCAGGCCGAGGACGACCACGCCGAAAGCGATCAGCGCGGTCCACAGGTACATCAGGAGGACCGCGCGGCGATGCGAGTGGCCGCGCTGCATCAGGCGGTGGTGCAGGTGGAGTTTGTCGGCCGCGAAGGGCGAACGGCCGGCCTTGGTACGCCGGATGTAGGCCAGCGTCAGGTCCAGCGCGGGGATCGCGAGGACGGCGATCGGCAGGATCAGCGGCAGCAGGGCGGGCAGCAGACTCGAGCCGCCTACCTCGTACGGGACGGCGTTGGGGTCCATCTGGCCGGTGAGGCTGATCGTCGACGCGGCCAGCATCAGTCCGATCAGCAGGGCTCCGGAGTCGCCCATGAACACCCTGGCCGGGAAGAAGTTGTGCGGCAGGAAGCCCAGACAGGCACCGGCCAGAGCGACCGTGATCATCGTCGAGGTCGTCGCGCGGTCGAGGTTCTGCTCGACGTTCAGCACGTACGAGTAGGTGAAGAAGGCGGTCGCGCCGATCGCGGTGACGCCCGCGGCCAGTCCGTCCAGGCCGTCGACGAAGTTCACCGCGTTGGTCGAGACCAGCAGGATGCCGGCGGTCAGCACCGCGAGTTGCGAGGGCGGTGGCGAGAAGATGCCGCCCGGCAGCGGCAGCCAGTACAGCTGGATGCCCTGCACGATCATCACGCCGACGGCCAGCACCATGCCGGCCAGCTTGGTGATCGGGTCCAGCTCGACCAGGTCGTCGATCACGCCGACCGCGCAGATCACCACACCGCCGATCAGGATCGCCCGGGCGTCGTGGGCGACCTGCAGGCTGTCACCGAGGAACGGCAGGCTGGAGGCGACCGCGTAACCGGCGATCAGTCCACCGAGGATGGACACGCCGCCGAAGTACGGGATCGGCACCTTGTGGACGTCGCGGGAGCGGACCTTGGCGACGGCGCCGTACCGGAGGGCGATCTTGCGGGCGATCCCGGTCAGCAGGAAGGTCGTGGCCATCGCCACGAACAGGACGAGCAGATACTCGCGCACTAGTCCGCCGGCCTCACATCAGGCGCCTTGCCGTCCACCACGGTCTCTTCCCCGGCCTCGGGACCCGCCACGACGCTCTCGTCCGGCTTCGGCTCCTCGGCCTGCTTCTCCTCGTTGGACGCCGCCGCACCGTCAGCGGTTGGCACGTCCTCCGCGGGCACGGCCTGCGCGGGCACATCCTTCGCGGGCTCGTCCTGCGCCGGCACGTCCTCCGCGGGCACGGCCTGCGCGGGCACGGCCTGCGCGGGCACATCCTTCGCGGGCTCGTCCTGCGCGGGCACGTCCTCCGCCTGCACGTCCTCCACCGGCGCGTCGGGCTCCAGGTCGGTGGTGGCTTCGGGGACGATCTCGCGGATCTGGGCCATCGAGAGGGCGCCGATCCGTACGACGTGCGGTACGTCGCCGGTCAGGTCGACGATGGTCGACGGCTGCCCACCGGTAACCTCGCCACCGTCGAGGTACACCGCGACCGAATCGGCCAGCTGCGCCTCGGCGTCGTACACGTCCAGTGCCGCCGGCTGTCCGCTCTTGTTCGCCGAGCTGACCGCCAGCGGACCGGTCCGGGACAACAGCTCGCGCGTGTTCTCGTGGTCGGGCACGCGCAGGGCGACCGTCCCATGGGTCTCCCCCAGGTCCCACATCAGCGACCCCTGCGCATGGCAGATCACCGTCAGCGGCCCGGGCCAGAACGCCTCGCACAGCTTCCGCCCGGCCTCGGGTACGTCGGTCGCCAGCGCGTCCAGCGACTCGACCACCGAGATCAGCACCGGCGGCGGCATGTCGCGCCCGCGGCCCTTGGCGTCCAGCAGCCGCTGCACGGCGTCGGCCTTGAAGGCGTCCGCGGCGATCCCGTACACGGTGTCGGTCGGCAACACGACCAGATCACCGGCCTCGATGGCGTCCACGGCCGCGCGGTAGGCCGGCACCAATTCGTCTCCGGTGAAGTCAAAGCGCTCGCTCACGCAGTGAATCGTGCCACTCACCCGGTCGCGGTCTCCAGCCGGGCCACCCGGCGGGCTGCCGGGAGCACTTCTGACAAATGATTGTCAGCTTCCGAGCGAGCGTGCCGGGCAGGTGCATAGGATCCCGGCCATGACTGTGTCGCGTGAATTCCTTGCCGGGCTGCCGAAGGCCGAACTGCACGTCCACCACGTCGGATCGGCGACGCCGCGGATCGTCGCCGAACTCGCCGCCCGCCATCCGGGATCGCCGGTGCCGGCCGACCCGGCCGCGCTCGCGCAGTACTTCACCTTCACCGACTTCGCGAAGTTCATCGAGGTCTACCTGACCGTCGTCGACCTGATCAGTACGCCGGACGACGTGCGGCTGCTCACCTTCGAGGTGGCCCGCGAGATGGCCGCGCAGAACATCCGGTACTCCGAGCTCACCGTCACGCCGTACACGTCGGTGCTGCGCGGGATCGCGCCGGAGGCGTTCTGCGAGGCGATCGAGGACGCCCGGACCGCGGCCGAGAAGGAACTCGGGGTGACGCTGCGCTGGATCTTCGACATCCCCGGCGAGCTGGGCCTCGAGGGCGCCGTGGAGACCGCGAAGATCGCGACCGGCATCCGCCCCGAGGGCCTGGTCGGCTTCGGCCTCGGCGGCCCGGAGATCGGCGTACCGCGGCCGCAGTTCGCGCCGTACTTCGACGAGGCCCGGGCGATCGGTCTGCACAGCGTCCCGCATGCCGGCGAAACGACTGGACCCGACACGATCTGGGACGCGATCCGCGTGCTCAAGGCGGAGCGGATCGGCCACGGCACCTCGGCGACCCAGGACCCGGCGCTGATCGACTACCTCGGCGAGCACCGCATCCCGCTCGAGGTCAGCCCGACCTCGAACCTGGCCACCCAGGCGGTCCGCTCGTACGACGAACACCCGATCCGCGCGATGGTCGACGCCGGCCTGGTCGTCACGATCAACTCCGACGACCCGCCGATGTTCGGCACCACCCTGGTCAACGAGTACGCCGTCGTGGCGGACCTGCTCGACCTGGACGCGCACGGGATCGCCGAGTTCGCCAAGACCGCCGTCACCGTCTCGTTCGCCGACGACGGCACCAAGACCGCGCTGCTCACCGAGATCGACGAGTACGTCGCCAAGCACGCCTGAGGCCGGCTTGGGTGACACGCGACGACGTGGGTCTGTCGATGCGGCGTGGTTGGGTGGTGCGGTGGTCCAACAGCACAAGCTCCTTGTCGTCCTGACGGCGCTCGTGTTCGGTGTGCTCGCCGGGTGCAGCGACACCGAGGCGGATACCGGTTCGCAGCCGCCGCCCGCTGCGAAGCCGTCCCCCAGACCGTCCACCACGCCGTTGGCCGCGCCGCCCGCGGACGGGGAACTTCCGCGCGGCGGCCGGCAGATCTTCCCGAAGTACCAGCTCGTCGGGTACGTCGGGCTGCCCGGCTCCCCCGCGCTCGGGCCGCTCGACAAGAACCTGGAGGCCAAGGCCGGCCGGCTCGAAACGCTGTCCAAGGCGTACGCCGGCGGCAGGACGCCGTTGCCGGTGATGGAACTCATCGTGGTGGTCGCGAACGGCCACGCCGGTAAGGACGGCCAGTACCGCAGCCGCTTGCCCGACGCCAAGATCCAGGACTACCTCACGGTCGCCCGCAAGCACCGGATGCTGCTGTTGCTCGACATCCAGCCGGGCCGCGCCGACATCCTCAGAGAGATCAAGGTGCTCGAGCGCTGGCTCAAGGAACCCGATGTCGGGCTCGCCTTCGATCCCGAGTGGGCGGTCGGTCCCGGGCAGGTGCCGGGCAAGGTCTTCGGCCACACCACCGGCGCCGAACTCGACTCGGTCGCGGCGTACCTGGCCGGTCTCGTCGCGCAGTACGACCTGCCGGAGAAGGTCTTCGTCTTCCACCAGCTATCAGCCCGGATCGTCGGCAACGAGAAGGCCCTGAAGCAGCATCCGGGGGTGCAGATCATCAAGTCGGTCGACGGCATCGGCGGTCGCATCGACAAGGAATCCACCTGGCGCAAGCTCACCACGACGATGGCGCCCGGAGTCCACACGGGCTTCAAGCTCTTCTACAAGGAGGACACCCGGCACGGCGCGCTGATGACGCCGGCCCAGGTGCTGGCGCTCAAACCCACACCCGAGTTCGTCGTTTACGAATAGGCGTCAGATGCGGCGGCCGGTGGCGAAACGATGGCGGCCGGCCAGGTCGAGCTGATCGCGGACCTCGGTGAAAACGCCGGTCGCGGCGAAGACCGCAGGAGCGGATTCGCCCTGCACATCCGCATGCTCACAGCCGAACCAGCCACCAGGCTTCAGCAGCCGCCCGGCCGTCGCCGCGACCACCTTGATCTCGTCGAGCCCGTCGTCGCCCGACCACAGCGCCAGCGCCGGATCGTGATCCCGGACCTCGGCCGTCACGGATTCCCAGGCAGTCAAGGGAATGTACGGCGGGTTGGCGATCACCGCGTCGACCAGGCCGTCGAGTTCGGGCAGGCAGCCGTCGATGTCGCCCTCGTGCAAGGTCGCGCCGGTGCCCGCCAGATTGCGCCGCGCCCAGACGCACGCCTCGGGCGACAGCTCCACCGCGTGCACAGTGCTGTCCGGCCGCTCGGTCGCCACGGCACCCGCGATCGCGCCCGATCCGCTGCACAGATCCACCACCAGCGGCTCCTTGACGTCGGCGATCCGATCGAGGATCCACCCGACGAGTACCTCGGTCTCCGGGCGCGGCACGAAGACGCCCGGTCCCACGACCAGCTCGCGGTAGCGGAAGGCCGCCGTACCGGTGAGGTGTTGCAGCGGTTCGCGGGCGGCGCGGCGGGCCACCAACTCGTCGTACCGGGCCTGCAGTTGGTCGGTGAGATCGATCAGGCCGAGCTGCAGGCGGCTGACGCCGGCGACGTGGGCGAGCAGTTCGGCGGCGTCGTAGTCGGGTGAGGCGACGCCGGCTTCCCGCAGCCGCGCGGTCGCCTCGGCGAGGACGGTCCTGGTGCTCACTGGGATTCGACGGCCTCGAGGCGTGCGGTCAGGTCGGCCTCGGTGAGGGCCTGGATCACCGGGGCGAGGTCGCCGCCGAGGACTTGGTCCAGGTTGTGCGCCTTGTAGCCGACCCGGTGGTCGGAGAACCGGTTCTCCGGGAAGTTGTAGGTGCGGACCCGCTCGGACCGGTCGACCGTGCGGATCTGCGAACGCCGGGCGTCGCTCGCTTCCTGGTCGGCGGCCTCCTGCGCGGCGGCCAGCAGCCGCGACCGCAGGACGCGCATCGCCTGCTCGCGGTTCTGCAGCTGGGACTTCTCGTTCTGCATCGAGACCACGATGCCGGTCGGGAGGTGCGTGATCCGGACCGCCGAGTCGGTCGTGTTGACGCTCTGGCCGCCCGGACCGGACGAGCGGAAGACGTCGATCCGCAGGTCGTTCTGGTCGATCTCGACGTCGACGTCCTCGGCCTCGGGCAGCACCAGGACACCGGCCGCCGACGTGTGGATCCGCCCCTGCGACTCGGTCACCGGCACCCGCTGGACCCGATGCACGCCGCCCTCGAACTTGAGCTTCGCGTACGGCGCTTCGCCGGGTTCGGGCGTGCCCTTGGCTTTCACCGCGACCGTGATCGACTTGTAGCCGCCCAGATCGGACTCGGCCGCGTCGATGACCTCGGTCTTCCAGTTCTGCGATTCGGCGTACTTCAGGTACATCTTCAGCAGATCACCGGCGAACAGCGCCGACTCGTCGCCGCCCTCACCGGCCTTGATCTCGAGGATCGCGTCCTTGTCGTCGCTCGGGTCCCGCGGCACGAGCAGTACCTGCAGCTTCTCGGCCAGCTCGTCGCGCCGGTGCTCGAGCTTGGTCGCCTCCTCGGCGAACGCCGGGTCCTCGTGCGCCAGCTCGCGGGCCGCCTCGATGTCGTCGGCAGTCTGCAGCCACTCGTCGTACGTCCGTACGACGGGCGCCAGCGCGGCGTACCGCTTGCCGACCTGGCGCGCGACCGCCTGGTCGGAGTGCAGCTCGGGATCCGACATCCGTCGCTCCAGCTCGGCGTACTCCGCCTTCAGCGACTGCACTGCCTCGAACATGCCCGCACTCCTTCCTTTGGCCGGAACAACGCAACGGCGCCGGTCCCGAATCCCCTGAAGGATTCGTGGACCGGCGCCGGAAACTCGCTACTTCTTCGCGTACCGCTTCTCGAAGCGGGCGACGCGGCCACCGGTGTCGAGAATCTTCTGCTTGCCGGTGTAGAACGGGTGGCACTGCGAGCAGACGTCGGCGTGAATCGTGCCGTTCTCCGCGGTCGAGTGCGTCTCGAACTGCGCGCCACAGGTGCAAGTCACCTTGGTCGCCACGTAGTTCGGGTGGATGTCGCTCTTCATGGGTCTCCTCGAGTCAAAGGCGGTCCGGGTCGTCCGCTTGGTGCGCACGTGAACCGGAACCAACAGACAAGTCTGCCATCAGATCCCTCAACCTGACGAATCGCCCCGGTATTCCGGGGCGATCCGATCAGGTTGCGGGGGGTGGCCGGCGGGCCGTAGTACTAGTTGCCGTCGTCCGTACTGCGGCCGGTGCCGCCGGTCGACGGGGTGGTCTTGTTGACCTGGAGCAGGAACTCGATGTTCGACTTGCTCTCCTTGAGCTTGCCGATCAACAGCTCCAGGGCGGCCTGGCCGTCGAGCGCGGACAGCACCCGGCGGAGCTTCCAGACGACCTGGGTCTCGTCCTTGCTCATCAGCAGTTCCTCGCGGCGGGTACCGGAGGCGACCACGTCGATGGCCGGGAAGATCCGGCGGTCGGCGAACTCGCGGCGGAGCCGCAGCTCCATGTTGCCGGTCCCCTTGAACTCCTCGAAGATGACCTCGTCCATCTTGGAGCCGGTCTCGATCAGCGCCGTCGCGAGGATGGTCAGCGAACCGCCGTCCTCGATGTTGCGGGCCGCGCCGAAGAACCGCTTCGGCGGGTACAGCGCCGACGAGTCGACACCACCGGACAGGATCCGGCCGCTGGCCGGTGCCGCGATGTTGTACGCCCGGCCGAGGCGGGTGATCGAATCGAGCAGGACGACGACGTCGTGACCCAGCTCGACGAGCCGCTTGGCCCGCTCGATCGCCAGTTCGGCGACCGTGGTGTGGTCGTCGGCCGGCCGGTCGAAGGTCGAGGCGATGACCTCACCCTTGACCGTGCGCTGCATGTCGGTGACCTCTTCGGGCCGCTCGTCCACCAGCACGACCATCAGGTGTACTTCGGGGTTGTTCGTGGTGATCGCGTTCGCGAGCGCCTGCAGCACCATCGTCTTACCGGCCTTCGGCGGCGACACGATCAGGCCGCGCTGGCCCTTGCCGATCGGGCTGACGATGTCGACGATCCGGGTGGTGAGCACGTTCGGCTCGGTCTCCAGGCGGAGCCGCTCGGTCGCGTACAGCGGGGTCAGCTTGTTGAAGTCCTGACGCTGCTTGGCGACCTCGGGGTCCGACCCGTTGACGGTGTCGATCCGGACCAGCGGGTTGAACTTCTCCTTGCGCTCGCCGTCCGACGGCTGCTTCACCGCGCCGGTGATCGCGTCACCCTTGCGCAGGCCGTAGCGCTTGACCATCGACAGCGCGACGTACACGTCGTTCGGGCCCGGCAGGTAGCCGCTGGTCCGGACGAACGCGTAGTTGTCGAGCACGTCGAGGATGCCGGCGGCCGGCACCAGGATGTCGTCCTCGCTGATGGTCGGCTCCGGGTCGAACCGCTCGCCGCGACCGCGGTTGTTGCGGCTGTTGTCGCGGCCACCGGAGTCGCGGCCGACGGTCTGACCGCGGTCGCGGTCACGCCCCCGGCGGCGGCGACGGCGTCCGTCGCCGTCCTCGCCCCGGTCGGTCTGACTCTGCCGGTCGGTGCGCTGGTCGCCCCGGGCACCGTCGGTGCGCTGCTCACCGCGGTTGTCGCGGTTCTGCTCACCGCGGCCGTCGTTGCGGCCGTCCCGGTTCTGACCGTCGCGGCTGTCCCGGTTCTGACCGTCGCGGCCGTCACGGTTCTGACCGTCGCGGTTCTCGTTGCGGTCGCGGTTGTCGTTGCGGTCGCGGCTCTGGCCGTCGCGTGCGTCGCGGGCCTGCGCGTCGCG
Source organism: Kribbella voronezhensis (assembly GCF_004365175.1). Lineage (NCBI taxonomy): Bacteria > Bacillati > Actinomycetota > Actinomycetes > Propionibacteriales > Kribbellaceae > Kribbella > Kribbella voronezhensis. Next base: position 96,433 of record NZ_SOCE01000003.1, on the reverse strand, counting down.
GCCGTCCCGCACCTGTACCTCGCGGGCCGGTGCCTCACGACCTTCGCGGGCCGGTGCCTCGCGGCCGTCGCGGGCCTGGTTGTCGCGACCCTCGCGGCTGTCCCGGACCTGGGCGCCGTCGCGGTCGGTGCGCTGGTTGTCGCGACCGCGGCTGCGGTCCCGGCCACCCTCGCGGCCACCGGAGCGGTCGTCCCGGCTCTCGGCGTCGGCGTCGGCGTGCCGCTCGACGACCGGTGCGGTCGCGGCGGCCTCGACCGGAGCAGCGCCGGCCTGGGCCACGCCGTTCTGCGCGACGCTGTTCTGGGTGCCGCTGTTCTGCGTGCCGCTGTTCTGGGTGCCGCTGTTCTGGGCGGGCTTGTCCTGGACGGCGGCCTTCGCGGCCGGCGCCTCGACGTTCTTCTCTGCCGCGCCGCTGTCGGCTGCGGCGGCCCGGGCCCGGCGAGTGCCGACCCGCGCCGGAGCTTCGGCCTTGACGGCCACCGGCTCCGCGGCTGCCTCGTCCAGCGTCGGCTGGCTGGAGCGCGAACGCGAGGCGCCCGCCGCACCGGCACCCGACTGGGCAGCCTTGATCGCCTCGATCAGCTGGCCCTTGCGCAGCGCGCCGGTGCCTTTGATGCCGAGCGTCCCGGCGAGCTGCTTGAGCTCGGGGAGCAGCATGCCTTCGAGGCCGCCTCCGGCCTTGCGGCGGCGCGTGGTGGCGCCCGCGTCGGCCGGCGAGGTGCCGGCTCCGCTGGAGGCTTCAACAGTTTCTGTCACGTGAGGTCCTTCCCACACGGATGGACGATGTCCTCAGGTTCATCGCCCGGAATCATCACCCACGACCGACGCCGTCTCGATCGACGGGGAGGTGACGTGGGTATAAGAGGCTCTCGCTGAATCCGGTTCCCCCCGGAGTTATCCGACGCAGGCGGCGCAAGTCCTTCACAGGGAGGTCGCCGCAGACATCTGGTGTCGGGAGCTAAGCCCGGAAGCGACGAGAGTTCGCCGATCACCTGGAGGGGATCGGGTGAGTCGAGACTAGCACCACCAAGGGGGCAACTGGAGACTCGGGAGGTTCAACGCGTGTCCGGCACTGTTCATTCCCGTCCGCCGGCCGGCCCTCGCTCAGTTTGCTCCGACCAGACCTGTACGCCGACTGGATCGATCCCGAGCTCGTACCGCTCCCACCCGTCCGGTGCGGCCGGCAAACCCCCGGCAACATCCAGCACGAGGACGGTCGGGCCCGCGCCACTCACGACGGCAGGCAGGCCACTGCCGCGGAGCTTGTGCACGAGAGCCAGGCTTTCCGGCATCGCCGGTTCGCGAAACTCCTGGTGCAGCCGATCCTCGGTCGCCGTCATCAGCAACTCCGGTCGCGAGGTCAAAGCCGCGACCAGCAACGCCGCCCGGCCTGCGTTCGCAGCAGCATCGGCATGCGGTACTGCGGCCGGCAGCAACCCGCGTGCCTCTTTCGTCAGCACCCGAGTGACCGGCACATAGGCCACCGCCGCCAATCCCCCCGCCGGCTCCAGCCGAACCGCACGACCCTTGTCGCCCTCGGTCCACGCGATCGTGAATCCCCCGAGCGCCGCGGCCGCCACGTTGTCCGGGTGCCCCTCGATCTCGTTCGCGAGCTCGACCACGCGGTCGCGGTCGAGCGGCGTACCGGTCAGTCCGTACGCCGCCGCGATACCGCCGACGATCGCGGCGGACGACGAACCGAGTCCGCGACCGTGCGGAATCCGGTTCTCACATCGCAAGCTGAACCCCGGTACGACGGCGCCGAGCGACTCGAGGCCGGCCCGGATCGAGCGCACCACCAGATGCGACTCGTCCAACGCCACCTCACCCGCGCCCGGCCCCACCACGTCGACGGTCACGCCGGACCCACCCGGCGTCACCGTCAACTCGTCGTACAAACTCAGCGCAAGCCCGAAGGCGTCGAAGCCCGGCCCGAGATTCGCACTCGTCGCAGGCACTCGAACCCGCACAACCCCGCCCACCGAAGCCGCCGCTCCGTCGGCCGATGGGACCGCGTCAGGTGTGCCCGAGCTCATACCAGTCCGGCGACGCGTGCGACGGCGTCGGTTTCCGCGGGGGTCACCGGAGTCTCGTGGGGCAGCGCGTGGGCCAGCGCGGTGTCGATGTCCTTCAACCCGTGCCCTGTGACAGTGATCACCACGGTCTGCCCACCGTCCAGCCGACCGGCTGCCTTCGTCGCGAGCAATCCAGCAACCCCGGCTGCCGACGCGGGCTCGACGAAAACCCCTTCGCGAGCAGCAAGATCGCGTTGTGCGGAAAGGATCTGCGCGTCGGAGACCGCCTCGATCCGGCCGCCCGACTCGTCCCGGGCGTTCTCGGCCAGCGTCCAGGACGCGGGGTTGCCGACCCGGATCGCGGTCGCCTCGGTGTCCGGGTTCGCCACGATCGCACCGCGCACGATCGGCGCGGCACCTTCCGCCTGGAAACCCCACATCTGCGGGGCTTTCGAGGACAGCTTGTCCTTCTTGTATTCGAGGTAGCCCTTCCAGTACGCCGCGATGTTGCCCGCGTTGCCGACCGGCAGCACGTGCAGATCCGGCGCGTCGCCGAGCGCGTCGCAGACCTCGAAGGCCGCCGTCTTCTGGCCTTCCAGGCGGACCGGGTTCACCGAGTTCACCAGGGCGACCGGGTAGTGCTTGCCGAGCTCGCGCACGATCCGCAGACAGTCGTCGAACCCGCCGTCGATCGTCACCAACTGCGCGCCGTGCACGATCGCCTGCGCGAGCTTGCCCTTCGCGATCCGCCCGGCCGGGATCAGCACGAGCGGCAACAGACCGGCCCGTACGGCGTACGCGGCGGCCGAGGCGGACGTGTTCCCGGTGGAGGCGCAGACCACGGCCTTGTCACCGGCCTGCGCGGCCAGCGAGATCGCGACCGTCATGCCGCGGTCCTTGAACGAACCGGTCGGGTTGTTGCCCTCGACCTTGAGCCAGACCTCGCAGTTGGTCTGCTCGCTGAGCCATTGCGCGGCCACCAGCGGCGTTCCGCCTTCGCCGAGCGTGACCACCGGAGTGTCCCCCGAGACCGGCAGCCGGTCGCGGTATTCCTCGATCACGCCTCGCCACAGGTGTGGCCGCTGCTTGCTCATGTCTAGTCCCCTTCGACCCGCATCACACTGCTGACTTCTCGCACGATGTCCATGTCGCGCAGGGCCTCCACGGTCGCGGAGAGTGCGGCGTCGGTGGCGGTGTGGGTGACCACGACCAGCTGTGCCTCACCGCCGCGGCCTTCTTGCCGGACGGTCTGGATCGACACCCCGTGGTCGGAGAACGCAGTCGCCACCGCCGCCAGCACGCCGGCCTTGTCGGCCACGTCCAGCGACACGTGATAGCGAGTCAGCGCATCCCCCATCGGCCGGACGGCCCGCTGGGTGTACGACGACTCGCCGACCCCCGGCACACCCTTGAGCCGGTTGCGCGCGGCGGACACCAGATCCCCGAGGACAGCACTGGCCGTCGGGGCGCCGCCGGCACCACGACCATAGAACATCAGCTCGCCGGCCGCTTTGGATTCCACGAAAACGGCGTTGTAGGCGTCCCGGACCGAGGCCAGCGGGTGGTTCAGCGGGATCATCGCCGGATACACCCGGGCGCTGACCGAATCGGTCGCCTCGTCCAGCTCGCAGATCGCCAGCGACTTCACCACACAGCCCATCTCACGGGCCGAGGCGATGTCGGTGGCCGACACCTCGGTGATGCCCTCGCGGTGGACGTCGGCGATGGAAACCCTGGTGTGGAAGGCCAAACTCGCCAGCAACGCCGCTTTCGCGGCCGCGTCGAAGCCCTCGATGTCCGCGGTCGGATCGGCCTCGGCGTACCCGAGGGCCTGGGCCTCCTCGAGCGCCTCGTCGAAGCCGGCGCCGGTGGAGTCCATCTTGTCCAGGATGTAGTTGGTGGTGCCGTTGACGATGCCCATCACCCGGGTCACGTCGTCACCGGCCAGCGACTCGCGCAGCGGGCGGAGGATCGGGATCGCCCCGGCGACGGCCGCCTCGAAGTACAGGTCCCGCTCGTACTTCTCCGCGGCGGCGAACAGCGTCGGGCCGTCCTCGGCGAGGAGGGCCTTGTTCGCCGTGATGACCGAGGCGCCGTTCTCCAGCGCGGTCAGGATGAGGCTGCGGGCCGGTTCGAGGCCGCCGATCACCTCGATGACGAGATCCAGGTCGCCGCGGGAGACGAGTGCCTGGGCGTCGGTGGTGACGAGTTCGGGGTCGACCGCGATGTCGCGGGCGCGGCCGGCCCGGCGTACGGCGATGCCCGCGATCTCCAGCGGCGCCCCGACCCGGGCGGCGAGGTCGTCGGCCCGCTCGGTGAGGATCCGGACCACCTCGGTCCCGACCACGCCACAACCCAGCAGTCCGACCTTCAAAGCCTTGCTCACTGGGCCGCCCCCATGTCGAGTGCCAGCATGTCGTCCTCGGTCTCGCGGCGGATGACGACGGTGGTCCGGCCGTCCTTCACCGCGATCACCGGCGGCCGCGGTACGTGGTTGTAGTTGCTCGCCATGGACCGGCAGTACGCCCCGGTGCCCGGTACGGCGACGAGGTCCCCGGGCTGCACGTCCGAGGGCAGGAACTCGTCCTTCACGATGATGTCGCCCGACTCGCAGTGCTTGCCGACCACGCGGGCCAGCGTCGGCGTCGCGTCGGAGTACCGATTGGCGAGCGTGCAGGAGTAGTCCGCGTCGTACAGGGCGGTGCGGATGTTGTCGCTCATGCCGCCGTCGACGGAGACGTAGGTGCGCGAGGCGCCCGCGTCGAGCTCGACCTCCTTGACCGTGCCGACCGAGTAGACCGTGCACATGGCCGGCCCGACGATCGCGCGGCCCGGCTCGATCGAGACCTTCGGCACCTCGACGCCGAATCCGCGGCACTCGTGCTCGACGATCTTGCCCATCTCGGTGGCCAGTTGTGCGGGGTCGGCCGGATCGTCCTGGGTGGTGTAGGCGATGCCGAAGCCGCCACCGAGATCGAGCTCCGGCATGTCGACACCGAGCTCGTCGGAAACCCTTGCGTGCAAGGCGATCACGCGCTTGGCGGCCACCTCGAACCCGGACGAGTCGAAGATCTGCGAGCCGATGTGCGAATGCAGCCCGAGCAGTTGCAGCTCCGGTGCTTCGTTGACCCGGGCAACGGCTTCGTACGCCGCGCCGGAGGTGATCGAGAAGCCGAACTTCTGGTCCTCGTGCGCGGTCGCGATGTACTCGTGGGTGTGCGCCTCGACGCCGGCGGTGACCCGGACCATCACCGGGGCGACCAGGTCGCGCTCGGCGGCCAGCTCGATCAGCCGGGAGATCTCGTCCTGGGAGTCCACGATGATCCGGCCGACGCCGGCTTCGAGGGCCCGGGTCAGCTCGGAGACCGACTTGTTGTTGCCGTGGAACCCGAGCCGCTTCGGGTCGGCGCCTGCCCGCAACGCGACGGCGAGTTCCCCACCCGAGCAGATGTCGAGGTTGAGCCCCTCCTCCATCACCCAGCGGACGATCGTCGTACAGAGGAACGCCTTGCCCGCGTAGTAGACGTCGAAGTCCTTGAAGCCCTCCTTGAACGCGCGGGCCCGGGAGCGGAAGTCGTCCTCGTCCAGCACGTACGCCGGGCTGCCGTGCTCAGCGAGCAGGTCGCGGACGTCGACCCCGCCGACCTCGAGCGCGCCATCACCGTTCTTCTTGGAGTTCGTCGACCACAGCTGGGTGACCAGGTCGTTGACGTTGCCCGGCGCCCGCAGCCACGGCGGTGCCTTGTGCCCGATGTCGGCGTGCAGGGTGCCCGCCTCGTGCGCCCTCACATCCGCTCCGGAGCGGAGACGCCGAGCAGGTCGAGCCCGTTGGCGAGGACGGTCCGGGTGGCGGCGACCAGGGTGAGCCGGGCCTGATGCACCGGCTCGACCTCCTCGTCGCCGCGCGGCAGCACGCGGCAGCTGTCGTAGAACTTGTGGAACGCCGAGGCGGTGTCCTCGAGGTACCGCGCGATGCGGTGCGGCTCGCGCAGCTCGGCGGCGGTGGCGACGACGCGCGGGAACTCGGCCAGCGCGCGCAGCAGGTCGCCTTCGCGCTCGTGGCTGAGCAGACCGGGCTCGAACTCGTCCAGCTTGATGCCGAGGTCGTCCGCGTTGCGCAGGATCGAGGCAAGCCGGGCGTGCGCGTACTGCACGTAGTACACCGGGTTCTCGCTGACCTGCCTGGTCATCTCCTCGATGTCCAGGGTCAGTGGGGAGTCGACCGGGTAGCGACACAACGTGTACCGCAGGGGGTCGACGCCGCCCTCTTCGACCAGCTCGGCCAGCGTGACGATGGTACCGGCCCGCTTGGACAGCTTCATCTCCTCGCCGCCCTTGAGGATCTTCACCAGCTGGCCGATCAGGATCTCGATGTTGTGCTCGGGGTCGTCGCCGGCGCAGGCCGCGATCGCCTTGAGCCGGTTGACGTAGCCGTGGTGATCGGCGCCGAGCAGGTAGATGCAGACCTCGAAGCCGCGCTCGCGCTTGTTCACGTAGTACGCCGCGTCGGAGGCGAAGTACGTCGGCTCGCCGTTGGTCCGGATCAGCACCCGGTCCTTGTCGTCGGTGAAGTCGGTCGTGCGCATCCAGAGCGCGTCGTCCGCCTCGTACAGGTGACCTTGCTCACGGAGCTTCTCGATCGCGTGGCCGACACCGTCCTGCTCGTGCAGGCTGCGCTCGGACATCCACACGTCGAACTTGGTCCGGAAGTGCTCGAGCTGGCTCTGCTGCTCCTTGAGCTGCCGCTCGTACCCCGCCTCGCGGAACGCGACGCTCTGCTCGGCGTCCGGCAGCATCATGATCGAGGGGACCTCCTCGACGATCTGCTTCGCCAGGTCGTTGATGTACTCCCCGTGGTAGCCGTCCTCCGGGATCGGCTCACCGTGCGCGGCCGCCTTCAGCGAGGCGCCGAACTTGTCCATCTGCGCGCCGCGGTCGTTCACGTAGAACTCCCGGGTCACCTTCGCGCCGGCCGCGGTCAGCACCCGGGCCAGCGCGTCACCGACGGCGGCCCACCGGGTATGGCCCAGATGCAGCGGGCCGGTCGGGTTGGCGGAGATGAACTCCAGGTTGATCGGCTGACCCTTGAGCGAGTCACTACCGCCGTACGCCGGTCCGGCCGCGACGATCTGGGCGGCGATCTTGCCCTGGGCATCGGCGGCGACCCGGAGATTGATGAATCCCGGCCCGGCGATCTCGACGGCCGTGATCGCCTCGTCGTCCCGCAACCTGGCGGCGAGCAACTCGGCGAGCTTGCGCGGGTTGCCGAGGCTCGACCGCTTCCCGAGCTGCATGGCGACGTTGGTCGCGTAGTCCCCGTGCTCGGGGTTCTTGGGTCGCTCCACCTTCAGCTCACCCGGCAGCCCGCCGTCAACGGTGATGGTGCCGTCGTCGACGAGCGCGGTCAGGGCCTGCAGGATCTTCTCAGCGAGCTGTTCCGGAGTCACCGCCTCAGCCTAATGGCCAACCCCCCAAACCCTTGACCCACCATCCACAGCCCGGTACAACGACTCCCCCGCAGCCCCGCCCCGGGCGGTTCAGGCGGGGTGGAGGCGGAGGATGGCTGTGGGGCTGGTGATGGTGACGGTGGTGATCTTGAGCTTGTTGAGGCGGACGGTCTTGCCGGGTTGCTGGTTGGTGGCACTGACGCTGCAGCAGGCGCTTCTGCCGCCGTAGTCGACGCCGCCGGAGCTGACCCGGGAGACGATCAGGGTGGCGGAGCCGAAGAGTTTCGTCTTGACGGGGATCCGGGTGCCGGTCTTCACGTAGACCTCGCAGGTCCCGTCCGCGCACGCCTTCAGGTTGTTGCCGTCGGCCGCCTTCCGCGCGACCGGCTTGGCGGCGGGCTTGGCACTTGGCGTAGACACCGTCGGCGCGCCGGCCGGTGGCGGGGTACTGGTGTCGTCCTTGCCGGAACAAGCTGTCAGCAAGGTGACGGCTGCGGCGATGGCTGCGACCGTGCGGATCATGGGTCAGACCTCCGTGAGTTCGGCGGCAGCCGAGCGCACGACGTACGGCGAACTGCCCTGCCAACACAATCCGTACTACGGGCTGCCGCGTTACGGCCGCGGGCCATCTTTCGCCGTCACCTGGATCTTCGCGTCGCGCTGCAACGGGGTGTCCCAGGCGGCCGGCTGGGAGTTCACCAGGACCGTGACTCCCCCACACGCGTCGCCGAGGCACTTGCCGTCGTACCGGACTCCCCACAGTTCGAAGAACTGCTTCAGGGTCGGCCGCTCGGCAGTCGTCTTCGCCTCGACGTACACGATGCCGTCGGAAGAGTGCGTGTGAACAGCAGCCTGCTCGGCGCGACGCCGGTCGACGCCGATCCCCGGCGGGACCTGCACGGACCTGCCGCCGACGGTGACGGCGATCTTGAGCGTGTACGGCGCCGGGCCGCTGAAGTCGAGCGGCAGCCGCTCGAAGCCGGCCTTGTCGATGTACGAGACCGCGTCGCGCGGCGCGTCCCACGGCGGCGGCCCGGCCCGGAACTCGGCAGGCCCGGGCGCCGCCGGACCGACCTGACAACCGCCGACCACCGGCAGCAGGCACAGTACGGCAACCAGCGCCGGCACCCGGACTCTCATGCGGAGCAGGTTTTCACGCCCTCTCGCGGCGAGCGCCTACCGGGTACCTCAGTCCTCGGACGGCATCAGGGCCCAGAGCACGATGTAGATCAGGAACTGCGGGCCGGGCAGCAGGCAGCTGACCACGAAGATCAGGCGCATCACGTTCGGCGTCGTGCCGAAGCGACGCGCCAGGCCGGAACAGACACCGCCGATCCAGCGGTCGTTCTTCGGACGAACCAGTGCGCTAGCCATGATGAGTTTTCCTTTCAGCTGTGGGGTTACAACCACTATGACGCCGACTCACCACCCACAGATCCCGACGCGCAGAAGACCCAGGGCCGGTTCAGGGTCCTCCCCAATGCGGGACCTGATGGATTTCCCTGCTAATGTTCTGCTCGTTCCTGAGCCCCCGTAGCTCAGGGGATAGAGCACCGCCCTCCGGAGGCGGGTGCGCAGGTTCGAATCCTGCCGGGGGCGCGGTCGATCTGGGCGGTCTGTACTCGCGGGAGAGCGCGAGTGGGGATCGCCCAATGTGTTTTGTGGGGGCGCGGCCCCCACACCCCGCCCCGGAGGGGCTTCGCCCCCCGGGACCCCCCGACGGTGGTTGCTGTGGGTTTCTGGGTGCGGGTAGCGGCCGCTGGGGCGCTACGCGCACCTAGCGTGAATTCAGCCGGGGGTGCGGTCCTCGCTGGGGGTTTTGCTGAAGGCTTTTCGGTAGGCGCGGGTGAAGTGGGCGGGGCTGGTGTAGCCGATCTGGTAGGCGACCTCGGCTGCTGTGAGCGCCTGCGTGCGCAACAGCACGCGGGCTTCCTGGAGGCGGATCTCCTTCTGGAACTGGATGGGGGTCATCGAGGTCGCGGCGCGGAAGTGGCGGTGGAAGGTCGACGGGCTCATGCCTGCCAGCTCGGCCAGGTCGGCGACCAGGAGGGGTTCGTTGTGGTGACGGCGGATCCAGCGGATCGCCGTCGAGATGTGGGCCAGCATGCCGTCGGCGAGACCGATCTGCCGGACCAGCGCGCCCTGTTCGCCGGTCAGCAGGCGCCACAGGGCCTCCCGCCGGATCCCCGCCGCCAGGACCCGTACGTCGTCCGGCCGGTCGGCGATCCGCAGGAGCCGCACGACAGGATCGAGCAAGTCCGTCGTCGCGTCGCTGACCACCAGACCGCCGTACTGCGGTGGGCGGGCCGGCGCCTCGAGCAGCAGCGGTGCGATCTCCACCGGGTCGAGCCGGATGCTGACCACGGCGAACGGCTCCTCCCGGCTCGCCTTCAGCGCCTGGCCGATCACCGGCAGATCCAGCGAGGCGACGAGGAACTGACCCGCGCGGTATTCGTAGGCCACACCGTTGAGCACCGTCCGCTTGATGCCTGAGGCAACGATTGCGACGGAGGGCTCGGCCACTCCGGCGGTCGGCTCGGTCGGTTCGTCGAGCTTGCTGACCTGGACCCCGTCGATCACCTGCCGGCTGTGCCCACGCTGCCCGGCCGCATGCCGGATGATCAGCGTCCGAACTTCGTCGAGCAGGTCCACTCCCCCAGTGTGCGCCACAGCGGCAACGCCAAGTCGGCAGGATCGCGCAAGTCGGCGCCAGCATGAGGCTCACGCTTCGGCGCCTCCCGGTGCTCTGATCGAAGGGTCAGCAATCGGGCAGAAAGGCAGCCACCCCATGCAACGCAGAATCCTCGGCGCCACCGGTCTCTCGGTCGGCGACGTCGCCCTCGGCGCGATGATGTTCGGCACGATGGGCAACCCGGACCACGAGGACTCGGTCCGGATCATCCACCGCGCCCTCGACGCCGGGATCAACCTGATCGACACCGCCGACATGTACTCCGGTGGCGAGTCCGAGGAGATCGTCGGTACGGCGATCAGGACCCGGCGCGACGAGGTGGTCCTGGCGAGCAAGTTCGGCCTGCCGATGGGCGCCGACCCGAACCAGCGCGGCGCCTCCCGGCGCTGGATCGTCCGGTCCGTCGAGAACAGTCTCCGCCGGCTCGGCACCGATCACCTCGACCTCTACCAACTCCACCGCCCGGACCACGGGACCGACGTCGGCGAGACGCTGGCGGCGTTGTCCGACCTCGTTCAAGCGGGGAAGATCCTGGCTTTCGGGTCGTCGATGTTCCCGGCCGAGACGATCGTCGAGGGCCAGTGGGCCGCGGAGCGGCGGAGTACGCACCGCTTCTTGACCGAGCAGACCATGTACTCGATCTTCACCCGTCGCCCCGAGGCGTCCGTCTTCCCGGTGACCCAGCGGTACGGCATCGGCGTCCTCACCTTCAGCCCGCTCAACGGTGGCTGGTTGTCGGGCCGCGCAAACCTCGCTTCGTCGCACCGGGCCTCGGTGCGTCCCTCCAGCTACGACCCGGCAACACCGACCAGTCAGGCGAAGGCGGCGGCTGTCGCCAAGCTCACGGCGCTCGCCGACGAGGCCGGCCTGACGCTGCCCCAGTTGGCCATCGCCTTCGTCCGGGCGCACCCGGCCGTGACGTCCGTGCTGATCGGTCCGCGAACCCAGGAACAACTCGACAGCCTGCTCCCCGCCACCGAACTCGACCTGTCCCCCGACCTCCTCGACCGGATCGACGAGATCGTCCCGCCGGGCACCGAACTGGATCCGGCCGACAACTACCACGCCACCCCACCAGCCATCGAGCACGCCCGGCTGCGCCGCCGCTGACGAGTCAGACGTCAGGCAGGGCGATCACTGACAGGACAACGCGGTCCTTGCCCGGGGCATCTTCGAGATAGGGCTCGAGAACAGCGTTGATGCCTTGGGAGATCACGGCCTGGTCGGCGGCGTCGACGTACAGGGCGGCTTGGTGGTAGCCGAGTTGGGGTAGGCGCTCGTAGAGGTCGCCGCGCTCGACCATGCGATCGAAGTCGGCGGCCAGGCGGCTGAGCATCAGCAGGAAGCCCTGGCGATGCTGTTCCGGCGTCATCGCCCGGGCTTCGGCCTCGTCGATCCCCTCGGCCTTGGTCTGATCGAGCGTCAGGGTGCGCTCGGTGGTGCCGCGGACGCGGCGCTCACGGACGACGGTGAGGTAGCCGGCGTCGATCAGTACGGCGACGTGCCGGTACAGCGTGGTGGTCGGTACGTCGGGGAGGTCTCGCTTGAGCTCCGTCGTGGTCAGCTCCCGGCCCAGCACGCGCTGCACGATCCGCCAGCGGACCGGGTGCAGCAACAGGTCCGACATCGGGGTCGGCGACGCTTCCATCGGCACTCCATCAGGGATAGTTCAGGGTCCGCATTGATCCCAAGTTTGGTAATAATAGCGTGACCGGAAGCATTTCCCCGACGCCCGAGGAGAAGTCGCTGTGTCGCTCACTCGCCGTACCCTGCTCCGCTCCGCGGCGGTCGCCGTACCGGCCGCCGCTCTGCCCACCCTCCCCGCCACCGCCCGCTCAACCGGCACGACGACCAACGCCCGCGAGGCCGCCAAGATCGACCGGCTGGTGGAGAAGATCGAGGCCGGGATGGCGAAGTACGCGATCCCGGGCGCCGGCCTCGGCCTGTGGTACCGCGGTCGTGAGTACGTCCGCGGGTTCGGGGTCACCAACGTCGATCAGCCGTCGCCGGTCACCGCCGACACGGTGTTCCGGATCGGCTCGACCACCAAGACCTTCACCGCCACGGCGATCATGCGCCTGGTCGAGCAGGGCCGGATCCGCCTCGACCGGCCGGTTCGCGCCTACCTCCCCGACTTCCGTACGGCGGATCCGTCGGTCGCCGCCCGGATCACCGTCCGCCACCTGCTCAACCACTCGGCCGGCTGGCAGGGCGACTACTTCGAGGACTTCGGCGACGGCGACGACGCCCTCGCGCGATACGTCGGCGGCGTCGCCGAACTGCCGCAACTCACGCCGCTCGGCAAGGTTTTCGCCTACAACAACGCGGCGATCGGGGTCGCCGGCCGGATCATCGAGGTCGTCACCGGCAAGCCGTACGAGACCGCCACCCGCGAACTCGTCGTCGATCCGCTCGGGCTGCGTCACAGCCGGTTCTTCCCCAGCGAACTCGGCGGGTTCAGCGTCGCCGCCTCGCACAACATCGTGAACGGCAAGGCCGTCGTCGAGCCGTCCTTCTACCCGATGCCGCGCAGCCTGCACTCGGTCGGCGGCCTGATCTCGAGCGCCCGCGACCAACTCCGGTACGCGCGCTTCCACCTGGGCCACCCCGGCATCCCGCACCTGCTCAGCAACCGCGCCCGGATCGCGATGCGGTCGAACCCCGGCCCGGGCGGCACGCTGTTCGTCGAACTCGACGGTGTGGGGGTCACCTGGATGCTGCGTCCGACGCTCGAGGGCCCGACCGTCGTGCAGCACGGCGGCGACTGGTCCGGTCAGCACTCCGGGTTCCTGATGGTCCCCGAGCGCGATTTCGCCATCACCCTGCTCACCAACTCCGAGAGCGGCCCCGCGCTGGTCGCCGAGTTGTTCGGTGACGACTGGGCGCTGCGCGAATTCGCTGGCCTGAGCAACCTCCCCGCCGTACCGCGTGCGCTGCCGCCGCGCCGGCTGGCGGCGTACGAAGGAAGCTACGTCGCCAACCAGATCGGCATCGACGGCAAGCCGGGCAGCTTCGGACTCGACCTGACTGCCGACAAGGGCGCGTTGGTCGCGAGTCTCGACGGGCAGGCCGCGCTCCGGCTGCCGTTCTACCGCAAGGACTACGTGCTCGCCCTCACTCCGGACGGCGAGCCGACCCACAGCCGCGCCAACTTCGTCCGCGGCTCGAACGGCGACGTCGAGTGGCTCCGGTACGGCGGCCGCCTCTTCCGCCGCCAGCCCGCTGACGCACCCAAGCCCACGCTGCGCCCAGCCCACCGCCACCTGCTCTAAGCGGTGTCAGCTCGGGTGAAGCGGCTGGCTGCTGGGCCGGTCAGGTGGCCGGGCGGGAGGCTGCGGCCGCAGAGGACAAGGAGTAGGTCCTGAGCGGTGCCGGTGAGACTCTCGCCGGCACCGTAGGTCCAGTCCAGATCGGTGGCGCGGAGCTCGATCCCGGTGAGGTCGACAGCGAAGTACTTGAGCTGCCGCGGGCTGGTGCCGTCGAGGACGAGCCGCATCCGCTCCGCCGGGACCTGGCGATCGATGCCGAGGGCAACAGTGAGGTCGAGGCCGTGGATCACGTCGTGCGACAACGCGCCCTGGTCACCGCCGCCCGGTGGCTTCCAGGGATTGTCGAGGTTCTGCCGCAGGATCTCGGTCAGCTCGCCCGGTGAGAGCGCAGCCGCCTCACTGCGGGCATACCGGTCCGCCAGCCGGTCGAACCTGCCACGCGCCTTCACCATCCCGAGGAGGAAGTTGGCCGTCGACATGCGGTACGGCATCACGATGTGGGCCACCAGCTCCCGTACCCGCCAGCCTTCGCACAGCGTCGGCTTGTCCCAGTCGGCCGCGGGCAGTTCTTCCAGCAGTACGGCGAGGTCGGCCCGCTCCCCTGTCACCGCAGTTCTGATGTCCGTCATACCCGACCGACGAACGGCCTCCGCCCGGACGGACACCTACTGCGAAACCTCTTGCAGCCGTCGGGTGAGGTACCGGCGCTCGGCCTCTGTCGAAGCCAGCTCGCGGGCTTCGCGGTACGCCGTCGCGGCTTCCGAGTACCGGCCGAGGCGTCGGAGGAAGTCGGCGCGGGTGGCGGGTAGTAGGTGGTAACCCGTCAGTGGGCCGGCTGCCAGCTGTTCCAGCAGCCGCAGGCCGACGGCTGGTCCGTCCGCCATGCCGATCGCTACGGCGCGGTTGAGTGCGATCACCGGGGTTTGCTTGAGTTGTCCGTACAGAGCGGCGATCTGCGGCCAGTCGGTGTCTGCCGCGGTACGAGCCGTCGCATGACAGGCAGCGATGGCGGCCTGCACCTGGTACGGGCCGGGCGCCCCGCGGGCCAGCGTTGCCTCGAGCAACTCCACTCCCTCGGTGATCTGCACGTGGTCCCACCGAGTGCGGTCCTGCTCGTCCAGCGTCACCAGTACGCCGTCCGCGCTCAGCCGGGTGTCGCGTCGCGCGTCGTGCAGCAGCATGAGCGCCAGCAGTCCACAGGCCTCCGGTTCGTCCGGCATGAGCTGCACGAGCAGTCGGGCCAACCTGATCGCCTCACCACTCAGGTTGCTCCGGACTACGTCGGAGTACCCCTCGTTGAACAGCAGGTACAACACAGCGAGTACTGCGGGTGTCCGCTCAGGCAGCAGGTGCGCGGGCGGCACGCGGTACGGGATACCGGCGTACTGAATCTTCTGCTTGGCCCTGGTGAGCCGCTTCGACATGGTGGCTTCCGGGACGAGGAAAGCCCGCGCGATCTCCGCCGTACTGAGTCCGGCCAGCGTGCGGAGCGTCAGGGCGACCCGCGCCTCCATCGCCAGCGCCGGGTGGCAGCAGGTGAACATCAACCGCAGCCGGTCGTCCGGTACGTCGTACGCCGGTTCGGGTTCGTCGCTCATCGCAGCCACCTCCTTGAGTTTGGCGGCCCCTACCGCTTCGCGGCGCAGCCAGTCGATCGCACGGTTGCGTGCGGTGGTGGTCAGCCAGGCACCCGGCTTGCGCGGTACGCCGTCGCGCGGCCAGCGCTCCAAAGCGGCCGCGAACGCCTCCTGCGCGCACTCCTCGGCCAGCTCCCAGTCACCGGTCAGCCGGATCAGCGTGGCGACCACCTGGCCCCACTCCTGCCGGTAGACCTCCTCGAACGTCACGTCGGCGGGAACTCCAGCACCGGACGGATCTCGATCGTGCCGTAGCCGGCCGCCGGGTGCTTGGCGGCGATCTCGATGGCCTCGTCCAGATCGCCGCAGTCGATCAGCACGAACCCGCCGATCTGCTCCTTCGTCTCGGCGAACGGCCCGTCGGTGATCCGCAACTCCTCGTCGCGGACCCGCACGGTGGTCGCCTCGCGCGGCGGCCGCAGCCCGGCGCCGCCCGCGATGACGCCGCGCTCCGTCATCTCCTCCGTCCACCCGCCGCACCCCGCGTCGGCGTACTCCTCGGCGGACTCGTCCCCGCAGATCATCAGCAGATACTTCATCCGAGCTCTCCTCCACCTCGCCGTCCGGACTCCTACCCACCCGACGAACGCCGGCGGCGGATCCGGACAACCCCCACGGTACGAGGCGGAAATCCAGTGGTCCCGCTCCGCCACCGGGTGTCTGATGTCCCCATGGCCGACATCCACGGCAGCTGCGACGAGCGGTTCGAGGCGGTGCGGGACTCTCTGACCAAGTCCCTGGACACCAAGGACGTCGGGGCGTCCGCTGCGGTCTACCTCGGCGACGAACTGGTGGTCGACCTCTGGGGCGGTTACGCCGACGCCGAACGCACCCGGCCGTGGGAGCGGGACACGATCACCTGCGTCTGGTCCACCACCAAGACGATGAGCGCGTTGTGCGTGTTGATCCTGGCCGACCGCGGCGTCCTCGACCTGGACGCGCCGGTGGCGGCGTACTGGCCCGAATTCGGTGCCGCGGGCAAGGAAAACGTGCTGGTCAGGCACGTGCTGGGGCACACCGCGGGCCTGCCGACCTGGGAGCAGTCGCTGCGGACCGAGCAACTCTACGACTGGCCGGCGATGACGAGACTGCTGGCCGAGCAGGCGCCCAGCTCGGCGCCTGGCGAGGTCGGTGCCTATCACGCGATCACCCAGGGGTACCTGATCGGCGAGGTCGTTCGCCGCGTCACCGGTCGCAGCCTGCCGGTCTTCTTCGCCGAAGAAGTCGCCGGCCCGCTGGGTGCCGACTTCCAGCTGGGCGTGTCACCCGAGGACGACCACCGGGTGGCCCCGATCATCCCGGCGCCGAGCAGGGCACCCGAGTTGTTGTCGCGGGGCGAGGGCAACCCGCCGGTCCCGGCCGAAGTCGCCAACACCGAGGCGTGGCGGCGCGCGACCATCCCTTCCGCCGCAGGCTTCGGGAACGCCCGGTCGGTCGCCACTGTGCAGTCGGTCCTGGCCTGTGGCGGAGAGGTCCGCGGAGTGCGGCTGCTGTCGAAGGCGGGCTGCGAACGCGTGCTGGAGCAGCAGTTCGCGGGCGTGGACGAAGTACTGGGTCTGCGGATCCACTACGGAATGGGTTACGGCCTGCAGGGCCGGGCTTGCTCCTGGGGTGGCTGGGGTGGGTCGCTCGTGTACGTCGATCTCGACACCCGGCTCACCGTCGCCTACGTGATGAACCAGATGGTGGAGGAAGGACCGCTCGGAGACGAACGCGGGCTGGAGATTCTGATGGCTGCTTACGAGGGACTCACGAACACCGCTTGAGTGCGCTCTTCGCCTCACCTCACGCGCCTACACTGAAACCGTTTGTGGCCTGTGGTGTGAGCGTCATCCGTAGGAGGACCGAGAATGCCCGACTCCCGTACCCAGACGATCGCCTACCCCGCTCCCGGCGCCCGTCCGTCGCGGCGGGATCTGGAGCCGCTGGCACCGCACGTGATCGTGTTGTTCGGCGCGACCGGCGACCTGGCCAAGCGCAAGCTGCTGCCAGGGCTGGCGTACCTGCAGCAGTCGAAGTTCGCGCCGGACGTCTGGATCATCGGTACTGCGACCGAAGAGCTGACCACCGAGGAGTTCCGGGACCGGGCCCGCGCAGCGGTCGACACCTTCGGCACCCACAAGATCACCGACGAGGACTGGGCGCGGTTCTGCGAACGCCTCACCTACGTACCGACCACGGCCGGCCCGGACGCTCTGGCTGCCGCTGTGAAGGAGGCCGAGACGATCCTCGGCCCCGAGACCCGGCGGCTGCACTACTTGTCGGTGCCGCCGAAGGCCGCGCGCTCGGTGATCCAGATGCTCCGGGACGCCGACCTGGTCGACCGGGCCCGGGTGGTGATGGAGAAGCCGTTCGGTGACAACCTGCAGAGCGCGATCGAGCTGAACGACTTCGTGCACGAAACGTTCGACGAGGCGCAGATCTTCCGGATCGACCACTTCCTCGGCAAGGAGGCCGCGCAGAACATTCTCGCGTTCCGGTTCGCCAACGGGCTGTTCGAGCCGATCTGGAACCGCAACTTCATCGACCACGTCCAGATCGACATCCCCGAGTCGCTCGGCCTCGACCAGCGGGCCACCTTCTACGAACCGACCGGCGCGTTCAAGGACATGGTCGTCACGCACCTGCTGCAGGTGCTCGCGTTCGTCGCGATGGAGCCACCGACCGCGCTGGAGCCGCGCGCGATCTCGGAGGAGAAGAACAAGGTCTTCCGCTCGATGCTGCCGATCCGCCCCGAGGACGTCGTACGGGGTCAGTACGGCGGTTACCGGTCCGAGGAAGGGGTCGCGCCGGACTCCGACACCGAGACGTTCATCGCGATGAAGGTCGGGATCGACAACTGGCGCTGGGCCGGCGTGCCGTTCTACCTGCGCACCGGCAAGAAGATGGCCGAGGGGATGCGGATCATCTCGATCGCCTTCAAGGAGGCGCCGAAGACGATGTTCCCGACCGGCTCCGGGGTCGGGTCGCAGGGCCCGGACCACCTGACCTTCGACCTGGCCGACTCCTCGCGGGTGTCGCTGTCGTTCTACGGCAAGCGGCCCGGCCCGGGGATGCGGCTGGAGAAGCTGTCGATGCAGTTCTCGACGCAGGAGACGGAGACCGCCGGCGACGTCCTGGAGGCGTACGAGCGACTCATCCTCGACGCGATGCGCGGTGACCACACGCTCTTCACGACAGCCGAGGGCATCGAGTCACTGTGGGAGAACTCGACGCTGCTGCTGGAGGACCCGCCGCCGGTGAAGCCTTATGCGCCGGGCACCTGGGGCCCGAACGCGATTCACCAACTGATCGCGCCACGCGCCTGGCGGCTTCCCTTCGAGCGTGAGTGGCGCGAAGGGAAGCCGCGCTAGGTCGTCAGAAGGCGGCTGCCGCCGGGATGACGTCGGCGCCGATGCGTTCCAGGGCTTCCAGGTTCGGCAGTGTCGGTACGCCGCCGATGGCCGCGTCGAAGCCGAGCTCGTGCAGGCGGCCGAGCTCGTCGACGAGTTCGGCGGTCTTCTCGCCGTTCGGGCCGGTGTCCATCGTCTGGTAGACGGTCTTGGTGATCTCGTCGTAGTCGCGGCCCTCGGTCTCGCAGTGCTGCTTCAGCACCTCGAGCTTGTGCGCCACGTCCGGCGTGTTGAACAGGTTGCACGCATCGCCGTACTTCGCGACGAAGCGCAGCGTCTTCTTCTCGCCGCCGCCCCCGACCATGATCGGCGGGTGCGGCTTGCTCAGTGCCTGCGGAACGTTCATCAACCGCTCGGCCCGATAGTGCTTGCCCTCGAACGGTCCGTCGTCGTCGGACCACATCTGGAGCACGTAGCGCAACGTCTCCTCCAGCCGCTCGAACCGCTCGGCCAGCGGCGGGAACGGGAAGCCGAGCCCCCGGGACTCCTCCTCGTTCCACCCCGCGCCGATCCCCAGCACCGCGCGGCCGCCGGACAGCACGTCGAGCGTGGTGACCGCCTTCGCGAGCAGCGCCGGCTCGCGATAGTGCACGCCGGTGATCAAAGCGAGCAACTTCGCCCGCTCCGTGTTGGCGGCCAGGAAGCCGAGGGTCGTGTACGCCTCCAGCATGTCGTTCTCGACCGGGCCGACGGCGCTGATCTGGAAGAAGTGGTCCATCACCGCGAGATAGCCGAAGCCGGCCCGATCAGCGGTCCGGGCCACCTCGGCGAGCTCGGCACCGAGCGCGGGCGCGCCGTTCGGCCAGGTGAAGTCGGGAACCTGCAGACCGATTTCCATCAGGTGTGTCCTCCAAGCGAAGCAGGCGGGACGGGGAGTCCCGCACCAACTGCCAACCACCGGTCGCGGCGATCTAATCCCCAGAAACGGAGTTTCCTCCGATTTTCTCCGCGGAGCACGCCGGCGCCGGGTCAGGCTGACTTGCGGCGGGTCGCGGGGACGGGTCGGCGGAGGTTGTCGATCGCGTCGGTGAGCGCGATCTGCAGGTAGCTGATCCGGTCGGTGGCCTGCAGCATGCCGGCGCCCCCGGTCACGGCGGTCAGGATCGACGTCGCCGCGACCAGCGGATCGACCCCGGGATCCGCCTCACCGGAGTCCTTGAGCGCCTGCACGCCGGCGACCAGGTAACCCTGCCAGCGGTCCAGGAGGTTCGCATGGATCTCCCGGGTCGCGGGGTCTCCGGCACCCAGTTGGGCGGTCAGCGCGGAGAGCGGGCAGCGCTGGCGCTGCGCGTCGTAGATCTGGATCACCCGCCGCCGCCAGGCCTGCCACTTCCGCCAACTGGTCAGGTCGGCCAGGTGTGGCAACTGCTCCGCGATCACCTGCTCGGCCTCGAACTTCGCGACCGCGAGCATCAGATCGGCCTTACCGGCCGGGAAGTAATGGAACAACTGACTCTTGCTGGTCGCCGTGGCCGCCCGGATGTCGTCCAGCCCGACGTTCGGTACGCCGTCCGCGCGGATCAGCAACGCCGCACCCTCGACGATCCGTTGCCGGGTCGCCGTGCCTTTCGCGGTGAGTGCTCGCTCCATGCGCCTCAGCCTACCCATTGGACCGCTTGGTCCATTCTCGGTGCTACTTTGGACTCAACGGTCCAATTTAGCCAGTAGCTTGGACCGCACGGTCCATTCGAAGTCTTCCTGAGGAGCAGTCATGCGGTTGGCAGGTAGGAACGCCCTGGTCACCGGGGCCACCAGCAACATCGGCAAGGCGATCGCGACCGCCTTCGCCGCCGAGGGCGCCCACGTGATCGTTGCCGGACGCAACAAGCAGCGCGGTGACGAGGTGGTCGGCGAGATCCGTACGGCGGGTGGGCGGGCGGACTTCGTCGCGGTCGACCTGGACGGTTCCAAGGCGGCGGCGAACGCCCTCGCCGAGGAGGCGACCCGGCTGCTCGGCGGCCGGATCGACATCCTCGTGAACAACGCCGGGGCGATCGACGGGACGCCGACGGCCGAGACGGACGAGGAGACCTTCGACCTCGTCTACCAGGTGAACGTGAAATCGCCGTACTTCCTGATGGCGGCGGTCGCACCGGCGATGGCGCGGGCCCGTGGCGGTGCGGTGATCAACCTCGGCTCGTGGGTCGCACGGCTCGGCATACCCGTCGGTGCGGCGTATGCCGCGAGCAAGGGCGCGCTCGAGACGCTGACCCGCGCTTGGTCGGCGGAGTTCGGCCCGGCCGGAGTACGGGTCAACGCGATCTCGCCAGGCGTCGTCTATGCCGACCCGGCACCGGACCAGCCGGGCGCCTCGATGATGACCGGTACGCCCCACGGCGGCATCGGTACGCCGGACGCGATCGCGAACGCCGCTGTCTTCCTGGCCGGCGACGAGTCCGCCTTCATCCACGCCGCCACCCTCGACGTCGACGGCGGCCGCACCGGCGCCGCCGTCATCGCCGGGTGAACAGGTCGAGCTAGGCGGAGGTGAGGAGGCGGGTCAGCGCCGCTTCGCCGGCGGGGCGCCAGGTGGGTTTGCCGCCGGGGAGGCCTCGGTCGCCGGCCAGGCCGATGCTGATCAGGGCGAGGGCGCGGAAGACGGCCCAGCCCCGGGCGCGGCGGATGGTGGCATCGTCCGTCGCGCAGGCCGCGAAGAAGCGAGCCGCGGCGCCGGCGGGCAGCAGGACCCAGGCGGACGCGAGGTCGACCGCGGGGTCGCCGGCACAGAGTTCTCCGAAGTCGATCACGCCCGCAAGGGAACCGTTCGCAGTCACGATGTTCGCTGGGTGCAGGTCACCGTGGACCCAGACCGGCGGGCGATCCCACTCCGGCGCCGACAGGGCGTCGGCCCAGATCGCGCGGATCTCGTCGACGTGCGGCTCAGGTGCGTTGGACATCCACGTCTCGAAGTCCGATTCGAACGTCTTCAGTGCGACACCACGGGTCGGGTTGAGTGGCGCGTCGGCAGGCGCGTCCTGGTGGAGTGCGGCCAGGAAGCCGGCCAGCACTTCCGCGTCGCCGGGATCGGTGATCGGCGCGCGGTCGGCCGGCTCCCCCGCGACCCAGGTCGTGATCGTCCAGGTTCGCGGAAAGCGCTGGGAGGGTTCGCCGATCCGCACCGGCGTCGGGATCGGAAGTGGCAGGCCCGGAGCAAGGACAGGCAGCCACCGCTGCTCCGTCCGCAGGAGCTCCGGAGCGCGCGGCGTACGCGGCATGCGCACCGCCAGTTCGTCACCGAGTCGCCACTGCTGGTTGTCCCAGCCACCGTCGACCAACCGGAGGTCGAGTACTGCGAGGTCCGGGTGCTGCTCGGTCAACAGTGCCCGCACTGTGCTCTCGTCGATCTCGAGGATGTCCACCCCGAAGACCTTCTCATGCGACCAGTCCGGCCCGAGGCCGGTGACGGGTGGTCCGGCTGTGGTGCGCGGACGGCGGCCGCGGGACCGGTCGCCAGCGCGGCGGTGAGGCCGAGAAGGGTTGTCGCCGCGAGCGCGCTCGCGACAAGTTGTCAACAGGGCAACGGGCGCTGTCACGGTTCCCGGCGGCCGGTCGGGATCACCGGGTCGTCTAGGCTCGCCGGTCATGGAGATCTTGGTGATCGGGATCGGAGCCGGGGATCCGGACCACCTGACCCTGCAGGCGGCGAAGGCGATCGAGCGGGTCGATGTGTTCTTCGTACTCGACAAGGGCGAGGTCAAGCAGGAACTGGTCGAGCTGCGCGAGGAGATCCTGCGGCGGCACGGTTCGCAGTACCGGGTGGTCGTCGGGCAGGATCCGGAGCGCGACCGCAGCAGCGCGGCGTACGTCGAGTCGGTGGACGACTGGCGGCGACGACGGGCCGATGTCTGTGCCGACCTCATCGCCGGTGAGCTCGGCGCCGATCAGGTCGGGGCGTTCCTGGTCTGGGGCGATCCGTCCTTGTACGACAGCACGCTGGCGATCCTCGACGACATCCAGGACCGCGGCGAGCTGACCTTCGAGGTCGAGGTGATCCCCGGCATCAGCAGTGTCTCCGCGCTGGCGGCACGGCACCGGGTCGGGCTGAACCAGGTCGGCCGGCCGATCCAGATCACCACCGGGCGGCGGCTCGCGAAGAACTGGCCCGACGACGTCGACGACGTGGTGGTGATGCTCGACGCGCAGACGGCCTTCACCGCCCACACCGACCAGGACGCGGAGATCTACTGGGGTGCCTATCTCGGCACGCCGGACGAACTCCTGGTCGCCGGGAAGCTGTCCGAGGTGGCCGAGGAGATCACCGAGGTCAGAGCCGCCGCGCGCGAGCGCAAGGGCTGGATCATGGACACCTATCTCCTCCGCCGGAACCAGCGGTAGTTCGACCAAAGGTGTAGGTGCACTGGCCGTCCGGCCGAAGCGGGACACCCCGGTCCGGGCCGAGGCTGCAGGACATGACAAGACTCCGAATCACTCGTAGCAAGCTGCGGCTGGCCATGGCGCTCGCGCTGATTCCGGCCGCAGTACTGGTCAACAGTGCGACCGCAGCTCAACCAGAGAGCGCTCCTGGCGCAGAGCCGGCCGTAGTACGGACAGATGCGGGCGTACTACGTGGCGCCACGTCCGGGAGCGCGCGGGTCTTCAACGGCATCCCGTACGCCGCTCCGCCGGTCGGCTCGTTGCGGTGGAGGGCTCCGCAACCAGTGAAGCCGTGGACCGGCGTACGCGATGCACTGTCGCTTTCTGCTCCGTGTGCTCAGTCCGGTGAGAACAACAGCGAGGTCCCCAAGGGCTCGACCGAGGAAGACTGCCTCTACCTGAACGTGACCACGCCTGCGGCGAAGTCGGCCCATCCGCGAGCCGTAGTGGTGTGGATCCCTGGTGGTGGGTTCTTCCAGGGCAGCGGCAACAGTTACGGCGCAGCGAAGATGGCGAGTCGCGGTGACGTCGTAGTGGTCACAGTGAACTACCGGCTCGGGATCTTCGGCTTCTTCGGCTACCCGGGGCTGCCGGGCTCCGGCACGTACGGCATCCAGGACCAGCAGGCGGCACTGCGCTGGGTTCAGCGGAACGCCCGGGCCTTCGGTGGCGACCCGCGGAACGTGACAGTGGCCGGCGAATCGGCAGGCGGGATGAGCGTCTGCGCACAGCTGACCTCCCCGACCGCGGCCGGGCTGTTCGCGAAGGCGGTCATGCAGAGCGGCTCCTGCGCCTTCAACTGGGCCGACAACAGCCAGTACCCGACGCAGGCCGCCGACTCGCCCTGGGTCAAGCAAAGCCGAGTCCAGGCCAACGGCAAGGAGTGGGCCGCGTCCAGCACGAAGGAGCTCGGCTGCAGGCCGGGTCAGCCGATGCTTGCCTGTCTGCGCGCCGCAGACCCCGCAGTATTGGTGGACAGCACGCTGAACTTCACCCAGGTGGCGTACGGCGGTACTGCGGTGCTGCCGCTGAGTCCGGCGAAGGCGATGAAGGCCGGACTGTTCCACCGGGTGCCGGTGTTGTCCGGCAACAACCATGACGAGGCCACGCCGTGGGTCAACGCCTTCAACGGAGGCGTGCTGACCGACGCGGACTACCCGAAGCTGGTGACCGCCATGGTGGGTGCGAAGGACGCCGCCAAGGTGCAACGCGAGTACCCGCTGGCGCAGTACGGGTCGACGGCTGTTGCCTGGGGTGTCCTGACGACGGACCGGATCTGGTCGTGCACGCAGGTCGCCAACGACCAGCAGGCGGCTCGGAGGGTCCCGGTGTACGCGTACGAGTTCGCCGACAAGCACTCGCCGATCTCGCAGCCCGGGTTCGGCGCTTCACACGCGACGGAGTTGCCGTACTTGTTCAGCCTCGGTGGACACGACTTCCCGATGACGGACGGCCAGCAGCGGTTGTCCGAGCAGATGATCGACTACTGGACGGCGTTCGCACGCACCGGCAACCCGAATGGGCCCGATCGGCCGCACTGGGCTCCTGCCGGCAAGCACGCCGTCACCGGACTCTCACTGGCACCAGCCGAGCAGGGCGGCATCAAGAAGGTCGACCTGTCAGCCGAGCACCACTGCACCTTCTGGGCCGGTCTAGCCAGCTGACACGCGTCGCTCGCGCAGGCGGTACGCGAGCCTGGCGGCGGGGGCAGCCACGAAGAGCGCGAACAGCGAGTAGAAGTTGACGCCGGGCACCAGGGCCGCGAGGAGGAACGCGATCAGCGAGAAGACGCTGAAGGTGATGGAGCCGACCACCTCGCGGCCCGTGACCGGGTTCTCGTCGACCTCGAGTTCCCGGTGGCCGTGGATCAGCAGCGTGAGCCCCGTCTGGCAGAAGCTGAGGACGGCCAGCGTGCCGACATAGAAGCCCGCCGTGAACCGGCTGCTCTGGAAGTGCCCCATGATCTCGGTCGGGAACGGCAGGATCACGATGCAGAGCAGCCAGAGCAGATTCAGCTGCACCAGCAGTCTGTTGTAGGCCTTGACGTGTTCGAAGACGCGATGATGGGTCAGCCAGAACCTTGCGATCACCACGAAACTCAGCAGGAACGAGTAGATCGCGTCCTTCTGGTCATGAACCATCGCCCAGGCGGTCTCGTCGGCCTGGGCCGCCTCCGTCACCGCTTCCACCAACGGCAGGATCAGCAGTGTCACGGCGATCGCGACGACGGCGTCGGTGAACAGGACGAGCCGGTCGGGATCCCTAGTCATACTCACGGCCGACACCGTAGCGCCCCGGCGGCTTCGTTGCCGAAGGCACCGGGGCGCGTTGCCGCCTGTCGCCGGGACTACCGGCGGGCCTTGAGCAGGGTCGCGGCCAGCAGCAGGGCGAGCAGCACGAACCCGGCCGCAGCCAAGAACGCGATGCTGTAGCCATCCCTGAGCGCGGCAGCCTGCACAGCACCTTCATTAACCCGTACTGCGCTTCGCGAGGCGGCCAGGGTCGCCAGGACCGCAGTACCGACCGCTGCGCCCGCTTGCTGAGCCGTGTTGTTCAAGCCGGACGCCAGTCCGGCATCTGCAGCGTCCGCGCCCGACATGGCCAGCATGATCGCGGCTGGGATGCCCACCCCGGTTCCGAGGCCGACCAGGAGGAGCGCCGGAGCGACGTTGAGCAGGTACGAGCCACCCACGGGCGCCTGGCTCAGGATGAGCTGTGCTCCCAGGAAGGCAGCCAGGCCGGCCAGCAGGATGGTGCGGCTGCCGAACCGCACGGTGAGCCGCGGGCCCACGGAAAGGGACATCACCGCACCGACGATCGGTGCTGGAAGGAACGCCAGTCCGGTCTGCAGGGAGTCGTAGCCGAGCACGCGCTGCAGGTAGAGCGCCGTCATGAACTGGAAGCCGAAACCTGCCGCGAAGAGCAGCACCACGATGAGGTTGGAGACGGTCACCTGCCGCTTGCGGAAGATGTGCAGTGAGAGCAAAGGCTGCGCCGCGCGAGCTTGCCGCAGTACGAAGGCTGCAAGGAGAAGGACGGACACGATCGCTAGCACGATTGTGCGGGGAAGCTTTGCTGTGGGCTCAGCCGTCTGGACGATCGTGTAGACGGACAGCGACAGGCCGGCGGTGACCAGAACCGCGCCGACAACATCCGCTCCCCTGCCGAGTCCCAGGCCTTTGGTGCGCGCCAGGAGACGCACCGCGAAGTACAGAGAAGCCGCGCCGATCGGGACGTTGATCAAGAACGACCAGTGCCAGCCGACGGTCTGGGTGATCACGCCACCGAGGATCAGACCGATTGAGGCGCCACTGGCAGACGTGAAGCCGTAAACGCCGAGCGCGCGGGCCTGCTCCCCCGGTGCCGGATACAGCCCGACGATCATGCCGAGGATCACGGCCGAGGCGAGTGCGCCGCCGATCCCCTGGAGGAAGCGGCCTGCGATCAGCAACTCGGCACTGGTGGCCAGACCGCAGAGCAGGGAGGCCGCCGTGAACACCGCGAGCCCGGCGAGGAAGACCGACTTGCTGCCGATCAGGTCACCGATCCGGCCGGCGAGCAACAGCAAGCCGGCGAACGCGATCAGGTAGGAGTTCATCACCCAGGCCAGGCCGGCCTGGGAGAAGCCGAGGTCGCCCTGGATGGTCGGCAGCGCGACCGTCACCACGGTCCCGTCCAGGATGATCATCAGCTGCATCACGCAGAGCACCGCGAGCGCCTTGGCGCGGTGGGCTGTCGCGGTGGACAGGGGTTGCTGCACGAGGTCGTTGGTCATGAAAACGACCTTAGCAGATAGTTTTGTAGCGGACGATCTTTTAGCGGATCAACTTGCGCGCTGCCTGGTACGCCGTACCGATTGCGCCTCGACCGGCGTCGCGAGGTGACCCTCGACCAGGGTCGTCAGCGCCTCGGTGAACGGTTTGCGCTGTGCGGCCGCCAGGGCGGCGAGGACGTCGGCGTGCACCTTGTCGACGATCCGCTGTCCTTCGGCGACGATCTCGGCACCGGCGCCGGTGACGGCGATGATCCGCGCCCGCCGGTCGGACGCCGACGGCTTCCGCTCGGCGAAGCCGGCCTTCTCCAAGGCGTCGACCGTGACGACCATCGTGGTCTTGTCGAGGTACGCGAGCTCGGCCAGCTGGATCTGGGTGCGCTCCTCGCCCAGCGCATGGAGCAGCACGCACTGCATCCGCGGCGTCAGGCCGATCTCGGCGAGCGCGGCGGTGAGCTGGGTCTCGAGCACATGACCGGCGTGATTGAGCAGCCCGGTCAGATCCGGAACGGTCCGGAGCGGAGTCTTCGCCATGAACTCATCCTAGCCCGGGATCATCTACTCCAAGATAATCCCGAGCTGGATAGATCCAGGCCCACCGCCGCGGCCCGCACCTGTGCTAGACAAGGAGTAACCAAAGGGGCCCCCGTGGACCAGCTCAGCCTTGGCGTCGTCGGGCGTTCTCGCAAGGAGAACGAACATCGACTGCCGATCCATCCCAGTCATTTCGACCGGATCGACGAGGAGCTGCGGCAACGCATCTACGTCGAGTCCGGGTACGGCGAACGTTTCGGCGTCTCCGACGCGCAGCTGTCGCGGTCGGTCGCCGGCGTCCTGGACCGCGAGGAACTGATCGCGACCACCGACATCGTGCTGCTGCCCAAGCCGCAGATCGAGGACGTCGGCGAACTGCGCCGGGGCCAGGTGCTGTGGGGCTGGCCGCACTGCGTCCAGGACGAGAAGCTCACCCAGCTGGCGATCGACCGCGAGCTGACCCTGATCGCGTTCGAGGCGATGAACCACTGGACCGACGACGGCCGGTTCGACCTGCACGTGTTCCACAAGAACAACGAGCTGGCCGGCTACTGCTCGGTGCTGCATTCCCTGAGCCTGATCGGCTCCACCGGCGACTACGGCCGCCGGCTACGCGCCGTGGTGATCGGTTTCGGCGCGACCGCGCGCGGCGCCGTGACCGCGCTGAGCGCGCATGGCATCCACGATGTCGACGTGCTCACCGGCCGCGACGTCACCGCTGTCGCGTCACCGATCCACTCGGCCCGGATGGTCCGCTACGACCAGGACGAGGTCGAGCCCGGCGCGGCGCTGGATCCCCGCCGCAGCCACGCGCTGCTGGAGGACGGCCGGGTGCCGCTGGCCGGGTTCCTGGCCGAGCACGACATCATCGTCAACTGCGTGCTGCAGAATCCGGACGCTCCACTGACCTTCCTGATCGAGGAGGACCTGGCGCTGCTCGAGCCGGGAACCCTCATCGTCGACGTCTCCTGCGACCTGGGGATGGGCTTCAGCTGGGCCCGGCCGACCGGGTTCAGCGAACCGACGTTCGTGGTCGGCGACAACATCACGTACTACGCCGTCGACCACACCCCCTCCTACCTGTGGAACTCCGCGAGCTGGGAGATCAGCGAGGCCCTGCTGCCGTACCTCGGCACCGTCCTGGGCGGACCCGAGTCGTGGTCCGCCGACGAGACGATCCGCCGGGCGATCGAGATCGAGCGCGGCCGGATCAAGAACCCCGGGATCCTGTCCTTCCAGAACCGTTCACCCGAGCACCCGCACCCCCACCTGTGAGTGACAGCCACCACACCGCGTCCTGCGGGGCGCAGAGCGCGGGTGGGCGGCACGTAGCATCTCGGCTGTGACCAGCTCGGCAAGGACTCAACCGGACCGTTGTCCTGGGGTCCTTGCCGTGCACCAGGCAGCTGACGGCGGACTGGCTCGCGTACGACTGCCCGGCGGCCTGCTGAGCGCTGAGCAGCTCCGGCTGCTCGCTGCCGCCTCCATCGAGCTCGGTGACGGCAACCTGGAGTTGACTTCCCGCGGGAACATCCAGATCCGCGCACTACGCCCCGGAGCGCCACAGCAACTGTCGGACCGCCTGTACGCCGCTGGGTTGCTCCCCTCGATCTCACACGAGCGAGTGCGCAACATCCTGGCCTCCCCACTCTCCGGCATCGACCACCACAGCCAGTACGACGTACTGCCGCTCGCCGCTGAGTTCGACCGTCTCCTGTGCAGGCGACCGGAGCTCGCCGGCCTGCCCGGGCGTTTCCTGTTCGCCCTGGACGACGGCCGAGGCGACCTGGGTGCAGTGGGAGCTGATGTCGCCGTGCGGGTGCTGCCCACACAGACTGCC
Source organism: Kribbella voronezhensis (assembly GCF_004365175.1). Classification (NCBI taxonomy): domain Bacteria; kingdom Bacillati; phylum Actinomycetota; class Actinomycetes; order Propionibacteriales; family Kribbellaceae; genus Kribbella; species Kribbella voronezhensis. The sequence goes on along the minus strand of NZ_SOCE01000003.1, from coordinate 67,461 downwards.
GTGCTGCTGCTCGGGGGTGAGTCGCGCGGCGCCGAGATCACCCTGGACGAGGTCCCCGCGGTCATGGTGGCGGCTGCGGAGGCGTTCCTGGCTGAGCGTGCCGCGCAAGGATCGGAGGCTTGGCGGATTGCTGAACTGCCAGACGGCGCAGTACAGATCTACAAGCGGCTAGGGCTTTTGCAGGCGACAGCGGTCGAGCACGCCTCGACGGAGTTGCTGGCTGGGCCGTACGAGCAGACAGATGGACGGACCGCGCTGGTGGTGACTGTGCCGCTGGGGAGTCTGTCGCCTGCACAAGCGGCTGCGTTGGCGGACGTGGCTGACCGGGGGGACGGTCAGCTCAGGGTGACGCCTTGGCGTTCCGTAGTACTGGGCGGTCAGGCTTCGGTTCGTGACTTGGAGCCGGCTGGGCTCGTGGTCGAGCCGGGGTCGTCCTGGAACGGCGTGACCGCGTGTGCCGGGAAACCGGGGTGCGCGAAGGCGCTGGCGGATGTGCGGGCGGATGCGCGCGAGGTGACGCCGCGGATACCGGCCGGACGGCGGCCGGTGCACTGGTCGGGGTGTGAACGACGCTGCGGGCGGCCGGCCGGTGGATTTGTCGATTTGGTTGCCGCCGGCAATGGATATGCGCTGGACGGCGTACCGGTGGCAGCAGGGTTGGCCGAGGCCGTTGCGGCCGCGAGAGGAGTGCAGTGAGCGGGTACGAGTACGTGACCGACGGCGCCGAGATCTACCGGCAGTCGTTCGCGACGATCCGGGCGGAGGCGGCGCTCGGCGAACTGCCCGCCGACGTGGCGCAGGTCGCCGTACGGATGATCCACGCGTGCGGAATGACCGACCTGGTGGCGGATCTCGCGTACTCGACCGGTGTGGTGAAGGCTGCTCGGTCCGCGTTGCAGGCGGGGGCGCCGATCCTGTGCGACGCGGCGATGGTTGCCGCGGGCATCACGCGGCGGCGGTTGCCGGCCGGCAACGAGGTGATCTGCACGCTGAGCGATCCGTCGGTGCCTGAGCTGGCGGCGGCCTTGCAGACCACGCGGAGCGCTGCCGCCCTGGATCTCTGGCTGGACCGGCTCGACGGCTCGGTCGTTGCTATCGGCAACGCTCCGACCGCGCTGTTCCGGCTGCTGGAGCTGATTCGTGACGGCGCGCCGCGGCCGGCGGCCGTCCTCGGCATCCCGGTGGGGTTCATCGGTGCGGCCGAGTCCAAGCAGGCACTGGCAGACAACGACCCCGGACTGGACTACCTGGTGGTCCGGGGCCGACGGGGCGGCAGCGCGATCACCGCGGCCGCCGTCAACGCGATCGCGAGCGAGGAAGAATGACCGGACGGCTGTGGGGCGTCGGGCTCGGCCCGGGCGACCCCGAACTGATGACGGTGAAGGCCGCCCGGCTGATCGGCGAGGCGGACGTGATCGCGTTCCACAGCGCACGGCACGGCCGCAGCATCGCGCGCTCGGTCGCTGCGCCGTACCTGCGGGACGGCCAGGTCGAGGAGCACCTCGTGTATCCGCTGACCACGGAGACCACCGATCACCCCGGTGGCTACCAGGGGGCGATGGACGACTTCTACGCCGAGTGCGCGGTCCGGCTCGCGGCGCACCTCGATGCCGGGCATGACGTCGTCGTGCTCGCCGAAGGTGATCCGCTGTTCTACGGCTCTTACATGCACATGCACAAGCGGCTTGCCGATCGGTACGAGTGCGAGGTGGTGCCCGGGGTGACGTCGGTGAGCGCGGCCGCCGCGGTACTGGGCCGTCCGCTGTGTGAGCGCGACGAGGTCCTGACCGTGTTGCCGGGGACGCTGCCACCCGACGTACTGGCTGAACGGCTGCGGACGACGGACGCCGCTGCCGTGATGAAACTCGGCCGGACCTTCGCGGGAGTGCGGGAGGCCTTCGAGCTCGCCGGGCGGCTGGACGAGGCCTGGTACGTCGAACGCGCGACCACCGCGGACCAGCGGACCGCTCCGCTGGCCGATGTCGATCCCGATTCGGTGCCCTACTTCTCGCTGGCGCTGCTGCCCAGTCCGATCAACAACTTCGTACCGGCCACCGAGGCGCCCCGGATCGACGGCGAGGGTTCGGTGACCGTGGTCGGTCTCGGCCCGGCCGGTCCGCAGTGGATGACGCCCGAGGTCCGGTCCGCGATCGCTGCGGCGGACGACCTGATCGGCTACGGCCCGTACGTCGACCGCCTGCCGGATCGCGCCCGGCAACGCAAGCACGGTTCGGACAATCAGGTCGAGTCCGAGCGGGCCGCGTTTGCGCTCGACCTCGCCCGCAAGGGCTCCCGGGTCGTCGTGGTGTCGTCCGGAGACCCGGGGGTGTTCGCGATGGCGAGCGCTGTCGCCGAGGTCGCCGCCGAGCCGGAGTACGCCGATGTCGTCCTGAACGTGCTGCCGGGGATGACCGCGGCGCAGGCCGTCGCCAGCCGGGTGGGCGCTCCCCTGGGCCACGACTACTGCGTGTTGTCGCTGTCCGATCGCCTGAAGCCGTGGGAGGTGATCGCTGCGCGACTTACCGCGGCAGCGACGGCCGACCTGGCCATCGCCATCTACAACCCGGCTTCGAAGTCCCGGACCTGGCAGGTCGGCGCGACCAAGGACCTCCTGCTCCAGCACCGAACGCCCAGCACGCCGATCGTCATCGGCCGAAACGTCGGCGGCACCGGCGAAGCGGTTACGGTCACCACGCTGGGTGAGCTGGATCCCGATCAGGTCGACATGCGCTGCTTGCTGCTGATCGGCTCCTCGCAGACCCAGACCGTGCAGCGGCCGTCCGGCCCGCTGGTCTTCACTCCTCGCCGCTACCCGGACGGGCAAAGCGCCGGTTAATTCTCGGGCGGTGCCGCATAGGACCGCACCTGGCGGGGTAGGGCCCTCCGCGGGGCGGACCTATGAGGAGAACATGACAGTGGAACAGTACGGCGACAGCGACACCTTGACGCAGCCGGCGCCGAGTCCGACCACCCAGCGTTACGAGGAGGCCCGCGCGGCAGCTCACCGAGCGATGACCAGTGTCACGCTGGTGCCGGATGCGCTGCCTGCCACTGAGCCGGAGCGCCTTGCCTACCGGGGCTTCAAGTTCGGAGCGGCGTTCTTCGGCTGGCTGATCATGCTGTCGATGATCGTGCTGCTGACCGCTGTGGTGGCCGGCGCTGGAGCCGGTGCCGGCTATGTGCTGGACTACACCAAGTCGGACGCCAGACAGCAGGCCGGAGCAGCGGCTATCACTGCGGCAGCCGTCTTCGTCCTGGTGCTCAGCCTCGCCTTCTACATCGGCGGGTACGTCGCAGGCCGGCTCGCGCGGTTCGACGGCGCACGGCAGGGCTTCGGCGTCTGGATGATCTCACTGCTGCTCGTGGTGATCGCCGTCGGCGCCGGCGCGTTCCTGAACGACCAGTACGACCTAGTCGGCCGCGTGGATCGACCGAACCTGCCTCTCCCGAACGACAGCCTCGTCACCGGTGGACTGATCACTGCGGCCGCGGTCCTGATGCTGCCGCTGCTCGCGGCGCTTCTCGGCGGCAAGAACGGTCAGCGCTACCACGACAAGATCGACGCACTGCTCGGCTGAACTGCGTCAGCGCATGCGCGGCACCTACCGGGGGTACCAGAAGAGTTACCAGACGGGGCCGTCTTGTGAGGAGAAGGTGACATGGTTCAGCACTACGGCGACGGCACGAACACGCAGCAGCTCAGCCCGCCCAGGCAGTTCTCGGACGACCGCATCATCGCGCAGCGCGAGGCCGCGGACCGTGCCGCCTCGGAGCGACCTGTGGAGCGGACGTCGGTTCAAGAGCCGGTGGCTGCTGCTCCTGGCGTCGCGGAACCCGGAGTAGGCGCTCCCGAGGAGGAGCGGCGAGCGACGCACCGGGCGAACGTCAAGACGTCCACGGCGGCCGAGGTCGACCCGGCGTACCGCGGGTTCAAGTCGGGCTCCGCGTTCTTCGGCTGGCTGATCGCGGTGGGGCTGACCGTGCTGATCACCGGTATCGTCGTCGCGATCGCGGCGGCGGTCGACTATGCGGTCACCTTCGATCGCAGCACGTTCGACGACCACGCCGGAACCATCGCCATCGCGACCGCCGCGGTGGTCATCGTGATGCTGGCGATCGCCTGCTACAACGGCGGGTACGTCGCCGGTCGCCTCGCGCGGTTCGACGGTGCGCGGCAGGGCTTCGGTGTCTGGGCGATCGGGCTGGTGATCGTACTGATCGTGATCGGCCTCGGCGCGCTCGCGGACTCGCAGTACGACCTGGTGAACCGGCTGGACCTGCCATCCGTGCCAATTGCGCACAACCTGCTCGTCAGCGGCGGGGTGATCGCGGCCGGGGCGTTGCTGGTCGTCACGCTGCTCGCGGCCGTCGTCGGCGGCAAGGCAGGCCAGCGCTACCACCACCGCATTGACAACAGCTGGGACTGACTCCCCTCAGCGATCCTTCGCCAGAGACGTCAACTGGGTGGCATCCGGCCAGGCCATGCGGAAGCAGTCGGGAGTGCCGTTGAGTCGGGCCGGATCTCCGCCGGGCGGCGGAACGGGTGCAGTCTCCACGTTGGCGGCCCCGGCAGCCAGGTAGAACTGTTGCGCGGCAGTGTTCTGCTGCAGGACCCAGAGGTAGATCGCGTTGCTGGACGCTGAGGTGATGACGGCTCGCCCGGCGTGTGCCAGCAGTTGAGTGCCGATGCCGGTACGCCGTTGGGCGTTCTGCACGTGCAAGTTGTCGACAAGGCTGCCCCACTTGGGGTCGAAGTCGAACGCAACGTGCACGAAGCCGGCCAGCTGACCGTCGTCGGTTTCGGCAAGGATGGTCGCAGTACCGGCTGGTGCGCCGAGCCTCGTCGACCAGACCGCTCGCCGCTCGGTCTCGATGTCTCCGTCGAGGAACGAGTCGGCGTACGCACCGCGATAGTGACGCCGCCAACTGTCGGCATGCAGCAGCGCAACTCGGTCGGCGTCTTCCGGTCCGGCAGAACTAAACCGCAGCATGCAATCCTCCGTCCACTGCCCGCCGAGGCGAGGTCCACGGCCGTCCCAGGCTATCCGCGGCGCTCGGTCGGGTCGGGAAGATCTTGAGCCGTGGACGGTGTTGAACCCGGTGTGAAGACGACCCAGGTGGTGGTGATCGGAGCCGGCCAGGCGGGCCTGTCGGCCGCGTATCACCTGGTCAGGATGGGATTCAGCCGGTACGACGGTGTGCTGGTGCTGGATCGCAATCCGGCGCCTGGTGGGGCGTGGCAGCATCGCTGGGACTCGCTCACCATGCACGACGTACACGGAATCGCGAACCTGCCCGGGGTCGCCGTACCGGAGAGTGCGGGCGATGAGCGGGCCAACGAGTTCGTCCCTCGCTACTTCGCCGACTACGAAGCTCGTTTCGACCTGCCGGTGGTTCGTCCCGTCGGCGTCGAGAGCGTGCGGCGTGACGGCGAGCACTACCTGGTGAGCACCGACCGCGACACCTATCGGGCCGACGCGATCGTCAACGCGACCGGCACCTGGGACCGCCCGTTCATCCCCTGGTATCCGGGGATCGAGACCTTCGGCGGCCGTCAGCTGCACACGGCCGACTACGACGGCGCTGCACAGTTTGCGGGGCAGCACGTGCTCGTGGTCGGCGGTGGCGCATCCGCGGTGCAGTTGCTTGCCGAGATCTCTGAGGTCGCTCGTACGACGTGGGTGACGCGGCGTGTGTCCGAGTGGCGTACGGACGGTGAGTTCGGGCCGGAGCTGGGGCGGCAGATCATCGCCAAGGTGGAGGAGCGCGTGCGCGCGGGCTTGCCGCCGAAGAGTGTGGTCAGCGTGACCGGGCTGCAGTTGCGCGAGCAGGAGCAGGCGGCGTACCGGCGGGGTGTGTACACGCGGTTGTCGATGTTCGAGCGGATCACGCCGGACGGGGTGGAGTGGGCCGACGGGCGGACCGAGCAGGTGGACGTGATTCTGTGGGCCACCGGGTTTCGGGCCGATCTGGGTCATCTGGCGCCGCTGCGTCTGCGTGAGTCGTCCGGTGGGATTCGGATGGACGGCACCCGGACCGTGCTGGATCCGCGGGTGCACCTGATCGGGTACGGGCCGTCGGCGAGCACGATCGGTGGGAATCGGGCCGGCTTCGCCGCGGCGCGGGAACTCCGCGATCTCCTGCTACCGGTCGCCGCCTGAGTCAGCCGCGGAGGCGGATCAACCGCGGAGGCGGCTGTGTCGTCAGCCGCGGAGGCGGCTGTGTCGTCAGCCGCGGAGGCGGAAGAGGAGTTCGGTCTCCCAGTCGTTCATGTCCGGGACCTCGCGGGGATCGGACTTGTAGATCTCGAGCCGGCAACCCCACTTGTTGCCGTCGGCATCCCATTCGAGGCCTTCCTTCTCGGCCCAGGCCAGCAGCTCCCCGGTCGCCTCGCGAAGGCCGTCAGGGTGGCCGACGTGGGTGACACTGACGTACCGCCCGGCCGGTAGGACGCCGCCGACAATCTGCTCCTCGCCGCTGTGCCGTTCCTCGACGGGGAAGCCGATCTCCATCACAAGACCTTCGTCCATGTCCACCACGTCGTACTTGAAGAACGGGTCGCCCACCGGCTCGATGTTGCGCGCGGCGATCCAGCCGATCACCTCGTGCATCCGGTCCGCGAACTCGGCGATCCCGTCCATCGCCACCTTCCCCCGCAACGCGACGTACGGCTGCTCGTCCCGCTCGACGATCGTCGGCTCCTGCGTCATCGTGCTCCACCTCCACGGTTCGGTGCCTGCCATCCTGCCGCAAAGTGCCCCCTATGCAACCGGTCCGAACGGGCGTGTACTGCAAGAGGGCGGATTTGCCTCGTCGGGTCCAGGGGGTGGGGTCGTGTTCCGGGTCAAACTTGTCGTGGGACTGGTGATCGGCGCGTTGGGGCTGAGCGGCGCGGTGCCCGCGACGGCTGCGCCTGCGACCACCATCGGGTATCCGGCTGGTTCGGTGGCGGTGCGGTACGTCGGGCTGGCGTTCGACACCTGTACTGCGCCGACGGTAGCGCAGCTGACCGCTTGGAAATCCTCGCCGTACAAGGCGATCGGGATCTACATCGGCGGGGTGAACCGGAGCTGTGCGCAACCGCAGCTGACGGCGAGCTGGGTGAGCGCGGTGACCAAGATGGGCTGGCGACTGATCCCGATCTACCTGGGCTTGCAGGCGCCCTGCACCAACAGGACCACCGCACAGAAGATCTCGCCCACTGCTCCGGGGACGCAGGGAACGAGCGCGGCGACCGACGCCTTCAACAAGGCAAGGGCACTCGGCTTACTGGCGGGCAGTGCGATCTACGGGGACATGGAGCACTACGACCCGAACAACACGAGCTGCAAGCTGACTGTGCTCTACTTCCTGTCCGCGTGGACGAAGGAGCTGCACCGCCGCGGGTTCCTGGCCGGCGTGTACGCCCACCAGGACTCAGGTGCGCTGCACCTTGCGCAGTACTACAACTCGACGACGTTCGCCCGGCCGGACGCCCTGTGGATCGCTCGCTGGGACAAGAGCTCGTCGCTGGTCAACTGGCCGACGGTCCCCAACACCTATTGGACAGTGGGCCAGCGCGCCAAGCAGTACAACGGCGATCACACCGAGACGTACGGCGGCGTCACCTTGAACATCGACAACGACCGGTTCGACGCACCGGTCGGCGCCGTCGGGTTCGCCTACCGGACGACGACCACTTTGAGCGCCCGGAGCGGACCGACCACGGCGTACCCGGTCGTGGCCACCTACCCGAGTGGCGCCACCGTGCAGGTGTCCTGCCAGACGTACGGGACCAAGGTGGGGACGACGACGGTCTGGAACAAGCTGACCAATGGCAGCTACGTCACCGACTACTACGTGAACACACCGTCCAACACGACGTACAGCGCGCCGATCCCTGGCTGCAGCCTGCCGTTCCAGACGACGACGGCCGGCTTGAGCAGGCGGAGCGGGCCCAGTACGTCGTACGCCGTGCTCGGTTCGCTCAATGCCGGCGCGCTGGCGTGGGTCACCTGTCAGGCACCGGGCAGCAAGGTCGGTACGACGTCGGTGTGGGACCGGCTGACCGACGGCAGCTACGTCACCGACTACTACGTAGCCACCGCCAGCAACACCACCTACACCGCTCCCCTGCGGCGGTGCTGACCAGCTACTGGGCCCACGGCGGCTGGACGGTTGATCCGTCGGCCATCGTGCCGGTGAAGCCTGCGGTGATCGCGACGTACAGCTCGGCCTCGGACTCGCCGAGGTTGGCGAGCTGGATCGGCTCTCCGGCCGGTACGACGGCCGCGTCGCCGGGGCCGAGCTTCTCGCCGTCCGGCGTCACCTGGACGGTGCCGGACAACACCATGAACACCTCATCGCGGTCGATCGTGTGCGGCTCGTCGTTGCGGAATCCGCCGTCGACGGTGAGCCGCCACGTGCACAGGTCTTTCGAGCCACGGCTCGGCGCGGCCAGCACGGTGAACTCGACGCCCGGGAGCTGGAACCTCGGGGCCTCGGTCGCACGGGTGATCTGCATGTCTCCCCCTCCAAAATTTAGACAAGCTGACTTGTTCAACTTGACTTGTCTATCATGGGGGACATGAGCACTTCACGCAAGCCTGATTTCGGGATCCTGCTCGTGCTGGCCGAGCAGGAGTTCGTCCGCGAACTCCGCGCCTCGCTGGCCGCGCAGGGCTTCGACGAACAGGGCCGGTCCGACGGCTTCGTCCTGCGCACCCTCGGCGCGACACCGATGACGATCAGCGCCCTGGCCGAGCGCCTGGAGATCAGCAAACAGGGCGCCGGCCAGATCGTCGACGACATGGAGCGCCGAGGATTCGTCGTACGGAGGCCCGACCCGACCGACGGCCGAGCTCGCCTGCTCCACCTGTCAGAACGCGGCGAGGCAGCACTGGCCGCGGCAAGAAAGTTCCACCAGGCCTACGAGCGTCGCCTCCGCAAGACGCACGGCGATGCGGCGATCGACGCCGTACGAACAGTCCTCACCGCCATGACCAGCGAAGAACAAACCACCGCCCCCCGCTTCCGCCCACTGATGTTCTAGTCAGCACGCTCCCGCATCGCGCCTCCTACGCCGGACTGGCTCCTGGGTGAGGCCCGCTTGCTCGCCTGAACCTTTGCGGTAACGCCTCCAATGGGCTGCGAACCGCATGAGCGATCCGGGGCACGGGCACGCACCAAGTCCGCCCGCAGACGCAGACCCGAGAACCAGGTGCACATGATGCAGCGCGCAACGGCCCGCAGACGAAAGCTGTCTGAGCGCTGGCGCACGTGACGACGGCACGCCGGCGCATACGCCGATCGCGTAGCACCAGCACACCGCGTGACGTGCGGGGCCCGGCGATTGCGCTGGCCGGACCCGCAGCAGGCGTGCAGCACACCGCGGCGTGTGTTGGCCCGACATGCAGCAGGCATGCAGCACACCGCGGTGTGCGTTGGCTAGACGCGGCGGGGGCGTGCGGTGGCCTGGGCCGCCCAGTGGTGTTGATGGTGGGGCGGCCGGCGATGGCCGGAGGTGGTTAGCCGGTGTCGCGTGTTTCTGGTGCCCAGGGGTCGAAGTCGGGTGGGTGGCTGGTGAATGGGGGCGGGTCGCCGACCAGGGGGAAGGCGCGAGCGGGTCGGAGAACGCGGGTGGGGCCGGCGGGCCAGGGTGCGCCGTCGGTGCCGACGAGTTGGTGCGGCTCGGTGCCTGTGGCGTCTGGTCTGGTGAGGCGGAGGTTGGGATTGGGGGTGGCCCAGGTGGGACGGGTGACGTGCGGGATGCCGTCGATGATCTCGACGGTGTAGACGCCGGCGTGGACGGCGATGTGGTCGGTGCCGCAGAACAACGCCAGGTTCTCCAGCGAGGTGGGTCCGCCGTCGGCCCAGTGCACGATGTGGTGGGCGTGGCAGTACCTGGGCGGGGCGCCGCATACGACACAGCCTTTGTCGCGGCGGTTCAGGGCACGACGGATCGCCTTGGTCACGTAGCGTTCCTCACGCCCGACGTCGAGCGGCTGTGACTTCGACCCGAGCACGATCGGGATGATCCCGGCATCGCACGCCAACCGGCGTACCGCCGCCGCCGACAAGCCGTCACCGAACTGCAGATCGCCGGTCGCGTCGCGCCCGGCGGCTTTCAGGTCGGTGAAGTCGATGGTGACCGTGACGTGCGGCTTCACCCCACCCTGCGCCGGCAGGTCACCAGCTGCTGCCGCGGCTGTCAGCACCTGGGTGAGAGCGTCAGCGTGGCGCTTGTCCCGCGACCGCGGATCCGGTTGCCCATCGGCGGTCTTGTGGGGTCTGGCCGCGGCCCCGATCAGGGTCCGGAACAACTCGGCGTTGTCGTTGGCCAAGAACCCCGAGAACTTCACCCCCTGGTCGGCGTTCGCCAGGCGCAGCGACTCGCGTCGCGCCGCGGACTCCTCGGCCGGCTCCGGCCCGTCGGTGTCCAGCACCTCGAGCACCTGCCGACCCAAGCGCTTCAAGTCCGCCGGCCCCAGATGCCGAGCAGCCTCGACCAACTGCTCTTCCACAGCCCGCAACTCCTCGACCGGCACCATCGCCGCCGACGGAACCGCCTCCAACGCCGCCACGATCACCTCGGTCTGCCCCCGATGCAACAACACCGGCAACACCACCTCGCCATCCCCAGCCACCCGCTCACCGCACCCACCGGTGTCAGCGCGCCCTGCCGGCTGGCTGCCGATGACGCCGCGACACCCGTTGCCGATGCCGGTGCTCAGATCGGTGCCGCTGCTCAGATCGGTGCCGATGCTGGGCTCGGTGCCGGTGCTGGGATCGGTGCCGACGCTGGGATCGATGTCGGTGCTCGGATTGGTGCCGACGTGGAGATCGGTGCCGGTGCTGGGATCGGTGCCGGTGCTCGGATCGGAGTAACCGCCGGTATCGACGCCGATGCCCGTGTCTGCGTTGGTCTCGGCTTCTGTGTCGGTGGAGGTGGTGGTGTATTGGATGGTCGGGTCGGTGCCGGATGGGGTGAAGGGGTCGGGCTGGGCTGCGGTGACAGCGCAGTACTTCGGGAGTGTCTTGGCCAGCGCGAGGTCGCGGCGTACGGCGTACCGGTCGCGGCGGTACCGGTCGGCGAGGAACCTGACGATGTCTTGGCCGCTGGACTCAGTGGTGTAGCCGGTCTCAGCCAGGCGCGCGGTGAGCTGCAACTCGTACGTCTGCAGACGCGCGACCTCGGCATGCACCGCATCCAGAGCGACGACGATTTCCTCGCCACTCAACAGATACGCAGGCCGCGCCTCCACCAACTCCATACCGCAACCCTAGACACCCCCACCGACACTTTCTGAACGCCGCAATCCCTTACCAGCAAGAAGATTGACGGTGAACAACATCCAGCCAAGTTGTCCACAGCAACTACCCCGCTGTGGAAAGCGCCGACGTAGGAAGTGCTATGCGGGTGCATTCCGCAGTGCGACCGTTGTTCAGTTGTCTGGTTCGTCGACGACGGAGGCGTAGGCGATGACGCCGCGGCGGAGTTGGTCGGTGACTGTGCGGGCTGTTTGGCGGAGGGGGGTGGGGCCGGCTGCGTCGGCGACTTGTTCGGTCAGGTCGATCAGTTGCTTGACCCAGCGGACGAAGTCGCCGGCGGCCAGGTCCGACTCGTAGAGGACCTCGGCGAGGGAGGCGCCCGAGGCCCAGCGGAAGGCTGCCCAGCAGAAGCCGAGGTCCATCGAGCGCAGGAAGTCGACACGCATGTCCCGCTCGAGCGCGGAGAGTTCGCGCCAGATGAGCCCCATCTTCTCCAGCGCCGGACGCACCTCGCCGCGCGGCAACCGCGGCGACGTCGGCTCGTCCTTCGACCGTGACTCGTAGACGAGCGCGGCCAGGCAGGCGGCCAACTCCGGTACGTCGAGGTCGTCGAACACCCCGACGCGCAGGCACTCGGCGGCAACCAGGTCGAGCTCGGTGTAGATCCGCGACAGCCGGTCACCGGCCTCGGTCGTCTTGTCGCCCTCCAGGTAGTGCAGCGCGTCCAGCACCTGGCAGACCCGGTCGAACTGGCGGGCGATCGTGTTCGTCCGCTGCTCGATCTTGCGCTGTACTTCGCGGTTCTCCCGGTCCAGCCGGAAGTACCGCTCGGCCCAGCGGGCGTGATCCTCGCGATCCGAGCAGCCGTGGCACGGGTGCGCGCGCAACTCGGCTCGCATCTGCTGCAACTCGGGATCGTCCGCGTGCGTGACGACGTCGCCGTTGCGGCTGCGCGACGACGGCGGACCCTCCTCGCCGATCATGTCGGTGCGACCCCGTAGTACGTGGGCGAGCTCGCGCCGCTGCTGCGGGTTGCGCGCGTTGAACTTCTTCGGCACCCGCAGCGAGCTGATCGACTCGACCGGGGTCGGGAAGTCGATCATCGACAGCTTCCGCACCTGCCGGTCGAGCGTGAGCACGGTCGGTCGCGGCCCCTCGCGCTCGGACCGGACGCCGGGATCGAGAACCAGCGCCCAGCCGGCACTCCGGCCGGCCGGAATTCGGATGATGTCGCCGATCCGCAGCTTCTCCAGCGACTCCTGCGCTTCGACCCGGCGGTCCAGCTTGCGCCGCTTCGACCCGGACGACTCGCGTTCACCGATGCGCCGTCGCAGCGCGGCGTACTCGAGGAAGTCGCCGAGGTGGCAGTTGATGGACTCCTTGTACCCCTCCAGGGCCTCGTTGTTGCGCTGCACCTGGCGGGCCAGCCCGACGACGGCCTGGTCGGACTGGAACTGCGCGAACGACAGCTCCAGCATGTCGCGCGCCCTCGACCGACCGACCTGGCGGACCAGGTTGACGGCCATGTTGTACGACGGGGAGAACGACGAGCGGAGCGGATAGGTTCGGGTGCTCGCCAGGCCGGCCACGGCGCGCGGGTCGAACCCGGGCTGCCACAGCACGACCGCGTGACCCTCGACGTCGATCCCGCGGCGCCCCGCCCGGCCGGTGAGCTGGGTGTACTCCCCCGGCGTGATGTCGACATGGGCCTCGCCGTTCCACTTGCTCAGCTTCTCCAGCACCACCGTGCGGGCGGGCATGTTGATGCCGAGGGCAAGAGTCTCGGTGGCGAAGACGACCTTGATCAGGCCGCGCGCGAACAGTTCCTCGACGACCTCCTTGAAGGCGGCCAGCATGCCGGCGTGGTGCGCGGCGATCCCGCGGCTGAGCGCCTCGGCGAAGTCGTGGTACCCCAGTACGCCGAGGTCTTCGTCCGGCAGGTCCGCCGTACGCTCGGCAAGCACCCGCTTGATCTCGTCCCGCTCGCTCGGCTTGGTCAGCCGGAGACCGGACCGCAGGCACTGCAGCATCGCGTCCTCGCAGCCCTTGCGCGAGAAGATGAAGTAGATCGCCGGCAGCAGCGCGCCCGCGTCGAGCTCCTCCACCACATCCGACCGGTACGGCGTGAAGTGCGACCGGGCCGGCCGCTGCTTCGGCAGATCGCGGCGGCGGCGAGGCTTGCGCGAGTCGTCGCGGAAGATCCGGCTGTCGTCTCTCGCGATCCGGACCAGCTGCGGGTTGACCAGATCCTTGAGATCGGCCGTGCTCTTCTGTCCGTTCTTCGCCTGGTTCGCCTTCGCGGGATTGCCGGAGCGGCTCTGTGGTCCGTACTGCGCCTGGCCGGCTCGCGCGGTCGGCGCCTCGCCCGCGAACAGGTCGTGCAGCCGCTTCCCCACCATCACGTGCTGGAACAGCGGCACCGGCCGCTTCTCCTCCAGCACGACCACCGTGTTCCCGCGCACGGTCTCCAGCCAGTCGCCGAACTCCTCGGCGTTACTCACCGTCGCGGACAGTGACACCACCGCCACCGAGTCCGGCAGGTGGATGATCACCTCTTCCCAGACGGCGCCGCGAGCCCGGTCGGCGAGGTAGTGGACCTCGTCCATCACCACATAGGACAGGCCGAGCAGGGTGTGCGAGCCGGCGTACAGCATGTTCCGCAGTACCTCGGTCGTCATGACGACGATCGGCGCCTCGGAGTTGATCGAGTTGTCCCCGGTCAGCAGGCCGACCTTGTCGCTGCCGTACCGGCGGACGAGATCGCTGTACTTCTGGTTGCTCAGCGCCTTGATCGGAGTCGTGTAGAAGCACTTCTGCCCCCGCTGGAGCGCGAGGTGGACGGCGAACTCCCCGACCAGCGTCTTACCCGACCCGGTCGGGGCCGCAACCAGCACCTGGTGACCGTCCTCGAGCGCGGCACAGGCTCGCAACTGGAACTCGTCCAGCTGGAAGTCGTACAGCTCCCGGAACTCCTTGACCGCAGGATGCTCCTGGTCCGAGCGGAAAACGGCGTACTTCTCGGACGGGGTGCTCATATCCCCCAATCTATCTGCCCCCACCCCCAGAACCCCGCGCCCCCGCCTGTACGCCGACCAAACCCCCACCCGGACGCGGCTCCTGCGTCGCTGCTCCACACACCCTGGTCGCGGCTCCTGGCGTCGCCCGCTCGAATGCGCCCACCCCGTCACCGCTCCTGCGTTCGCGGACTCCCTCCCACCCACCCCCGGTCGCGGCTCCTCCGCCGCCGCTCGACGGCGATTCCCTGCCAGGCTGGATCCGCGACGAACCCCGGGCGCGGCCGGCCGGCTTCCCACGGCCTCGCCCACCACGAGCCGACTCTCGAGCCGGCCGGCACTGCCCCCCGTCCGTCGCCGCTCGGCGATGCTTCGCCGGACGCGATCCTCCGAAGTCCTGGGTGCGCAGCAAGTCAGTCCGGCTCCTACAGCCTCGGTCCCGATCGCGAGCCGACCACAGAGCCGACCGCTTCGTCCCACACCTGCGACGGCAAGTACGCGGATGGAGATTCCCCCCGCCGTCAGCGCCGGCCAGGAACTGTCGGCGGGCGCCGTTAGCTTGATGCGGTGCGTGGAACAGTTGACGTCCGGATGTCGCGCGCGGTCGTCGGGCCGATGCTCGCGGCTGTCGTTCTGCTCGGGTTGGCGGACTCGATGGCGGGAACCTATCTGGTTCTCTTCGCCGTGGAGGAGGCGAGGTTCGCGCCGCTGCAGGTGGGGGTCTTCGTCTCGGCCGTCGCGCTGGGCGGCATCGTCGCGAGCATGATCTTCGGGCGGAGGTTTGATCGGGCGCCCACTCGTAGATGGCTGGTGGTCAGCGTGCTTGCCGGCGCCGGTGGCTATGCACTCTTGTCTGTGATCACCGGCTTTCCCTCGCTGTTGCTGGTCGGTCTTGTCTTGCTGGGCGCCGTCGGCGCCGGCTATCCGCAACTGTTCGCGCTCGCCGATGTCGCGTTCGCCGTCAACGCCAAGAAGAGAGTCGCGCCGTTGCTGCGATCGGGTTGGTCGCTGGCGTGGGCGGTCGGGCCGCTCCTCGGCGCCTGGCTGGTATCCGCGGCCGGCTACGACATCGTCTTCCAAGCGTCGGCCGTGGCATTGATCCTCACCACTTCGACTGTTCTGCTCATTCCGAGACCGTCTGGTGGCACTCGACCCGCACCGCCCACGGCCGAACGCCGAAACCCCCGTTCACGGGGGTTCATAGCGATATTGACCGCGAGTATCGCCCTCGTCCACACTGCGATGTTCACCGGATCGGTGGCGCTGCCGTTGTTCGTCACCGGCGACCTGCGCCGATCGGGTAGCGACGTCGGACTGCTTTTCAGTGCTTGCGCAGTCGTTGAGGTCCTCGCCGCGTTCGTCTTGGTGTGGCTGTTACCGCGGGTGAACCGACCCCGGCTGATCATGGTCGGCCTCGGATTGTTCGCGATCTACTTCCTGGTGGCTGCGCTCGCAGGGAGTCTCCTCGTTCTGTTGATCGCTCAGGTCGCTCGCGGAGTAGCGATCGCGGTGATCGGTACGGCTGGGATCCAGCACTTCCAGGTGGTGATGAAGCCGGCCGGCGGAGCGGCCGCGGCGTTGTTCTCCAATGCAGTGACCGCCGGTTCCTTGGTCTCCGGTGTGCTGGCCGGCCTTCTCGTCCAGGCGTTCGGAACGACCGCGACGTTGGGGTGGTGCGCCGGCATGAGTGTTGCCGCGGCTGCCGCATTCTGGCTCGCTCACCGCTGGCGACCGGAAGGAGTCGACATCGACAGCACCGTTTGAACGCGGCTCCCCGACATCTCTCCGGGAGCCCCTGGATTCGCCGTACGTCGATCATCGGAAGGGGTCAGGGTGTACGAAGGAGCGCTTATCGCCGAGAGTTTGCGGGTGGGGGCGGTGCTGGAGGGGGTGCCGCTGGTGGTTCGGAAGTTGAGTCGCGCCGCGGTTGAGGGGACGTCGGCCGAGCAACCGTCGGTGTGGACGCTGGTGGAGTTCGAGGTGGAGGACAACCGGGCCGAGTCGCTCGCGGACGCGTTGATGGGGTTGCTCGACAAGCCGGGCTGGTACGCCGATTTCCACGACGACCGGGAGATCTTCGTGGTGTTTCCGGATCGCGTCTTTCGTTACCCGCGAGGCGACAGCGCGGGCCGGGCGGCGGCGCAGGAGCACGGGCGGAGTCTCGCTGTCCCCGAACCGCAACTGGATTGGACCGACTGAGGCTTTAGACGAGCTGGGAAAGCGCGCGGCCGAGGCCGCCGTCCGCCGTCACCTGGATGCGGTCCAGGTTGAGCCAGCGGGCCATCAGGGTGAGTTCGGCGGCGAGTGGTTCGGCGATGTCGGTTGCGCCGGGCTCGGGGGTGACGGTCGGGACGAGGAGGGTGGAGTTCTTGCGGTCGGACTTCAGGTCGACGCGGGCCACGAGGCGATCGCCGAGGAGGAACGGCAGGACGTAGTACCCGTGAATTCGTTGTGCGGCAGGGGTGTAGATGCTGATCCGGTAGAAGAAGTCGAACAGGCGATGGGTGCGGTCGCGGTTCCAGATGAGGGTGTCGAAGGGTGAGAGCAGGGCGCGGGCGTCGACGGGGCGGTCGATCGCGGTCCTGGAGAGATAGCTCTGCTGGGTCACGCCTTCGACCTGTACCGGGATCAGGTCGCCGGCTTCGACGAGTTCGTTGATCACCCGCCTAGCCGTTGCCGTTGGCAACGGGAAGTAGCCGCCGGTGGCACCGCAGAGTTCGGTTGCCGTGGCGACGCCGAGGGCCTTGGCCGAGTGGTTGACCAGTTCGCGGCGGGCCTCGTCGACGGTGGGTTCGGGCGCCCGCAGTACGGCGGCCGGCAGTACCCGTTCGGTGAGGTCGTACAACCGCTCGAAGTTGCGCCGGCCGGCGATCGCGACGCGGCCCGCGGCGAACAGGTACTCGACGGCGATCTTGGCGTCCTGCCAGTTCCACATCCGCCCGGTGGTCGGATCGGGATCGGGGTCGCCGGCCTTTCGCCGTACGCCGTCCGGGCTCGCCTCGCCGGCCGTGATCGGCCCGTGCTCGGTGACCATCGCGAGAACCTGCTCGACGTACCCAGGCCGTTCCTTGCTCAGCCGCTGCATCCCGGTGACGACCGACCACGGCGCCGACACCTCCGGGTCACTCCAGTCCTGCCGCTCGACGGCTCTCATCCGCCAACGCAGCAAGGGATACGCACTCAACGGAAGCAGACTCGCCTTGTGCCCCCAGAAGTACTCGAACAACCTCCGGTCCCCGGTCCAGCTGATCCGATCGAGCGCCGCCCGCTCATACGCCCCGAGCCTGGCGAACACCGGCAGATAATGCGACCGGCACAACACATTCACCGAATCAACCTGCAGTACGCCGACCCGCTCGACCACCTTCCCCAGCCGCCGCACATCCACCCGCCCACCCGGCCGCCCGTCCCCGAACCCCTGCGCCCCCAACGCAACCCGCCGCGCAGCCTCCCCCGACACCACGTCACCCACAAGCCGCCGAGCCATACCCAAACCTAACCCGCCCCAGCCGAACCAACGAGCCTCCCGACCAGCCTCGTCGCTGTACACGCCATCACTCGCTGACAAGACTTCCCAGGAACGGATCGTTGCCGCTGCAGCCACTATCAAATATGATTTCAAAGCCATATGATCTCAGTGACATAGTTGAGCGGTGCAGATCGACTGGCCGGCCGAGTTCGGCACCTGGCTCGACGGCGTGGAAAGACGAGCGGACAAGGGAGATGCGCGTGCGCAGCAGGTCCTCATCCGGGTCACCGCCGCGCTCAAACGTCTCCAGGACCTCAAGGAACCGCCGACCCGGCAGACCGAGACAGCGACGCTCCGGTGGATCCGGCAGTCCAGGCGCTATCCGCTGTGGCGGGTATCGCATCCGTATCGCGAAGGCATTGCGATCCGGCTCATCTGCTGGTTTCCACCGGACTCCGACATCGTTGTCGTCGCACTGTTTGCGGGAGACAAGGCTCGTATCGGTGACGTCTTCTACAACTCGGTCGGCGCTCGCGCCGACGGGGTGATCGATCAGTGGAAGCGAGAGGCGAAGAGAGGACGGCCGTGAGCAAGAAGAGTAGATCGACCTTTGTCCGGGGCAACGATCGTCTGGACGAGTTGCTGGCCAAGCCGGAGATCGCTGCCGGGGTTGCCGAGGTTGAGGCCGAAGCCGGTGAGATGGATCGCGTGTACGCCGAGAACCTGGCGATGATCCGGCGCGCCGGTGACCTCACCCAGGTGGAGGTGGCTGAGCGCTTAGGTGTGGGGCAGGCGGTCGTCTCGCGGCTCGAGCGGCGGAGCGACATGCTGCTGTCCACTCTCGCGGAGTACCTGCATGCGACCGGCGCCGAGCAGCCGCGGATCGTCGTCCTCCTGAACGGAATGGAGATGGAGATCGATCTCGATCGCTTCCGGGCCACGGACTCTGCCTGATCCCGGGAACCTCCAGTACGCCGTGCAGCATGCGGTTGAGCCTACTTCGGAGCCGCGGGTGCGATCGGGTCGCAGTGGCGAACACGGGGGGCCCGGGGGCCGTCCGCGGCGGGTGAGGTCGCGGGATCGGCCCGCCACAGTTCTGAGCCGCGACGGAGGAGCGGCGTTCCCGGGTGGGTGGGAGCGCCGACGCAGGAGGTGCGTGGGCGTAGTACGAGGAAGACCCTCGCACCCCCGGGACTGCGGGGTGCGAGGGTCGTGACGGGGTGCGGGGTCAGCTGATGTGGTAGCTGTCGCCGTAGACCTTCCAGTCGAGGGGGGTGTTGAGGTTGAGGTTGCCGTTGCGGAGGAAGACGCGTTGGGCGGTGTCGACGCGGCTGGTGTCGCTGTGGGCCTCTTCCTGCTTCATCGCCCAGACGCGGGCGTCGAGGAAGGCGTTCAGCCAGGTGGTCTCGTTGCCGCCCTGCGACGGCGGCTTGGCCTTGCTCAGGGCGCGCTTGCGGATGTTGCGGAAGCTGGTCGGGTCGCCGCCGTCGCCGTGCATGACGATCGCGTCGTAGTACATGAACTGGCCGAGGGTGCCGACGCCGTCGGACTTGCCCTGGGCGACGGCCGGGTTGAAGTAGACCCGGTCGCGCTCGTCGTTCTGGGCGGTCTTGAAGGCGCTGTCACCGGCCGCGGTCCGCCAGTCCTTCGGGAAGTTCGGATCGAGGCCTTCGTGGGAGTCGGTGCCGTCCACCCGGCGGAGGGCGGGCAGGTACTTCGCCAGCACGTTGCCCGGCTTGCGCTGGGTGTAGAGCTCGACCAGGTCGAGCATGTCGCCGGTGCCGGAGCAGAACCCGATGATGCCCGCCGTGTAGCCGCGGCCGTCGTCGATGTCCTCGATGTACTTGTACTGCGCCTTCCAGTCCAGCGAGGAGTTCTCCGCACTGGACACGATCTTCATCGCGATTTCCTTCTTGGCCGGGTCGTCCAACCCGGTCGCCGTCACCTTGGTCACCTGCTGGGCGGCGTCGTTGTGCGGCGTGAACGGCGAGGCCATCGCGTAAGCGGGAGTAGCTGCGACGGCGAAGCCGAGCAGGACGGCGGCCAGTTTCGTGCCGGTCTTGCGGGGGCGGTTGAGCACGATCTCTCCTTCGAGGGGCGTCGAGAGGTATCTGTTAGGAACCTTTCCTATCAGACAACAGCCGCCACGAACAGAGATGAAACAGATTCGTGTAGTGATTGAGCAACTAGGCGAAGACGGTCAGCGCACCAGGAGCGATGCCGATGTCGACCGGCAGCGGCCCGAGGATCTCCCCGTCGGCGTACGCCGTGACCGTCGGCGACTCCAGCCGCACCGAGCGCCCGCGCAGCGTGTGCACCATCGGATGCCCCAGATGCGTGCCCTTGGCCAGCTTCGGGAACATCTGCAGCAGCGTCAGCCGGGAGACCGGCTTGATCACGGTGATGTCGAGCAATCCGTCGTCGATCTCCGCGCCCGCGCAGATCTGCAGCCCGCCGCCGTACGTCGGACCGGTGCCCACCGCGACCAGCATCGCCTCGGTCTCCAGCACCTCGCCGTCGACCGTCACGACGTACGAGAGCGGCTTGAACGTCCGCAGTTCCGCCAGCGTGGCCAGCGTGTACCGCGAGTTGCCCTTCGGCCAGTTCATCTCGTTGGCGCGCTTGTTCACCAGCGAGTCGAAGCCACCGGCGACCACCGTGGTGATGAACTCGTCCTTCGCCACCGCCAGGTCGACCGAACGCGTCTTGCCCGCCACGATCAGATCGGCCGCCGCCAGCGGATTCTTCAGCGGTACGCCGATCCCGCGGGCGAAGTCGTTCCCGGTGCCCGCCGGGATCACGCCGAACGGCATCCCCGACTTGGCCAGCACCTGCGCGCCGAGGTGGATCGTGCCGTCGCCGCCGATCAGCGCGACCGCGTCCGCACCGGAGGCGATCACCTCCGCGGAGATCCGGCCGACGTCCTCGGCACAGGTGGTCGCGTACTCCGTGACGGTCAGCCCGGCGGACTCCAGGCGCCGGCGGACGATCGGCGCGACCCGGGCACCGAGGCCCCGGCCACTGGTGGGGTTGACCACCAGGGCGATGTGTCGGCTCATCAATCGGCCAGCATTTCCTCGGTCTTGCGCGACCGGCGCTTGTCGTTGATCCGGCAGATCACTTCGGCGATGAAGAACAACAGGCACATCGGGATCGCCAGCAGACACATCGTGAACGGGTCACCGGACGGTGTGGCGACGGCGGCGAAGACGAAGATCACCAAGATGATGTACGGCCGGAACTTGCTGAGCGCCGTGGCCGGCACCAGGCCGACCATGTTCAGCAGCACGACGACCAGCGGGATCAGGAACGCGACACCGAACACCAGCATCGTCCGGATCACGAAGTCCAGATAATGCTGCACGTCGACCAGGTTCTGGACCGACTCGGGGGTGAAGCTGATCAGGATCGCGATGCCCTTCGGCAGCGTCCAGTAGGCCACCGCCATACCGCCGGCGAAAAGCGGTGCGGCGATCCCGGCGAACAGGAACGTCCACTTCTTCTCGCTGCGGTGCAGTCCGGGCGCGATGAACGCCCACAGCTGGTAGAGCCAGATCGGCCCGGCCAGGATCAGCCCGATCAACGCCGAGACCTTGATCTGGAAGGTCAGCGCGTCACCGACCCCGCCCAAGGTCAGCTCCGGCCGCTTCTCCCCCGGCTGGGGGTTCAGCTGCCGGACGCTCTCGACGAACGGGCTCGTCAGGAAATGGAACGCCTGGTCGTAGATGAACCAGGCCGCGATCGTGCCCACCACGATCGCGGCGACGCTGACGACCAATCGGTTGCGGAGCTCGATGATGTGCTCGCGCAGGGTCATCCGACCCTCTTCGTCCTTCGGGCGGCGCTCTTTCCGCCGTCCGATCCTCACCACTGTCACAGATGGAGCGCGAGGCTCAGTTGGCCGTGTGCGTCGGCGGCAGACCGTCGCCCGGCGCCTGACCGTTCACCTGGTTCGGCTGCTGCACGGGCTGCTGGCTGGGAGCCTGCACCGGGGGGTTCACCTGCTGGGTCGGCGCCTGGACGCCCTGGGTGAGCTCGTCGTCCTTCTTGCGACCCGGGCCGACTTCTTCTTCCCAGATCTTCTTGGACTTCCCGAGCTGCTTCACCAGTGCCGGCAGCTTGGCCGAGCCGAAGAGCAGGACGACGATCGCGAGAATGACGAGCCACTCAGCGCCCTGGGGCATACCGAGATAGGAAACCATGACGAACTCCCTCTACCGACTTCTACTCGTGGCTCAACAGTGAGCGCCGATACTACGCCCGGGCCCGCGCACCTTCGCCGGACTGTCCGGATCTGGTCTGTGACTGCGCGGCGTCGAGCTTGGACTGGGCGGCGACCAACTCACGTGTCAGTGCCTTGGTCCGGCCCCACAGCTTCTTGGCGAGCAGGGCGAGGACCAGAAGCCACACCGCCACCACGCCGAGGAACAGCAGGAACCAGTACATGCCCCGAGCCTATCCGGTCCCAGGCCAGGATCGCGGCTCGCAGGTGATCCTGAGGCCCAACGGTGGCCGAACGTGGCTGGAACGTAATGGTAAGAACTGTGTATCACCAGCAGAGATGGGGCGTTGATGGAGCGGATCGGGGTCGGCGAGCGGCGGGCGAGGATCGGGCGGCGGCATCGGCTGGCACCGTCCTGCCAGGCGACGGGTCCGCTCGAGGCCACCGAGGCCGTGGTGGTGCTGCACGCCACCGACCCGGCGACCGTGCACCTGTCGGTCGCCGCCAGGGTGCCGGGGAGTGAGGTCGCGGGCACAGAGCGTGCCCTGTACGACGATCGCACGCTGATCCGGATGCTCGGCATGCGGCGGACCGTCTTCGTGGCGCCGACGGCCTTCGCGCCGGTGATCCAGGCCGCCTGCACCGAGGACATCGCCATGAAACAGCGCAAACTCCTGGTCAAGCACCTGGTCGAGGCCGGGATCGGGCCGGACGCGGACGCGGCCGGCAAGTGGTTGCGGGCGGTCGAGGAGTCGACGGCGACCGCTCTGGCGCTGCGCGGTTCCGCCACCGCGAACGAACTGTCCGCCGACGAACCACGCCTGCGGACCCGCCTCTCGATGGCCGAAGGCAAGTCGTACGCCGCCCAGCCGTACGTCACCAGCCGGGTGCTGTTCCAGCTGGCCGCTGAGGGCCGCATCGTCCGCGGTCGCCCGATCGGGACGTGGCTCAGCGGACAACACCAGTGGTCCCCCGCCGAGAACTGGCTGCCGGGCGGGCTGGGCGACAAGCTGCCCGCGGAGGACGCCCGAGCGGAGCTCGCCAGGGCCTGGCTGACCTCGTTCGGGCCTGGAACGGCCGCGGATCTGCAGTGGTGGTCGGGCTGGACTCTGGGTCAGACGAAGAAGGCGCTCACCGCGGTGGACGCGGTCGAGGTGGATCTGGATGGTGCCGTCGGCTACGTCCTGCCCGGCGACGAGGGGCCGGAGACCGAGGTCGAGCCGTGGGTCGCGCTGCTGCCGGCGCTGGACCCGACGCCGATGGGCTGGAAAGAACGCGACTGGTACCTCGGCGACTACAAGCCCCAGCTCTTCGACAACACCGGCAACGTCGGCCCGACAGTCTGGGTGAACGGCCGGATCGTCGGCGGCTGGGGCCAGCCCGAGTCCGGCGAGGTCCGCTTCAGGTTGCTGGAGGACGTCGGCGCCGAGGCGACCCGGGCGATCGAGGTCGAAGCCGCGAAATGGACGAGTTGGCTGGCCGGCGTACGGGTGACTCCGCGGTTCCGGTCGCCGCTGGAGAAGACGCTGTCCCAGGCTTAGACGTCGTACGCCGAGAGCGCGTCGCGGGCGGTGGCGGCGATCTGGTCGCTCAGCTCGGCCGGTTCCAGGACCGTCGCGGAGCCGCCCAAGCGGAGTACGAGGCGTTGGAGCCAGGCCGTGTCGGCGACGCGCAGCTTGACGATCAGGGAGCCCTCCGGGCCTTCCTCGACCGACTCGATGGGGTAGTACTCCGCGACCCAGCGCGCGGGCGGCGCGAGTTGGACGGTCGCGAGCAGGTCGCACTCCGACGGCTGGAACATGCCGTTCGACAAGTCCCTCGGCGTCGCCTGGGGCGGCGGCTCGCTCGGTAGGTCGAGCACCTTGGCCGCGGCGATCCGGTCGAGGCGGAACAACCGGACGTCCTCGGCCAGCCGGCACCAGGCCTCCAGATACGTCCGGCCCTCCGACACGACCAGGCGCATCGGGTCGACATCGCGCTCGGTGGTCTCGTCACGCGACGGTACGTCGTACGTCAGGTGCATCCGGCGACGCTCGGCCAGCGCCCGGTTCACCATGTCGGCAATCTCCGGGGCGGCCGGCTCGACGTGGACGTGCGCCGCCGAGCCTTCGATGGCGGCAGCGCCCTCCCCCGCGGCCCGCTCCAGCTTGGCGATCGCCCGGTCGACCGCGTCGCGGTCGTGCCCGGCGGTGACCTCGCGGAGCGTCCGTAGCGCGGTCAGCAGCGCGAGCGCCTCGTCCGCGGCCAGCCGCAACGGCCGGGCCAGGTAGTCGGCGTTGTTCAGGTGGATGACGCCGTCGCCCTCGGCCGCGTCGATGTCGATCTCGATCAGGTCGCCCATCTGCGCGCCGGGCAGCCCGCAGAACCAGAGCACCTTCAGGTCGGCGATGATCTGCTTCGGCCGGACGCCGAACTCGGCGGCGACGTCGTCGACCCGCGCGCCGTCGTTCTCTCGCAGGTACGGCACCAACGCGAGCAGTCGCTGCACCTGATCCCGGGCGTTGCTCATCCGGCCACCCCGGCAATGGTCCGCAATCGGCGCAGTACGCCGTCGAGCACGTCTCCTGGTCCTTCGACGACGGCGTCCGGCCCGTACGACGCGATCTCTTCGGCGAGCACCTCCGAGTCGGCGTACGGGACGTGCAGCAGGTCCCAGCCGTCCTCGTACGGCTCGATCGCGTTCGCCCGGCGGCGCAGGCTGACGCACGAGCCGGTCCGGGCCCGCACCTTCGCCTCCGACGTCGGCCGCGGCGGAGCCAGTTCGGAGACGAGCGACCGCAGATCGGTGCCTTCCGGCACGACGAAGGCGCCGGGCTCGCCGACCGTCTTCACGTCGCCGCCGATCCTCGACAGCCGGAACATCCGGGTCGCTTCCCGGTCGCGGTCGCGGCCCACGACGTACCAGCGGCCGTGCCAGGAGACGATCCCCCACGGCTCGAGGGTCCGTTGGGTCGGCTCGGCGAGGCCGCTGCGACGGTGCTCGAACCGGACGACGCTGCGGCTGACCACGGCCGACCAGAGCGGGTCGAAGGCCGGCTCCGAGGCGCCGACATGCGGCTCGATCGCGCTCAGCGCGGACTGATCGGTCTGGATCCCGGCGGCCTTCAGCTTGAGCACGGCCGACGTGGTCGCCTCGGCCAGGCTGGCGTGCTGCCAGACCCGGGCGGCGACACCCAGTACCGCGGCCTCGTCCGGCTCCAGGTGCACCTCGGGCAGCTCGAACACGTCCCGGCGGATCCGGTAGCCGACGTCGTCGGAGAAGAACTTGTCGATGGTGCCCATCTCGATCGGGATGCCGAGGTCGCGCAACTCGTCCTTGTCGCGCTCGAACATCTTCTCGAAGGCGTCGTCGGTCTGCCCGGCGTAGCCCTCGACCACCTCGCGGATCCGCTCCTTGGTCACGTAGGTGCGCGCGACCAGCAGGCAGATCACCAAATTGAGCAGCCGCTCACTCTTCCGCGCCGACACCCGACCACCTTACGGCGTCCCCGGTCCCCACCCCCACCCCCGCGCCGAACAGGTGTTCCCTTACGTGCGGTCAGCGGATCCGTTCGACGACCCGGGCGAGTTCGACCCGGGACTGGACACCGAGGGTGCGGAAGATCTGCCGCAGGTGGTAGTCGACCGTGTGCGGTGAGAGGAACAGCAACGCGGCGGTCTCCCGGTTGGTGAGGCCGCGGGCGACCTGTTCGGCGATGGTCCGCTCGGAGTCCGTGAGGAGCGACCAGCGGCTCGCAGGGCCGGTGTCGAGGAGGGCAGCGGTGGACGGGGGATTTCGTCGCGGGCCGATCCGGACGACGGCTCCGGCGAGCGTCGAACCGTCGTACACCGGTTCGCAGCGAGTGGATCTGGGCCCGGAGGTGTAGGCGACGACCGCCTCCAGGCTCCCGTGGTGGTCGCGGATCGCTCGCTCGGCCCAGTCCCACAGCAGAGCCCGGTCGGCCGGAGCAGCCAGGATCGGACCGGCAGCCGTGTTGAAGAACATGGTGTTGGCGCTGATGGCGGCGAGCGCCCCCTTCGACCGGCGGCGTGCGGTCAGGAACGCGGCACGGAGTGCGGATGAGGGGACGCGCGATTCCTCGATCAGCCGGCGACGGGTCTCGGCCACGACCCGGCCGACCAGGGCTGGCATGACCGGGTTGTAGATGCTCCCCGGGCAAGTGGCGTTGACGACGCCCAGCAGTTGACCGGTCGCGGGGTGGACGACCGCGCTGGAGGCACAGGACACAGCGGTCAGATTGTCGGCGTAGTGCTCGAAGCCGCGGACGACGGCCGGTCCGGAGGTCAGCAGAGCCAGGCCGATCGAGTTGGTGCCGACGAGTTCCTCGCGGCACACGTAGCCGGGCGCTGCGCCGATGCCGTCCATCAGGTCCGACGTACTGCTGGAGCCGGCCCATCGATCGACCACGTGTCCGGTGTGGTCGCTGAGCAGCAGCGCGACAGGGAGATCGGACAAGTCGGCGCTGACGGCAGCCATGGCCGGCGCCGCAGCCCAGCGAAGCCTGCCGTCCTTGTCGACGTCGGCGTCGAACGGGACAGCGACGTGGTCAGTGGGCAGCCCGGCGTCGGCGGAGCGCTGCCAGGAAAGCTGGATCGCCTCGGAGACCGCGCCCGGTCCGTGGCCGCCGTGCGCGACTCTGTCGAGGACGTATTGGACCGCCTCTGCGCGTGCTGGCCCTCCCGCGTCGTCCATGGCTCCTCCGGCGTGTGAACGCTCCAGGCGGCGGCCGGCATCCCCAGGTACGACCTGCACTCATCCTCGCCCGCGACTCCGCCGGGCGGCAAGCGATTCGGACTACGTGATCACGTGGTGTCGGACCGGGGGCCGGCGGGCCTAGCGTCGGGACCGCCGACGCAGTACCCCGACCAGGGAGAGAGCACGTGGAGCTTCATCTGACCGGCAAGGTCGCAGTGGTGACCGGTGCGAGCAAGGGCATCGGCCTCGCGATCACTCGATCACTCGCGGAGGAAGGGGTCGCGGTCGTGGCCGGCGCGCTGCACGGCAGCGACGAACTCGACCTGCTCGCCGACCGCTTCCCGGTCGCCGTGATCAAGGTCGACCTCACCGAAGCGGGCGGACCGGCGTACCTGATCGAGGAAGCCGTCGGCAGGCATGGGGGCCTGGACGTCCTGGTCAACAACGTCGGCGCCGTCCGGCCGAGGCTGGACGGATTCCTGGCGATCACCGACGAGGACTGGAACGCGACTCTCACGATCAACTTCCTGGCCGCCGTCCGCAGCATCCGGGCCGCGCTGCCGCACATGCTCGGGCGGCCGAGCCCGAGCATCGTGACGATTGCCTCGGTCAACGCCTCGCTCCCCGATCCGGCGGTGGTCGACTACAGCGCGGCCAAGGGGGCGCTGAGCAACCTCTGCAAGTCGCTGTCCAAGGAGTTCGGCCCGCAGGGCGTACGGGTCAACACGATCAGCCCCGGTCCGGTGCAGACCGACCTGTGGCTGGGCGCCGGCGGAGTCGCCGAAACGATCGCGAAAGCCCGCGGTATCAAGCCCGACGAGGTCGCGGGAGGCGCCGCGGCCGACAGCCCGACCGGCCGCTTCACCACCCCGCAAGAGGTGGCCGACCTCGCCCTCCTGCTGGCCAGCAACCGGGCCGGCAACGTCAACGGCAGCGATTTCGTCATCGACGGCGGCCTGATCACCACCGTCTGACTCCGTCCAATCACCGGCGGCTCGTGCCGCCTGCCATTCCTTCCGAGTTAAGGGGCCCCGATGTCTGATTCCGCTGCCCGGACCATCACCGAGCACGAGCTGGAGCAATGCAAGCAGGCGAACGCCGCGGGGCGGCCGCCCGTGGTGTTCATCCACGGGCTGTGGCTGTTGCCGAGCAGTTGGGAACGGTGGGTGACGCTGTTCGAAGAGCACGGGTACGTCGCCCTGACGCCCGGCTGGCCGGACGATCCCGAGACGGTCGCGGAAGCCAACGCGCACCCCGAAGCGTTCGCGGGGAAGTCGATCGGTCAGGTCGCCGACCACTTCGAGGAGATCATCCGCGGACTGGACACCAAACCCGTCGTCGTCGGTCACTCCTTCGGTGGGCTGCTGACCCAGATCCTGGCGGGTCGCGGCCTGGCAGCGGCATCGGTGGCGATCGACCCGGCACCGTTCCGCGGCGTACTCCCGCTCCCGATCTCGGCCTTGAAGTCGGCCTTCCCCGTGCTCGGCAACCCCGCCAACCGCAACCGCGCGGTCCCGCTCACCTACGACCAGTTCCGCTTCGGGTTCGCCAACGCCGTGGACGAGGACGAAGCCAGGCAGTTGTACGAGACCTACGCGGTCCCTGCGGGTGGCAAGCCGTTGTTCCAGGCGGCGGCCGCCAACCTCAATCCGTGGACCGAGGCCAAGGTCGATACCAAGAACCCGGATCGCGGTCCGTTGCTGATCATCTCCGGCGAGAAGGACAACACGGTTCCGTGGGCTGTCGCGAACGCCTCCTACAAGCAACAACAGGAGAACCCTGCCATCACCGAGATCGTGGAGCTGCAGGGGCGCGGCCACGCCCTGACCATCGACAGCGGTTGGCGCGAGGTCGCCGACACTGCCCTGGACTTCCTCAAGCGCACCGCGTCGTAGCCATCCCGAGCGAGTGGTTGGCTACAGTCAGCGGGTGATGCGGTGGCGTGAAGGGGTTGTCAGCGGACTCGGGCGGGGCTGGCCGGGGGCGCAGGAACTGGCTGTGGTGATCGGGGACCGGGCCGTGCGCGCGCTGGCGTACCCGGACCTGGTCGGGTCGCCTGCTGTGGGTGACCGGGTGCTGCTGAACGTCGGCGCACTGGACCGTGGTCTGGGTACCGGCGGCTACGCGCTGGTGGTGGCCATCCCCGACCGGCTCCCACCCGATCCGCCGGAGACGGGCCACCTGGTCAAGGCCCGGTACACACCGCTGCAGTCGATGGTGCTGGGCGCCGACGAGCAGGACTCCCCCGACCACGCCGTACTGCGTGACGCCGACGACCTGTTCGGTACGCCGGTGGTCGTGGCGGACCTGCACTCCGCTCTGCCGGCCGTGCTGGCCGGGGTGTTCGAAGCGAGGCCGGGGACGCGGGTCGTCTACGTCATGACGGACGGTGGCGCCCTGCCGCTCGCGTTCTCGCGCACTGTGCCGGCTTTGAAGGACGCGGGCTGGCTCGGTGGGACAGTGACCGTCGGGCAGGCCTTCGGTGGTGATCGAGAGGCTGTGACGGTCCACACCGGCCTACTGACCGCAGTACACGTCTTGGCGGCCGAGGTCGTCGTCATCACGCAGGGGCCGGGCAACCTCGGCACGGGGACGCGCTGGGGCTTCTCCGGTGTTCAGTCGGGCGAGGCCGTCAACGCGATCGCCACGCTGGGCGGCCGGGCAGTGGCTTCGCTGCGGATCTCCGAAGCCGACCCGCGACCACGGCACCGCGGCATCTCGCACCACAGCCTCACGGCGTACGGGCGGGTCGCGCTGCAGCCGGCCGACGTCGTCGTACCGGAGCTGGGCGGTGACTTCGGCGACCTCGTCCGGGACGCCGCCGAACCGCTGAAGGCGCGGCATCGCGTCGTACGGGTGTCCGTGGACGGCCTGTACGACGCGCTGGCGGCCGCCCCGGTCAAGTTGTCGACGATGGGGCGCAACCTGGACACGGATCGCGCGTACTTCGAAGCAGCAGCAGCCGCCGGCCGCCACGCCGCCGGCCTGGTGGACGTGCCGCTGGGACGGCAGAAAGCGGTCTGAGACTCCGGAGAGTCCCAGACCGCCTTGGGGGGTTGCTCAGTTCGACGGCGTTGCGGCCGGGCTGGCCGGCTTCGGGGCCGGGAACGCGTTGAGGATGTCGATCACGGCGAAGGCGTTGACCGTCTTGCCCTTGTCGTCCTTGCTGGCCGGGAGTTCGACCAGGACCCGGCTGCCGATCGGGATACCGGCGAGGCCGTCCAGGGCACCGGTCTGGCCGTTCGGACCCGGGCCGACCTGGAGCTGGTCGGTCGGGGCGCCGGGCTGCGCCGGTGCGGACGCCGAGGCCGGCGTGCCGTCCCAGGTGCTGGCCTGCTTCTTGCCGGTGTAGTCGTAGACCACGTAGCGGCCGACGAGCTGGCTGGCCTTCTCGACCGGCTTGCCCTTGCCGGTGGCGATCACGACCGGCTTGCCCGGCTTGGCCGGCGGCTTGGTCCCGGCCGGAACCGTGACCTTCGGCTCGGCGTTCAGCTCGCCGGTGACCTTGAACGGGGTGGCCGGCGCGGCGACCGGGTCCGCGTCCAGCTTGGTGTCGTTGGCGGCCGCGCCGACCAGGTCGACGACGAAGATCAGCGTGTCGTCCTTGGTGATGCCGGCCTTCTCGTTACCGCCCGACGGGCCGTAGCCCTTGTCGGCCGGGATCGACATCAGCACACGGCTGCCGATCTTCTTGCCGACCAGGCCCTCGTCCCAGCCGGAGATCACGCCACCGACGCCGATCGGGAACGACGACGGCGCCCCGCGGTCGTAGGAGTTGTCGAACACCTTGTTGTCACGCCAGATCTGGCCGAGGTAGTTCGCGGTGAGCAGTTCGCCCTTGGTGACGACCGGGCCGTCGCCCTCCTTGAGCACCTCGGTCACCAGGGACTTGTCGGGCTCCCCGTCGCGGTGCGTCACGGTCGGCTTCTTGCCGAACTCCTCGGTCACCTTGATCCCGGACTTGCCGAAGTCGCCTCCGGCTTTGGAATCGTCCGAGCCGCAGGCGGCCAGGGACGACCCCAGCGCCAGCACAGCGACCAGACTCAACAACTTGCGCACGAAACGAGCACCTCGAAAATCTCACGGCGAAGCCCTGGAAACGCGGGCCTACCTGGATACGGCCGGATGAACGCCGCCCACCCTAGCCTGCACGGGCAAGCACGCGGCCACTCACCTCAGTCACCGTTCGATCACGTCACGCAGCGTCGCACAGGAGACTGCCGGCCCGCTCACAGCAACCACCGGTACGCCGTACCGGTGGTTGCCGCATGCCTCACATGCTCGCGATGAGCTTCTCGACTCGTTCGTCGTGGGACTTGAACGGGTCTTTGCAGAGAACGGTGCGCTGGGCCTGGTCGTTCAGCTTCAGGTGCACCCAGTCGACGGTGAAGTCGCGGCGGCGCTCCTGGGCCCGCTTGATGAACTCGCCCCGCAGCCGCGCCCGGGTCGTCTGCGGCGGCACCGACTTCGCCTCGAACACGCGCAGGTCGTCGACCACCCGGGTGACCGCGCCCTTGCGCTCGAGCAGGTAGTACAGCCCGCGGGGACGGTGGATGTCGTGGTACGCCAGATCGAGCTGGGCGACCCGCGGGCTCGCCAGGCCGAGGTTGTTCTGCTGGCGGTAGCGCTCGATCAGCCGGTACTTGATCACCCAGTCGATCTCGCGCTCGATCCCGGACAGGTCGCCGGACTCGATCGCCTTCAGCGTCCGCTCCCACAGCGACAGCGCGCGCTCGACCGCCGGCGTACCGAGCTCGCGGCGGTCCACGAAGTCGCGCGCCTTGGTCAGGTACTCCCCCTGGATGTCCAGGGCGCTCGCCTCGCGGCCGTTGGCCAGCCGGACCTCGCGGCGACCGGTCATGTCGTGGCTGATCTCGCGGATCGCCCGGATCGGGTTGTCCAGCGTCAGGTCGCGCATCACGATGCCGGCCTCGATCATCCGCAGGACGAGATCGGTGCTGGCGACCTTCAGCAGCATCGTGGTCTCGGACATGTTCGAGTCGCCGACGATCACGTGCAGCCGGCGGAACCGCTCGGCGTCCGCGTGCGGCTCGTCACGGGTGTTGATGATCGGCCGGGACCGCGTCGTCGCGCTGGACACGCCCTCCCAGATGTGCTCGGCGCGCTGGCTCACGGAGTACACCGCGCCGCGCGGCGTCTGCAGCACCTTGCCGGCGCCGCAGATCAGCTGCCTGGTGACCAGGAACGGGATCAGCACGTCGGCGAGCTTGGCGAAGTCGCCGTGCCTGCTGACCAGGTAGTTCTCGTGGCAGCCGTAGGAGTTGCCGGCCGAGTCGGTGTTGTTCTTGAACAGGTAGACGTCGCCGAAGATGCCCTCGTCGTGCAGCCGCTTCTGGGCGTCGACGAGCAGTCCCTCGAGGATCCGCTCGCCGGCTTTGTCATGTGCGATCAGGTCGGTGACCGAGTCGCACTCACCCGTCGCGTACTCCGGGTGGGAGCCCACGTCGAGGTAGAGCCGGGCCCCGTTGCGGAGGAAGACGTTACTGCTCCGCCCCCAGGACACGACTCGCCGAAACAAGTACCGCGCCACCTCATCGGGGGTCAGTCGGCGCTGACCGCGAAAAGTGCAGGTGACTCCGTACTCGTTCTCCAGGCCGAAGATTCGCCGGTTCACATCCCCCACCCTACGGCGCACCTCCGACATCCGTGCCCTGTCGCAGGCGCGCCGCCTTCTCGCGTTATCCCTTTGATGCCGTCAGAGGTCGACCAGGTCGAGCAGCTGACCCAGTTCTTTCTGGTCGAGATCGCGCAGTTCGCCAGTGTGCAGGTTGCCGCGGCGGACGGGACCGATCGCCGTCCGGGTGAGGCGTTTGACCGGGTGGCCGACCGCGTCGAACATGCGGCGGACGATCCGGTTGCGGCCCTCGTGCAGGGTGATCTGGATCAGCGTCCGGCCCTTGACGCTGGAGACGATCTTCACCGTGTCGGCCTGGGCCGGGCCGTCCTCGAGCTTGACGCCGTCGAGGAGCTGACGCAGTACGCCCGGCTTGACGTTGCCGTCCACCTCGGCGACGTACGTCTTGGAGACCTCGTACGACGGGTGGGCGAGCCGGTGCGCGAACTCACCGTGGTTGGTGAGCAGCAGCAGGCCCTCGGTATCGGTGTCGAGGCGGCCGATGTGGAAGAGCCGCTCGGGGCGGTCGTGGACGTAGTCGGCGATGCACGGCCGGCCTTGCGGGTCCGACATCGTGGTGACGACACCGCGTGGTTTGTTGAACACGATGTACGCGTGATCGGTGAGCGGCGGAATGCGCTCGCCGTCGACCCGGATCACCGAGACGGCGGGGTCGACCCTGGTGCCGAATTCGGTGACGACGACGCCGTCGACCTCGACCCGGCCCTGCTCGATCAGGAGCTCGGAGTTCCGCCGGCTGGCGATCCCCGCCTGGGCGAGTGCCTTCTGGAGCCGGATCCCGGTCTCCTCGGTGTCACTCATCGCGATCGTCGGCCTGCGTCCGGTACTGCGAACCGTCGGCTCCCTCGTCGCCCTCGAACCCGTCGGCCGCGCCCGCCGCCTCCAGCTCCTCGGCCGCCGCCAACCGCTCGTCCGCCGACTCGTCGAGGTCCTCCGCGCCAACGTCGGCGGTCACCCCACCGGCGTCCTCACCGTCCTCGATGTCCGAATCGTCCGAATCGGCGGAATCGTCCGAATCACCTTCAGCAGCGTCGAAATCGGCACTGTCGTCGTCAGCATCGTTGCCATCGGCATCTTCTTCACCGGCCGGGATCTCCGCCGGATCGGCGTCGCCCTCGACCGGGTCACCGCCGGCCTCCAGCTCCTCGGCCGGTTCCAGCTCTCCGCCGGTCTCCAGCTCCTCAGCCAGTTCCAGCTCTCCGCCGGTTTCCTCGTGCTCAGCCACAGGTTTCTCCACCGCACCAGTCTCGACCACCTCGGCGGTCGCGTCGGCCTCGCCGGCGGTCGGCGCGGTGTTCTGGGCGGCCAACTCCTCTTCCATGTCGTCCATGTCGGGGAGGTAGGGCGCGAGTTCGGGCAGGTCGTCGAGGCTTTGCATGCCCATCCGTTCCAGGAAGTACGAGGTGGTCCGGTACAGGGTCGCCTGCGACTCGGTGTCCGAGCCGGCTTCTTCGACCAGCCCGCGGCTGATCAGCGTACGCATCACGCCGTCGACGTTCACCCCACGGATGGCCGAGACCCGCGCGCGACTGACCGGCTGCTTGTAGGCGACCACAGCCAGTGTCTCCAGAGCCGCCTGGGTCAACCGCGACTGCTGCCCGTCGAGGACGAACCGTTCGACGTACTGCGCCGCGTCGGCGCGCGTGTAGTACCGCCAGCCACCGCCCACCTCCCGCAGGTCGAACCCACGGCCCTGCTCGGTGTACTCCCCCGCCAACTCGTTCAGCGCGTTCGTCACATCAACAGTCGGCCGCCCGACGGTCCGCGCCAACGTCAACGCCGGCAACGGCTCGTCCGTCACCATCAAAATAGCTTCCAGCGCCCGCCGCATGGTCTCGTCATCGACAACGACCTCTTCCCCCGACAAGACCCCTTCATCGTCCCCGAACGGCGCAGCTTCGTCGTCAACCTCAGCCGGCGCGACTTCTCCGTCTTCTTCCCGGTCGACGACCTGTTCGGTCTCGCTCACCGACTCCAACGCGTCAGCGGTCGCCGACTCCGCAGGGGTGGGATCGAGCTCGGTCGTGGTCTGGTCTTCGGTCACTGCTCCACCGTCTCGTTCTGGACTGCTGTGTTCTCGGCCTCGGGCGGGTCGTCCACGGTCACCGGAGTACCGGAGGAGAACCACTCCGGCGTCTCGTCCGGTACTTCGGGCGCCTCACCCTCGGTCGACTCCGGCTCCGCCACCTCGTCGAACTCGTCGCTGACGTCGATCTCACCGTCGTCGGTACCGGTCCACCGGATCGTCAGCTCACCCAGCGGCGTCACCTGGTCGAACGCCACCGCCGCCTCCCGGAACAACTCCAGCAGCGCCAGGAACCGGCACACCGTCGTGACCGTGTCCGGCGAATCGGCGACCAGCGCGCGAAACGTCGTACTGCGCTGGCGCCGCAGCCGGTCGACGATGACCAGCGCCTGCTCACGAACCGTCACCGCCGGCGCGTGCAAGTGGGTCAGCGAAACGCCCTCGGGAACGTTCTCCTTGGGCGCCAACGCGCGAGCAGCCAGCGCGGCCAGCCCGGCCGGGTCGACGCCGAGCAGCACCTCCGGCAACAGATCGGCGAAGCGCGGCTCCATCCCGACCGCCCGCGGGAACCGCTTGGCCTCCTCCGCCATCCGGTTCTGCATCAGCGCCGCGATCTGCTTGAACGCCCGGTACTGCAACAGCCGCGCGAACAGCAGGTCGCGCGCTTCCAGCAGCGCCAGATCCTCCGCGTCCTCGACATCGCCCTGCGGCAGCAGCCGGGCCGCCTTCAGATCCAGCAGCGTCGCCGCGATCAGCAGGAACTCCGAGGTCTGATCCAGGTCCCACTCCGACCCGAGCGCCTTGATGTGCGCGATGAAGTCGTCGGTGACCTGGGACAGCGAGATCTCGGTGATGTCCAGCTTGTGCTTGCTGATCAACTGCAGCAGCAGGTCGAACGGACCCTCGAAGTTGACCAGGTGAACGCTGAAGCCCTTGCCCTCGGCCGCGGTCGGCAGCTCCGAGTCGACAGCGCCCGGCAGCTCGATCGGCAGTTCCGAGGTGGGGGCGTCGCTCATGACGAGGCAGGCTCCGCGGCCGACTCGGCGGCCCGCAGGCGCTGCACCAGGACCGAGTCCGGTCCGTGGTCGACGAAATCGGCCAGCAGGACGTCGATCGCCTCGCGGACGATCCGGCCGCGGTCCGCGGTCAGGCCGTGCTCGGCTCGCAACGCGAGTCTGGTCTGTTCCAAACCGAGCAGCTCTTCCTCGGTCACGTACACGGTGATCTTCGTGTCGTGCCGGATCCGGCCACTGGACTTGCGGTCCTCGACGACGGCGGTTCGCGACCGTCCGGTCGAACCGCGGCGGTCGTCGAGCGACGATCCGTCAGTGGCTGTGCGCTTCTCGGGTCTGGTCTGCTTGGGTGCCGCACCCCCGAACAGCTCGCTGGCACCTGGCAGGCTCACCCGACGGGACAACGCGCCAGCACCTCCTTGGCAAGGTCGCGGTACTGGGTAGCCGCTTGGGACGATGGCGCGTACGTCGTGATCGGCTCGCCGACGACCGTGGTCTCGGGGAACTTGACGGTACGCCGGATGACGGTGTGGAAGACGCGCTCGTCGAAGGCCTGGACGACCCGGTCGAGCACCTCCCGGGCGTGCGTGGTGCGCCCGTCGAACATGGTGCCGAGAATGCCGACGATCTCCAGCTTCGGGTTCAGCCGGTCCTGCACCTTGCCGATCGTGTCGGTCAGCATCGCCAGGCCGCGCAGCGCGAAGAACTCGCACTCCAGCGGCACGACGATGCCGTTCGACGCGGTCAGCGCGTTCACGGTGAGCAGGCCGAGGGACGGGGCACAGTCGATCAGGATCACGTCGTACAGCGGGATGATCGGTTCCAGGACGCGCTGCAGCGTGTACTCGCGGGCGACCTCCTGGACCAGCTGGACCTCGGCCGCGGACAGGTCGATGTTCGCCGGCAGCAGGTCGAGGTTGTCCACCCGGGTCGCCTGGATCACCTCGGCGGGGGTGATGTCGCGCTGCATCAGCAGGTTGTAGACCGACAGCTCCAGGTCGTGCGGCTGCACGCCCAGGCCGATCGAGGCGGAGCCCTGCGGGTCGAAGTCGATCAGCAGCACCTTGCGCCCGGTCTCGGCGATCGCGGCACCCAGGTTGATGGTCGTCGTGGTCTTGCCGACGCCACCCTTCTGGTTGCACATCGCGATCACCTGCGCGGGTCCGCGCCTCGTCGGCGGCTTCACTTCCGGCAGATCGGGAAGCGGCCGGCCGGTCGGTCCGATCTTGTTCCTCGGACCGTGCGGGTCATTCACAGGTGCCATGTCCTCCGCGGTCAGCTTGGCCGTCGGCCGGGGCATCTCCGCATAGTTGCTGGGTGGGGTGACGACGGTCCGTGCCGGGGACGGCGGCGCGGGCGTGTGCTGGGGGGTCGGTTCTGCTGGCGTGGCGGGCGCCGGGTCCGGGGTCGACGGGATCGGCTCCATCGACGACGGCAGGTGCTGGGTGCCCGGGAATGTCGACTCGTTCATGACTCGTCAAACCTTTCAACCGATACGGGCGATCCCAGCGACTGTAAGCGTGCATTCAAGCACTCTCAACCAGCCACTCCGCAGCGGGGTCGGTCGGCCTTCCGGACACGGCCGATCACACCGTCAGATTGACCGACCGTGACCGAATGATTGCACACCGCAGACTTTCGCCCGGCTACCGGGGCCGATCTGTACTACGTCGCGCGGGCCCGCGATTCCTTCAGCTCGCTCAGCCAGTTGTAGGTGGAGAACCAGAGCAGGATCACGCCGGCGAGCACTGCCAGCGACCAGGCGGGCAACGGGTGTCCGAGGACCGCGACCGCGACCGACGCCAGCAGACTCGGCAGGGCCCACCCGAGGAACCACTTCAGCGGCGCCCGTCCGGCGATCCCGGTCAGCACGCTCACGACGAAGTACAGGGCGAGGCCACCGAACAGATAGCCGCGTTCCATCGTCGCCAGGTGTTCGCCGGCCGCCATGATCAGCCCACCGAGCCCGGCCGCGATGGCGATCATGGCGGCGGTGACCCCGAGATGCGCCGACAGCGCGATGGACGGCTCCAGCGGCGCGGTCGTGCGCGGCGCCGTACTGAAGCCGTACAGGGTGGTGAGCCGCCACAGTCCGACCAGCAGCGCGAACGCCAGCACGGAGGCGAGGACGACCGGAACTGTCCAGACCAGGTCGGCGTCGGCGGCGACCACCTGGGCCACTGCCTCGCCGAGCACGATGATGACGAACAGGCCGAGGCGTTCGTCCAGGTGACCGCGTTCGACCTTTGCGACGGACAGCAACGTCGGCTGCGGGGCCTCCGCCGGGGTCACCCGGCCGAGCGACAGCAGCCTGGCGAAGCGGTCCTTGCGCCGGCGGTCCTCCTGCTGCCTCAGCATGGCCTGCTCGGTCCGCTCCAGGGCCTTCGGGTTGCGGGAGCCCATCAACGAGAACATCAGGTCGGCGGCGATCGCCCCGGCCCACAGCCAGTGCGCGGTCTCCTCCGGTACGAAGAGCGCGACGATCCAGGGCGTGGCCATCAGACTCTGGGTCCCGGGCCAGAAGGTGATCACCTGACCGTCGCGACCGGCCGACCTGGCCGCGATCGCCCGGCAGTACAGGAACGCGACCGTGAACGCGACCGTGCGGTTACCGGGGTGGTGGTCGCCCTCGGGCAGTAGCCCGGGCCAGACACCGGGTACCGATGCCGTCATGACGCCGACGCCGAGCATCGTCAGCAGGACGGACAACTGCCTGGTCCGCTCCCCCGCGACGTTGGCGTAGACGCTGGTCGAGGTCCAGACGCTCCAGATCGCATAGAACATCGCCGCGCAGGCAGCTACCTGACCGACGGTCTCCGCACCGTGCAGCCGGTGCGAGATCTGCGCCGCGGCAGCCACCACGATCAGGTCGAAGAACAACTCCAGCCAACTCGCATGCCGTTCTTCGGCAACCTTCACGTCTTCCGTCACGGCCGACACCCTAGAGCCAGCCCTCAGGACGAGAGGGCGCGCGGGTGCGAGGTGGCGTAGACCTCGCGGAGCTTGTCGACCGTGACGAGCGTGTAGACCTGGGTGGTGGTGACTGACGCGTGACCGAGCAACTCCTGGACCACGCGGACGTCGGCGCCGCCGTCGAGGAGATGGGTGGCGAACGAGTGGCGCAGCGTGTGCGGCGAGATCTCCTTGGCGATCCCGGCGCGCTCGGCCGCACGCCGTAGTACGGTCCACGCACTTTGCCGGGAGAGCCGGCCGCCGCGGGCGTTCAGGAACAACGCGTGCGAACCACGGCCTCGGCCGACCAGGTCGGGACGGCCCCGCACCTGGTACGCCGACAGGGCGTCGCGAGCGTAAGAGCCGACCGGTACGACGCGCTCCTTGCTGCCCTTGCCGCGCAGCAGCACCGTGCCGGTCTCCAGATCGACCTCGTCCACATCCAGCCCGACCGCCTCGGAGATGCGGGCGCCCGTCCCGTACAGGAACTCCAGCAACGCGGCATCGCGAGTAGCCAGTACTGCGGGCTCCGCCTCGGCGCCGGCCGCAGCGGACAGGATCCGCGTGACCTCGTCGACCGTCAGTGCCTTCGGCAACCGTTGCGGCGGAGTCGGCGGCTTCACCGCGGCCGCCGGGTCGACCGCGGTCAGCCCCTCGCGCAGGCAGAACTTGTGGAACCCGCGAACCGCGACGACCGTCCGGCCGGCGCTCGACGCGGTCAGCGGCGGATGGTCGGCGTCGCCTTCGCGAAGACGCATCAGGAAGTCGCCGATGACCGCCTCGGTGATCCGGCCGAGGCTGTCGATCCCGGCGCCGCCGAGATACTCGCCGTACCGGCGCAGGTCCCGCCGGTACGACGCGAGGGTGTTGGCGGCCAGCCCGCGTTCGACCGTCAGATGGTCGAGGTACGCGCTGACCGCCCGAGTGATCTCCCCGCTCAGACCAGGACCTCGTCGAGCTTCAGCTGGTCCAGGCCGTGCGCTTCGGCGACCGGGCCGTAGGTGACGTGGCCGCCGAAGGTGTTCAGGCCGAGCGCGAGGCTGTGGTCGTTCTTCAGCGCTTCCCGCCAGCCGAGGTTCGCCAGCTCCACGGCGTACGGCAGCGTCACGTTGGTGAGCGCGTACGTCGAGGTGTTCGGCACCGCGCCGGGCATGTTGGCGACGCAGTAGAACAGCGAGTTGTGCACCTTGTAGACCGGGTCGGCGTGCGTGGTCGGGCGCGAGTCCTCGAAGCAGCCACCCTGGTCGATCGCGATGTCGACGAGCACGCTGCCCGGCTTCATCCGCGACACCAGCTCGTTGCTGACCAGCTTCGGCGCCTTCGCCCCGGTGACCAGGACCGCGCCGATGACCAGGTCCGCGTCGAGGACGGCGCGCTCGATCTCGAAGGCGTTCGAGGCGACCGTGCGCAGGTGGCCCTGGTAGGTGCGGTCCGCGTCGCGCAACCGGGCGATGTTGCGGTCGAACAGCTGCACCTCGGCCTGCATGCCGAGCGCGATCGCCGCCGCGTTCATCCCGGCGACACCGGCGCCGATCACGACCACCCGGGCCGCGTGCACACCGGAGACACCGCCCATCAGGACACCGCGGCCGCCGCCGTTGGCCATCAGGTGGTAGGAGCCGGCCTGCGGCGCGAGCCGGCCCGCGACCTCGCTCATCGGGGCGAGCAGGGGAAGCGATCCATCCGGAAGCTGGACCGTCTCGTACGCGATCCCGGTGATGCCGGAGTCGGTCAGCGCCTTGGTGGTCTCGGGGCTGGCCGCCAGATGCAGGTAGGTGAACAGCACCTGGTCCCTGCGCATCCGGTGGTACTCCTCGGCGACCGGCTCCTTCACCTTGAGCACCAGCTCGGCGTCGGCCCACACGTCGTCGGCGGTCGGCACGATGCGCGCACCGGCGGCCACGAACTCTTCGTCGGTGAGCAGCGAACCGCTACCGGCCCCTTGCTCGATCAGAACCTCGTGCCCATTACGCACGAACTCGTGCACGCCGGCCGGGGTGATCGCCACCCGGTACTCGTGGTTCTTGACTTCCTTCGGAACTCCGACCTTCACAACTTGCCCTTCTTCCGTATCCAGGTGTGCGGCTCACCTCGCTGTGGTCCGCGGCCCGGCCGTCTCGAGGGGTTGGGAACGCCAGGTCGTTGCCGAGTGTAAGCCCGCAAGGTTCATACCACCCGACCGGTTGGTCTTGTCCGGGCCCGACGCGCGGATGCGCGTCCTGCGGTCCGGTTACACTCTCGTAAGACGCCGTGGCGCGACGTGAGGTTGGCCGCCGGATCCACGCTCTGGAAGGCCACTCGGCGCTTTCGCGCAATTTTGACGCAAATCTTTCGTTCGCCTTAACACCTGCTTTGCACTGATGGGCAGAGCTCCGCCAAGTGACTCTCCAGTACCCCGTTCCGAAACGATCGGTGCGGTACCGGCTGGCATCGTTGCCGGTTTCGGAGTGAGTTTGCGCACTCACCGGCGGTCGCGCGAGTCCTTGTCCCTGCAACGATCGTTGACGGCACCGCGGGGGTGTCGGCGATGCTTGCCTGTGTCACCTTCCTCCGCCGGGTGACGGCTGGAGCGGCGCGGGGGAATGACCGGCCCACCGCCCTGGGTTGCCACGAACGGAAGTTCTGACGAGAGGGGTAGGACATGGCGGTCGATCTGGGACGGGTCGGGGTCTGGCATCAGGCGCACAAATGGGGACCGGAGCTCGCGGCCGGCCTCGAGCAACTCGGCTACGGCACGCTCTGGCTGGGCGGCTCCCCCGCGGCCGACCTGCGCGACGCCGAAGTACTGCTGGCAGCGACGGACTCGGTGGCCGTCGGCACCAGCATCGTGAACGTGTGGAAGGCCGATCCGGCGCAGGTGGCGGAGTCGTACCACCGGCTGGAGGACGAGTTCCCGGGGCGGTTCCTGCTCGGCGTCGGCGTGGGTCACCGGGAGCAGTCCGGTGAGTACAAGTCGCCGTACGAGACGCTCGTGGAGTACCTGAACGCGCTCGACGACGGGAAGGTCCCGATGGAACGACGGCTGCTCGCGGCCCTCGGTCCGCGGGTGCTCAAGTTGGCGGCGGCCCGCACGGCCGGGGCAGTGCCCTACCTGACGACGCCGGAGCACACTCGCCAGGCGCGGGCCACGCTCGGCGACGGCGTACTGCTGGCGCCGGAGCAGAAGGTCGTGCTGGAGACCGACAAGGAGATCGCGCGCGCGGTGGCGCGGGACTACCTGGCGACGTACCTGAAGCTCAGCAACTACACGGCGAACTTGAAGCGACTCGGATTCTCCGACGAAGACTTCGCTGACGGCGGCAGCAACGAACTGGTCGACCTGCTCGTGCTGCACGGCACCGCGGTCGAGGTCGCCGACGGTCTGCGGGCGCACCTGGAGGCGGGCGCCGACCAGGTCGTCGTACAGCAGATCGGTAAGGAAGGACCCGATCTGCTGCCCGGGTACGAAGCGCTCGCGACCGTTCTGTTCTAGCGCCTCACCGCAGAGTGAAGTCGGCGAAGTCGAAGCCGGGCGAGACGATGCAGGAGACCAGCACCGGCTGATCGCCGGCCGGTCGCGCCGCTTGCCAAGCACCCGCCGGTACTACGGCCTGCGGGTGCTGGCCGGCTTTCACGTCCGGTCCCAGCGTGATCTCTTCGGCTTCACCCGGGTCCTCGCCGGTGCCGCCGAGCTCGAGAGTCAACGGGCCGCCCGAGTGCCAGAGCCAGATCTCGGCCGACTTCACCCGATGCCAGCGCGACTCCTCGCCCGGTGCGAGCAGGAAGTAGATCGCTGTCGCGCTCGACCGCTTACCGTCGTACCCGCCTGGTTCGAACTCGACCTCAGAACGCCACGTCTCCCGGAACCACCCGCCCTCGGGATGCTTCTCGAGCCCCAGCACCTCAGCCAACTCCGGCCGCATGTCGTCACCCATGCCTCGAACGCTACCCACCCGGGTGCAATGTGGTGGCGCTGGGCGGGCGGGTTCGGCAGAGTTCGGGCTATGAGCGATGACATGCCGTCCGAGTACCACCGCAGGCTTCCGTACGGCGAGCGGATGTCGGCGGATCCCCTGCTGGGTGGTCCGTTCTTCCCGTTCGAAGGCGATCTCCAGGTGGTGCCGCTCGACGAGCCGGTGCTGCCGGAGCCACCGCGCGCCGGGGAGCCCGGCGGCCAACCGTGTATGACGTGCGCGGACCCCGAGTGGGGTGCGATCTGGGCCGACGACCAGTGGATCCTCAAGGGCGGACTCCAGAACGGGCTGCAGATGGTCGCGCTCCTGGTCCCCCGCGAGCACTACCGGCTCGACAACCTCCCGCCCGAACTCACCGCCACCCTCGGCCCGATGATCCAGCGCGTCGCCGGCGCGATCCGCCGGATCGACGGCGTCGGCCGCACCCACTTCAACCGCTGGGGCGACGGCAGCGAACACTTCCACATCTGGTTCCTCGCCCGCCCCCTCGGCATGATGCAACTCCGCGGCGCCATGATCGCCGCCTGGGACGACCTTCTCCCCAAACTCCCCGACGAAGAGTCGAAAGCCAACGCCCGCACCGTCGCCCAAGCCCTCACCGAACTGTCCGGCACCCCACTAGGCATCGCCGCCGACTAACCCCGGTACGACGACCCGCTTCGCACCTCCTGCGTCGGTGCTCGCCGCCCAGACCGCCGCTCCTCCGTCGCGGCTCAAACGGCGAGCGCACGCGGTGGGTCGGCAACCCGCCCCCTCGTCTCGCGTCGGCTCGCTCGTACGACGAGTCCGCTCGCACCTCCTCCGTCGCCTGCCCGCTCGCTCGCCCCCTCGTCGGACCATCGCCATCGGGTCTGGCGGTGCTTATCGTCGGGTGGGTGATCAATGGTGCGCATGTCATCGTCTACAGCCGGGATGCCGAGGCCGATCGGGCGTTTCTCAGGGACGTGCTGGGCTATCCGCATGTCGACGCCGGGCATGGTTGGTTGATCTTCAAGTTGCCGCCGGCCGAGGTGGCGGTGCATCCGAGCACCGGGTCCGAGTCGCACGAGCTGTATCTGATGTGTGACGACCTCGAGCAGACCGTCGCCGACTTGACCGAGCGGGGCGTCGAGTTCGTCCGCCCGGTCGAGGATCAGCGGTGGGGCATCCTCACCTCGATCCGGCTGCCCGGCGGTGGCGAGCTCGGGCTCTACCAGCCGCGGCACCCACCGGCGTACGACCTCTAGGCCGTCGCGCTCCGCCAGCAACAAGTTGCGGAACGTGCCGGAACTCTTGACTCACCTCATCGGCTCGGCTATCTATTGCTGACAACGATGTCACGCCGCCCGTGACCCCGTCGCCGCGTTCTGCGTGGCGACGTTGTCTCGACGTCGAAGGTGGGGAACCCCATGAAGAACCGCAGCAGCCGCCGTGCGTCCGCAGTACTGGCCGGGTCGGTGATCTCAGCCCTCGCCCTGGCCGCCACCGCGCAAGCCGGCCCCAGCCCGGCGCCGCCCAGCGACCATCCGGGGCAGACCAGCTCTCCGACGACCGCCACGCCCCCAGATCCCGTACTGCGTAACCTCAAAGCGCCCGAGGCGATCGGCGCGAGCAGGATCACCACCAGTTCGGCCGATCCGACCGAGCAGGTCGACCCGCTGATCGGGACGTCGAACGCCGGCAACGTCTTCCCCGGCGCGGTCACCCCGTTCGGGATGTTCTCGTTCAGCCCCGAGACCAGCCGCGGCAACGCGTACCGCACGGCCGCGCCCGGCGGCTACCTGTACTCCGCGACGAAGATCCGCGGCTTCAGCCTGACCCACATGTCGGGCACGGGCTGCGCCGGCGGCTCGGGCGACATCCCGATCTTCCCGTACGCCGGGGAGGTGACCTCGTCGCCGCAAGCGGACGCCAAGGACGAGGTCTACGCGAGCACGTTCTCGCACGCGAACGAGGTCGCCAAGCCCGGCTACTACAAGGTCGCCCTCGACTCGGGCGCGACCGCCGAACTCGCCGCGACCACCCGCACCGGGTCCGCGGCCTTCACCTTCCCGCAGGACAAACCAGCCACGGTGATGTTCCGTACGTCGAACTCCGAGGTCGGCTCCAGCGACGCCCAGATCTCGATCGACCCCGCCAAGCGGACCGTCACCGGATCAGTGACGAGCGGCAACTTCTGCGGGTACCTCGCCTCGGTCGGCCGACGCAGCTACTACACGCTGCACTTCGTCGCGGAGTTCGACCAGCCGTTCGCCAAAACGGGGACGTGGCAGGACACCACTGTCACTCCTGGATCGACCAGCGCACACGGCGGTACGTCGTACGGGACTGACGGGTGGATGCCGCCGAACAAGGGCTCCGGCGGTTACGTCGGGTTCGACGCCAAGACGGTCACCATGCGCATCGGCATCTCGTACGTGAGCGAGGCCAACGCTGCTGCCAACCTGAGAGCCGAGAACCGACGCGGGACCTCACTGGAGAACACTGCGGCGTGGGCGAAGCGGGCGTGGCGTGACCAGCTCAACCGCATCGAGATCGGCGGCGGTACGGCAGAGCAGCGCACCACCTTCTACAG
Organism: Kribbella voronezhensis; assembly: GCF_004365175.1. Lineage (NCBI taxonomy): Bacteria > Bacillati > Actinomycetota > Actinomycetes > Propionibacteriales > Kribbellaceae > Kribbella > Kribbella voronezhensis. Next base: position 22,656 of record NZ_SOCE01000003.1, on the reverse strand, counting down.
CGCGCTCTACCACGCACTGCTGCACCCCAACGTGTTCAGCGACGTCAACGGCCAGTACTGGGGCTTCGACCAGCAGCCGCACCGCGTGCAGCACGGACAGACAGCGCAGTACGCGACCTTCTCGGGCTGGGATGTCTACCGGTCGCAACTGCAGCTCCTGACGCTGCTGGAACCACGGAAGGCCGGCGACATTGCACAGTCGCTGCTCAACCAAGCCCAGCAGAACAACGGCATCTGGGACCGCTGGACGCACGCCTCCGGCAGTACCGCGGTCATGACGGGCGACCCGTCTGCCCCTGCTGTTGCCGGCATCTACGCCTTCGGCGGTACGAACTTCGACGTCCGTACCGCGCTCAAGTCGCTGGTCAAAGCAGCCACCGTGCCGACCGCCAACGACCTCAGCTCGGCCGGCAAGCCCGTGATGTCGATCGGGCAGCGGCCGTCGCTCGACAAGTACCTGGCGCTGCACTACCTCCCCACCAAGTCCAACGCCTGGGGTAGCGCGGTCGAGACGCTGGAGGACAGCACTGACGACTTCGCGCTCGCACAGCTCGCCGCGCGGACCGGAGACAACTCGACGTACGAGCAGTTCCTCAAGCGGTCGCAGTACTGGCAGAACGTGTTCAATCCCGAGAACGGCGGCTACATCCAGAACCGTGACGACAACGGCGCCTGGCCGGCGTTCGAGCCCGCGACCGGCGACGGCTTCGCGGAGGGCAGCAGCGCGCAGTACACCTGGATGATTCCGCACAACAGAGCCGGGCTCTTCGATGCAATGGGCGGTACTGCGAAGGCCGCCGCGCGACTCGATGCCTTCTTCAAAGATGCCGACGGCAACTGGGCGCTGACGAAGTCCGGCGACCTGCACGCCGAGATGGACAACGAGCCGTCGATCAACACGCCCTGGATCTACAACTACACCGGGCAGCCGTACAAGACGCAGGAAACGTTGCGGCAGGCAATGACCCAGCTGTGGAACACCACGACCGGCGGTATTCCTGGCAATGACGACCTGGGCGCAATGTCGTCGTGGTTCGTGTGGAGCTCGCTCGGGCTCTACCCGGACGTGCCCAGTCGTGCAGACCTGCAAGTAGCCGCGCCGTTGTTCCAGCACGCGGTGATTCATCGCGACGGCGGTCGGACCATCCGGATCAACGCCAGTGGAGCTCCGGGAATCTATGTGCAGAGCCTGAAGGTGAACGGGCGTAGTACGAGCAAGCCGTGGCTGCCGGAGTCTTTCGTGAACCGTGGCGGCACGCTGGACTTCAAGCTCGGTACTGCGGCCAACACTGCTTGGGGCTCGGCCGCTGCCGATGCACCGCCGTCGTGGCGCACCGGCGAGATCCCCTTCCAGACCGCGACGGACACGAGCCGAGTTGTCGTCGCCCCTGGCACCACGAGCGATCCGGTGACCATCGAGGCGCACCGGTTGAACGGAACCGCCAGCACGGTGCAGTACTCGGTGACAACCCCAGCGGGACTCACTGCGTCTCCTGTCAGTGGTTCCTTCACAGTGGATCCGGCCAGTGGCGTCGGTGGAGCGCCAGTACGCATCAGTGCGGCCGCTGGTAGCCCGGACGGTCGCTACGAGGTCACCGTGGCGTTGAAGGCAGCAGACGGTACTGCGCTCCCCCGGCTCGGGTTCACCGTCGTTGTGGGTCTGCCGAACACCTTCTCCGTACTCCGCGAAGGTGTAGCCGTTTCTGACGACACGGGCGACCACAACGAGGCCGACTACGACGGTGGTGGAGTCAGCTACTCGCGACAGGCTCTTGCAGCCGCAGGGCTCACCCCGGGCGGCACTCTGACGAAGGAAGGGCTGACGCTCACCTGGCCCGGCGTACCGGCTGGTGACCCGGACAACGTGCCTGCTGACGGGCAGCTGCTGAACCTGGACATCCCTGCCGGTGCCACGAAGTTGTCATTCGTCGGCAGCGCGGTGAACGGCAATCAAGCGGGTGAAGGGCTGCTGACCTTCTCGGACGGCAGTACTGCGCCGATCGACCTGTCCTTCAGCGACTGGACGCTGGGCGGCGGCGGCGACACCGTGCACTTCGGCAACCTGGTGGTGGCGACCACGCCGTACCGGAATGAAGCAGGCGGCGGACGGGACAACGTGGCGACCAACATCTTCGCCACAGCACCGATCACCTTCCCGACGGGCAAGACGCCGGTTAGCGTGACGCTGCCGAAGAACCGCGACCTGCGGATCTTCACGCTGGCCACCGGCTGATCCCGACGCCCACTAGGAGACAGATCGATGAGAGTCACCACCGTCATCGCGTGCAGCGCGCTGACCATCGCAGGACTGCTGACCACGGCCTCGACCGCCTCGGCAGCACCCGCCGCGGACGCCGTCACCACCAGCGGCCCCTGCCAGTACACCGCGACGCCGGACGACCCGTCGCCGCGACCGGTCTCGCTGCCGCCGGACCCGGTGAACACCCCGAACAAGGGCATCGTGAAGCTCGTCCTCGCCACCAACCAGGGCCCGATGCTGCTGTCACTCGACCGCGCCAAGGCCCCCTGCACGGTGCAGAGCTTCCTCCACCTCGCCCGCAGCCGGTTCTACGACTTCACCACCTGCCACCGCCTGACCCTGTACCCGACCCTCAAGGTCCTCCAGTGCGGCGACCCCACCGGCACCGGCGAACGCGGCCCCGGCTACTCGTACAAGGACGAGCTCCCCACCGACCTCCCGAACTGGCCCACCGACCCCACCGGCACCAGCAAGGTCTACGCCCGAGGCACCCTGGCGATGGCCAACGCGGGCCCTAACACCAACGGCAGCCAGTTCTTCCTCGTCTTCGCCGACTCCCGCCTCCGCCCCAACTACACCGTCTTCGGCACCGTCGACCGCCTAGCCCTCCGCGCCCTCGACCGCGTAGCCGCCGCCGGCGTCCAACCCACCCCCGAAGACCCAGCCCCCGTTGACGGCACCCCAGTCCGCACCACAAACATCCTGGTAGCCCGCCAACTCGGCCACTGATTCCCCACGCACCTCCCTCGACGCTCGAACACGTAGGCACCGACGTCACTCAAACTCACCCGTTCGCGAGCTGACGTACGAGCAGAGCCGACTGCCCCGAGCGCAAACGTAAAACACCAGCCTGACCCCGGCACACGCTGCTCCGGACCTCGCCCGCAGCAGCGTGTGCGCCGCTAGATCACCTACTCACGACAAAGGCGAGCAGCGACGAAAGACCGCGACCAGGGGTGGCAAGAGCAAGCGACGGGCTGGTGCGTCACCCCCCGCAGGCCCAGGGCAGCGCCGGCAACGCCGCCTCCCTCCGCCTCGCCGCCGGCCGATCACGTCGGCGATTGCGTAGTAGGCGACAACGCCAAGAGTCGCAGCGACAAGCGGCCCCCGCAGCCGGTGCGCGGGCGACGCGCGGTCATCTCGACCGAGTTCAGTCCACAAGCACCACGCCGCACTCACCGAGCGGCGACGTAGGAGCCGCGACCACGGGTGGGTGGGAGCGGCGACGGAGGAGCTGCGTGGGGTCAGTCCTTTGCCGGCCATGGGGCGTTGGCTGGGCGGAGGTTGTTGAAGCCGGGGCCGTTGAGGGCTGACCAGGCTGCCAGGGCGCCCATGACGAGGATCGGGTTGTGGAGGTCGCCGGCCAGTACTGCGCCGACGACGTCGACGAGGGGAGCCCAGACCGTTTCCATGTCGGCCTCTTCGTGCAGGCGGTCGTAGACCTCCGATGCCTCCGACAGTTCGCGGGCCAGGAAGATGCGGACCGCCTCGTTCGTGAGGCCTGGGGAGGTGAAGGCGTCGACCAGGACGCGCCAGTCAGCGGCCTTGGTCGCGGCTTCTTCCCAGAGTTCTCGCTCGGCGCCGACCTGGTAGTCCTCGCCGGCGACGTCGAGCAACCCCGCGGGCGGCTCCAGCAACCGGTATCCGACCGGATGACGGTACTGCCGCACCAAAAGCATCCGGTTATCGGAGTCGAGCGCGACAACCCCGACAGCGCCAGGATGGACGACGACGTCCCGTACGAAAGGTTCGCCACCAGAAGGCGGGACCACCTGGTCCCGCCGTACGGAGATCACCCGGCCGGTCGAGTGCACCACCTCGGACGAAGCGACGTCCCAGGCTTCCCGGGAGTCGGCCAGCCCCGCACCGAACCGCAGTACAGGGTGGTCCTTCATCGCGCCTTCACCGGTTCAGCGGCAGCAGCCTTCTTGGAAGTAGAGGACTTCTTCAGCGCGACCTCGTCCACCGGCAACCGCGACTCCCGCTGCCGCACCAGAGCAGCAGCGATCAACCCGGAGAACAACGGATGCGGCTTCGTCGGCCGCGACCGCAGCTCAGGGTGCGCCTGGGTAGCCACGAAGTACGGGTGCAGCGACCGGTCCAGCTCGATGAACTCGACCAGTTCGTTGTCCGGCGACACCCCGCTGAACACCAGCCCGGCCGTCTCCAGCTTGTCGCGGTAAGCGTTGTTGACCTCGTAACGATGCCGGTGCCGCTCCTGCACCGTAGGCGACCCGTAGAGGCCACGCACGATCGACCCGTCCGCCAGATTGGCCGGGTACAACCCGAGCCGCATCGTCCCGCCCAGATCTCCACTGCCGGAGACGATGTGCTTCTGCTCCTCCATCGTCGCCACGACAGGCTCCGACGCATCGACATCGAACTCGGAAGAGTTCGCCTCGACCAACCCAGCCAGATCGCGCGCGACCTCGATCACCATGCACTGCAACCCGAGACAAAGCCCGAGGATCGGTACGCCGTTCTCGCGCGCGTACCGGATGGCGCCGATCTTCCCCTCGATCCCGCGCACCCCGAAGCCACCAGGAATGCAGACCGCGTCCACGTCCCCGAGCAACCGAGCAGCCGCCTCGGGAGTAGCGCACTCGTCCGAGGCGATCCACCGCAGATTCACCTTGGCGTCGTTGTCGAACCCACCAGCCCGCAGTGCCTCAGCAACCGACAGATAAGCGTCCGGCAGATCGATGTACTTCCCCACCAGAGCGACCGTCACCTCGTCGGCCGGCTGGTGCACCACGCGCAGCAACTCGTCCCAGCGGGTCCAGTCGACATCGCGGAACGGCAGGTTCAGCCGCCGTACGACGAACGCGTCCAGCCCTTCGGCGTGCAGCACCTTCGGAATGTCGTAGATCGAGGGCGCGTCGACAGCGGCCACGACGGCCTCGATGTCGACGTCGCACATCAGCGAGATCTTCTTCTTCACGCTGTCCGGGATGTCCCGGTCGGCGCGGCACACGATGGCGTCGGGCTGGATACCGATCGACCGCAGCGCCGCGACCGAGTGCTGGGTCGGCTTGGTCTTCAGCTCGCCGCTCGGGGCCATGTAGGGCACCAGCGAGATGTGCAGGAAGAACACGTTGTCGCGGCCGACGTCGTGCCGGACCTGCCGGGCGGCCTCGAGGAACGGCAGCGACTCGATGTCGCCGACCGTGCCGCCGATCTCGTGCAGGACGACGTCGACGTCGGGGCCGGCCATCGCCAGCATCCGTTCCTTGATCTCGTTGGTGATGTGCGGGATCACCTGGACCGTGTCGCCCAGGTACTCCCCGCGGCGTTCCTTCGCGATCACCGACGAGTAGACCTGGCCGGTGGTGACGTTGGCGACCTGGGAGAGATCCCGGTCGAGGAACCGCTCGTAGTGCCCGATGTCCAGGTCGGTCTCGGCGCCGTCGTTGGTGACGAACACCTCGCCGTGCTGGAACGGGTTCATGGTGCCGGGATCCACATTGAGGTACGGATCCAGCTTCTGCATGGTGACCCGGATGCCCCGCGCCGTCAGCAGACTGCCGAGGCTGGACGCCGTCAGCCCCTTGCCGAGACTGGAGGCGACGCCACCGGTGACGAATACGTGCTTGGTCTGCTGCCCGAACGAAGCTCTGTCCACGGGCTTTAAGGCTACCTCTTGTCAAGCAGTGGTCGCGACGAGACCCGCGTAGATGTCCAACAGATTCTTTGCAACGTCGTCTTCGTCCGGCCATCCGGCGGCCAACTTGAGGCCTTCTGTCCGCATAGCGGCCGCCGCGGCCGGATCGTCCAGAACCTTCCGTACGCCGTCCGCCAGCCCCCGCGCGTCGCCCGGGAACGCCAGGACCGCGCTGTCGCCGACCAGCTCCGGTACGCCGCCGACCGCCGTCGCCACCACCGGTACGCCGACCTGCAGCGCCTCCTGCAGCACCAGAGCCCGCGCCTCCCAGTGCGAAGTCAGCAGAAACGCGTCGGACGCCCCCAGCAGATCCGCCACGTCGCTCCGATGGCCCAGCAACCGCACCGGCAACCCTTCAGCGTCGATGCGCGCCTGCAAGTTCTCCCGCAGTGGACCGTCGCCGACAACGAGGAACACCACATCAGGTCGGTCAGCAGCCACGTCGGCCGCTACGGACAGTAGCGTCGGGTAGTCCTTCTGCGGAGCCAGACGGCCAACAGTAAGCACAGCCGGCCCGTCACCAATACCGAGCGACTCCCGCACGGCAGCGGACGGCGTACGGACCTCTGGCATCGCAGGCGCGGCAACAGGCGCGAGACGCGCTTGCCGAGCACCCAGCGAACGCGCGAGCTCCACCAGGTCGCTGGACGCCCCCAGAGTCAGATCGGCACCACGAGCCACCAACCGCTGCCCGAGCCGCATCACGACACCACGCGGCCCAGGAGCCAGTACTGCGTTGTGCCACGTCACCACGAGCGGCCGGAGCCGTGACCGATCGCGCAGTGCCGTCATACCCGCCCGGTAGCCGTGTGCGTGGATCACGTCGCAGCCACGAAGCCCAGGAGCCTGGGCGACAACCACAGCCTCACCGAAGTCGAAGTGATCCGCAGTACCGGGCGGTGCGCAGATCACGACCTCATGACCGGCCTTGAGGTACCGCGGTACCAGTGAGGCGACGTGCTGACCGATCCCGCCCCGCGACTCCGCCAGCAGCAGGCCGATCCTCATTGCTTCTCCTCCGCACCGGTTGGGACGACCCCACGCCGCAGCAACACGCGAGTGTCCGAACGATCCACAGCCACCACGACACCGCCGTACACAAGTACTACGGCCAGCCCGGACAGCACCGCGAACACCAAGGCACTCCCCCAGCCACCGTCACCGGCAGGCAGCGCTACGACCCAGCCCACCGCTCCGGCAGCTACAGCACCCAGCAAGGCAGCCACTGTGGCGCGCAGCAACCCGCTGAGCACACCAGGTCCGGCGATCTGCCGCAACACCACAAGCAACACCACTGCTCCCGCGACCATGCCGACCGACATCGCAGCCGCCAGAGCGCCCACTGCGTCAAGCCCGTCCCACTGCAACGTCAAGAGCACTCCGGCGATCGCTACGGCTAACCAGGCACCACCGGTGACCAGAGCGACCTGACGACCAGCATGCCGCGCATAGAGCACCCGACCGAGGTGCATCAGCACGGAGAACCCGATGATCGCCGGCGCGAAGGCAACCAGCCCAGCACCGAGCGACGACGCCTGCGACTCCACGACCCGGCCGTCGTTGTAGGCGAAGATGCGCGCCACCGGTACCGCAGTACCCACCAACAGGGCGGCACCAGCTCCACCAGCGAGCATGACTGCCCGAGTAGAGCCACCGGCGTACAGATCGAAAGCTGCGAAGTCCCGCGACTCGAAGGTGGCTGCCAGTCGCGGGAACACCGCAGTGGTGATCGGAACAGCCAGTACTGCGTACGGCAGTAGGTAGACCGCGTTCGCCCAGGTGTAGACGGCGATGCTCCCGGCCGCGCCTCGGTGGTTCGCCAAGTAGGTCGTGACGAGGAACGCGCCTTGCTGGGCAACCAAAACAACCAGGCCGGCCGCCGCGAGCTTCCGTAGTACCGGTCCCACGCCGGGGTCGAGACGCAGCGTCGGCTTGATCGGCAAGCGCAGCAACAGCATCGGCACCAGCACAGTGAGGGCCAGTGCCAGAACACCGAAGGTGGTGCCCCAAGCAAGCAAGTCGGAAGCTCCGCGCGAAGCCTGGTCGGCAACAGGAGCAAGAGAAGCAAAGGCGATGTAGGTCGCCACTACGACCAGGCTGGACACCAGCGGGGCCACAGCACCGGCCGCGAACCGCTTGTGCGACTGCAGCACAGCCGTCGCCACCACTGTGACCGCGTAGCCGAACACCTGCGGCACGAAGATCAACAGCATTCGCGTCGCGGTCGCCGATGAACCACCGCACTCAGGGCCGGCGTCCAGCATCGCGTCCGTGTAGCGCGACGCCAACAACCAAGCCAGTAAGGCGAACGGCGTCAGCAGTACCAGCGACCAGCTCAGCAGTGCACCGATGATCCGCCCCTGCGCCGCGCGATCGCCCCGAGCCACCGGTCCGGCCAGCACCGGGATGACCGCACCGGCGAGCGCACCGCCGACCACGATCTCGAACAGGACGTTCGGAAGCTGGTTCGCCGTCGCATAGGCATCGGCGAGGCACCCGGCGCCTACCGTCTTGGAGAAGACCAGCCACCGTCCGAACCCGACCACGCGCGCCAGGACCGTGACGCCCGCGACGAGCAGAGCGGCCCGGGCGATCCGACCACCTGCGGTCACCGGGGTCGTCGGCCCCACTGGTCGATCTTGTCCAGGGCCGGAGTCTCGGCGATCACCTTGGTGAAGCTGACCTTCTCGCTGGCGAGATTCAGAGCGAAGACCACGCCCAGCGCCAGCACCTTGAGCGGACGCGGCAGCGACGCGGCCAACGCCGTACCGGTGATCGCGCCGAGGCCGTTCGCGCCGCAGTCGCCGAGCATCGAGCGCTCGCCGAGATCGGCGGGCGCCGCAGCAGCAGCCGCGCCGACCACCGCCGACGCCGGGCCGCTGACCAAAGCCACCGGAGCACTCAGCGCGGTCACGGCCTTCAAGGCGCGTCCTGGGCGGAGGTCCATCAGGTTGGTCAGGTTCGCCGTACCGGCGATCAAGGCGCCGTCGGCAACGATCCCGGCCGCGGCACCGAAACCCTTCGACCGGCGTGGCAGCAAGGCAGCGGCAACGAGTCCGGCCGCGCCGACACCGAGGATCTTCACCGCGCCGCTGGTCACCTCACCGCGCCGCAACGCACTCAGATGACCGCGAAAACCCTTGGTGGTCGTGGTTCCCGCGAGATCGTCGTACGCGCCGACGGCACCGGACACCGAGCCGGCGATCAACGCGGCGGTGCGCTCACGTCCAGACGTTCCGGCGGCGACACCGGCGAGCGCGCCGAGCACGGCCACCGGGCCTTCCAGCAAGGTGACCGTCTCGCCGCGGTGGTTCGTGCGCTCGAACGGCGCCCGGTTCTCCTTCGGCAGCTTCGCGGCAGCCCGCTCAACAGCAGCAGTGGCCGCCGCGGACACCAGGGCGGTGCCCAGCTTCCCCAAACCCATTGGCTTTCGAGCCTTTCAGTTCTTGGCCTGGACCGCGGTCGGGGCGACACCGTTCTTGGCGTCGACACCGCCGTACTGCCCGGCCTTGCCGCCGGCCTGCTCGACCAGGGCGAACACGATCGTCGCCTGACCGCTCGGCATGTTCGCGACATCGACGGAGGAGAGGCTCTTGGTCGCGTCGGCGTCACCGCGCAGCGACTTCAGCAGGCCACCGTTCTGCGCGGTGTCCGGCGTCCCGGCGACCACGACGCCCGCACTACCGGCATCCAGTCCCTCGGCGAAGTCCACCGCGTCGTTGTACGACGAGTTGTCCGGGGCCGGGGTCGGCGGGTCCGCGGCGACCACGACGGCCAGGCTGCAGCGATCCTTCGGGGTCGGCTTCAGCGACAGCAGCTTCGAGCCGGTCAGGCCACTGATGATCTTGGTCGCCTCGGAGTCGACCAGCTTGCCCTCTTCCTTCGCGGCGACGCCGCGGGCCAGGATCATGCCGGCCCGCTGGTACGTCGTACTGTCGGCCGGGAAGGTCACGTCGGCGGTGACGAGCTCGTTGACCAGCGGCTCGACCAGCTGGCGCTGACCCGGGTCGAACAGCTTGCTGTCCAGCGCGATCCGGGTGGTCACCTGGCCGCCGGCCGCCTCGATGGTGTCCTGCACCTGGTTCGTCAGGTCGCCGTCGGCCGAGGGCATCGTCACGACGCAGACCCGCTTGCCGGTCAGCTTGCCGACGGTCAGGCCGGCGGTCACCTTGGCGACGTAGTCGTCGCGGTACTTGTCCAGCGACTGTGCCTGGATGAGCTCGGCGCGGGCGTCCTCCAGCGCGGCCCGGTCCTTCTTGGCCTGCGCCTGGACGACGTCGGCGCCGGTGCCCTTCAGCGGCCCGGCACCGAGCACCACACCGGCGCCCAGGGCGAAGAAGATCGCCACGATCGAGACGATGTGGTAGCGAAAGTCGATCACGTGAACAGCTCCCGGATCCAGTAAACGAAGTCGTTCCAGCGCGCCTTCATGATCGACCAGAGCACGTCGTCGGCACCGATGACCACCATCGCCACGCCCAGTGCGAACAACCCGGCCACGATCAGCGCTATCACCTGGAAGGTAGACACCCTGCTGCGGTACAGCCGGCCGACACCCTTGGCGTCCACCAACTTGGCACCGACCCGCAACCGGGTGATGAAGGTGCTCGCCATCCCGGAGCGCCCCTTGTCGAGGAACTCCACCAGCGAGTTGTGGGTGCCGACCGCGACGATCAGCGACGCACCCTTGGAATCGGCCAGCAGCATCGCGACGTCCTCGCTGGTGCCGGTGGCCGGGAACTCGATCGAGTCCACGCCGAGCCGCTCGAGCCGCTCCGCGCCCGGCGCGCGGCCGTCGCGGTACGCGTGCACGATCACCTCGGCGCCGCACTTGAGCGTCTCGTCCTTGACCGAGTCCATGTCGCCGACGATCAGATCCGGTACGTACCCGTTCTCGACCAGCGCGTCGGCGCCACCGTCGACGCCGATCAGGACCGGCCGGTACTCCCGGATGTACGGCCGCAGCGCGACCAGGTCCTCCCGATAGTCGTACCCGCGGACCACGATCAGCACGTGCTTGCCGTCCATCGGCGTGTGGATCGCCGGTACGCCGACGCCGTCGAGCAGCAGGTCGCGCTCGCGGCGCAGGTACTCCAGCGTGTTCGCGGTGAACGCCTCGAGCTGGGTCGACAGGCCCGCCCGGGCGTCGTCCATCTGCTCGGCGACCGTCTGGGTGTCCTGCGACAACCCCTTGGCGATGACTTCCTCGCCGCGGTACAGCACGCCGTCGTGGACGCGGACCCGCTCGCCCTCGTGCAGCACCGAGAACACCTCGCGGCCGATCCCGTCGACCAGCGGGATCCCGGCCTCGACCAGAATCTCGGGTCCCAGGTTCGGATAGCGGCCGGAGATCGAGTCGGACACGTTCAGGACGGCGCCGACCCGGCAGTCCACCAGGGCCTCCGCGCTGACCCGGTCCAGGTCGACATGGTCGATCACCGCGATCTCGCCCGGCTTCAGCCGTTTGGTGAGATTCTTGGTACGGCGATCCAGCCGGACCACTCCGGTGATCCCGGGCAGTTCAGTGGGGCGTGCTCGACGCAGGCTGGGCAGTTTCATCGCGCTCTCATCCTGCCATGTCAAGAGCCTTCCACCCGCCTTTTAAACCCCGGGCAGACTCATTCACATCCTTGTACCCGCTGACAACCCGCTAAATCATCCTTTTGACCCAGGGGTGACCAATCGGGGACGCACAGTGACGATCAGCGCTTCTTCTTGCGTGATTTCGTATGCCGCTCCGCCGCCAGCGCCAGCAACTCCTCGGCGTGCGCCTGGGCCGCGTCGGAGTTCTCCAGGCCGGCCATCATCCGGGAGAGTTCCTTGAGCCGGGCGTCGTCGTCGAGCGCGACCAGGCCGCTGGTGGTGACCGAGCCGTCGTCGCTCTTCAGCACCACCGCGTGCCGGTCGGCGAACGCGGCCACCTGGGGCAGGTGCGTCACCACGATCACCTGCGCCTTCTCCGCCAGCCGGGCCAGCCGCTTGCCGACCTCCACCGCCGCCCGTCCACCGATCCCGGCGTCGATCTCGTCGAAGACCAGCGTCGGCACCGGGTGCGTGTCGGACAGGATCACCTCGAGCGCGAGCATGACCCGGGAGAGCTCACCGCCTGAGGCAGCCTTCTGCAGCGGGCGCGCCGGGCTGCCCGGGTTCGCCGCGAAGCAGAACTCGATCTCGTCGGCACCGAACGGTCCCGCCGTCGTCTCGTGCACCTCGACGGTCAGCGTCGCGTGCGGCATCGCCAGCCCGCTCAACTCCGCCGACACCGCGACCCCGAGCCGCGCGGCCGCTTCCTTGCGAGCCGCACTGACCTGGCTGCCGAGATCTTTCAGCTGCGCCTGCAGTTCGGACTGCTCGGCGGTCAGCAACTCGACCCGCTCGTCGCTGCCGTCCAGCTCGGCCAGCCTGGCGGCGGATCGCTTGGTCCATTCGAGCACCTCGTCGACGGTGCCCTCCTGATCGCCGTACTTGCGGACCAGCCCGGTCAGCAGACTTCGCCGCTCACTCACCACGGCCAGCCGGGCCGGATCGGTGTCGATATCGGCCGCGTACGACGAGAGCTCGCCGGCCAGATCCGCCGCGAGATAGCCGAGTTCGCCGGCCCGGTCGGCCAGTTCGGCGAGCTTGTTGTCGTGCTCACGTTCGCCGTCGAGCACCTGCTTGGCCAGCGAGAGCAGGCCCAGTACGTCGTTCGGCCGGCTCGAATCGAGGTCGTCGGAGGCGAGCGCGTCGCCGGCCGTCGTCGCCGCAGTACGGAGGCCGTCGGCGTACGCGAGGCGCTCCTCCTCAGCCGCCAGCTCGCGGTCCTCGCCCGGCAACGGCTCGGCCTTCGCGATCTCGTCCAGCCCGAACCGCAGCAGATCCGCCTCGGCCAGGCGATCGCGCTGCCTGGTGGTCAGCTCGATCAGCTCGGCCTCCACCTCGCGATGCCGCTTGTACGCCGACGCGTACTCCCCCAGCGGCACCAGCACCGCCTTGCCTGCGAACGTGTCCAGCGTCTCCCGCTGCCGCGCGGGCTGCAGCAACCGCCACTGGTCGGCCTGCCCGTGGATCGCGACCAGGTCGCCGGACACCTCGGCGAGCACCGACACCGGCACGGAGGCGCCGCCCAGGAAGGCCCGGGACCGGCCCTCGGACGACAGCTCGCGGGCGATCAGCAACTCGTCGTCGTCATCCAGCTCGCCGCCGCGCTCCTCGGCCTCCCGGACGATCGACTTCGGCACGTTGCGGGCCCGCCCCTCGACCCGCGCACGCCGTACGCCGTGCCGGACCAGGCCGCTGTCGGCGCGGCCGCCGAGCAGCATGTTCACGCCGGTGACCACCATCGTCTTGCCGGCGCCGGTCTCACCGGTGACCGCGGTGAAGCCGGGATCGAGTTCCAAGGTGGCGTCCTCGATCACGCCCAGCCCGGTGATGCGGATCTCGGAAATCATCGCCCTACTTCTCCTCTTGTGCGCTCTGCTTGCGCCGATTCAGCTCGGCCGTGCCACGCCAGCCCAGCACCGGCAGGTCGAACTTGGCCACCAGCCGGTCGGTGAAGGAAGCCTCGTGCGCCCGCGCCAGCCGGACCGGCATCTTGCCGCGCCGGACCTCGATCCGGGCACCCGGCGGGACCTCGACCATCCGCCGGCCGTCGCACCACAACACCCCGCGCCCGTGCCAGGCCGCGACCAGCTCGACCGTCAGCTTCGACGTCGGCGCCACCACGATCGGCCGGGAGAACAACGCGTGCGCGCTCAGCGGCACCATCAGGATCGCCTCGACCTCGGGCCAGACGATCGGGCCACCGGCGGAGAACGCGTACGCCGTACTGCCGGTCGGCGTCGCGACCACGACTCCGTCGCAGCCCCAGCGCGACAGCGGCCGGCCGTCGACCGCGACCAGCACCTCGAGCATCTTCTCCCGGGCGGCCTTCTCGATGCTCGCCTCGTTCAGTGCCCAGGTGTCGAAGACCAGCTCGTCCTCGACCCAGACGTCGACCGCGAGCGTCATCCGCTCCTCGACCGTGTACGTCCGGTCGACCACGACCTGGACGATCCGCTCCAGGTCGTCGACCTCGGCTTCGGCGAGGAAGCCGACATGTCCCAGGTTCACGCCGAGCACCGGCGTGCCGTGCGGCCGGGCCAGCTCGGCGCCGCGCAGGATCGACCCGTCGCCGCCGAGCACGATGATCAGCTCGACGTCCTGGGCCGCCTTCTCCGCGTCGTACGCGATCTCGACCGGGTCCAGCTCCAGTGCCTCGGTCTCCTCGCCGACCAGCCGGACCACCATGCCCGCGCCGGTCAGCAGCCGGTGCGCCTCGCGCGCCACCTCGACGGCGAACTCGCGGCCGGTGTGCGCGACCAGCAGCACCCGCCGCGGATCGGACGCCTGCTCGACCACGGGGCTCCCCACCTCTTCTACGTCCAGCTCTCCGGTCACTGCGGACCGCTCTCGATAGCGGTCCGGAGCATCGTCTCATCGAGAGCAGGTGCAGAACGCCGTATCCACAGGAAGTATTCGACATTTCCTGACGGACCGGGCAGCGGACTGGCCGCCACCGACTCGACGCCCCAGCCGAGCTCGGCCGCTTTCGCCGCCACGCCCCGGACAGCGTCGGCCCGCAACTCGGGATCCCGCACTACGCCGCCCTTGCCCAGCCGCTCCTTGCCGACCTCGAACTGCGGTTTCACCATCAGCACCAGGTCACCGTCCGGCGTCACCACTCCGAGCAGTGCCGGCAGCACCAGGGTGAGCGAGATGAAGCTCAGATCGCTGACGACCAAGTCGACCGGTACGCCGCCGATGTCCTCCAGCGTCAGGGTCCGGACGTTCGTACGGTCCATCACTGTGACGCGCTCGTCGGTCTGCAACGCCCAGACGAGCTGGCCGTAGCCGACGTCGACAGCGATCACACTGGCGGCCTCGTTGCGCAGCAGCACGTCAGTGAACCCACCGGTGGACGCACCTGCATCCAGACACCTACAGCCCTTCACCTGTACGCCGGTGAAGGCCTCCAGCGCACCGACGAGCTTGTGGGCACCGCGCGAGGCGTAGCCGGGGTCGTCGGTCTCAGAGGTGTCCACGAGGATCGGCGCATCGGCACCGACTCCGGTGGCAGGCTTGCTCGCGACCGTGCCCGAGACCTTCACCTTGCCGGCGGCGATCAGCTCGCTGGCGTGCTCCCGGGACCGTGCCAGGCCGCGCCGGACCAGCTCAGCGTCGAGCCGGGACCGCCTGACTGCCTTGGCCACTCAGCCTGCCCTACTCATTCAGCCACGGTCCTCGGCGTCCGCCTCGACCAGCGCGGTCTGCAACCGCTCGTGGAGATCCGCATACACCTCGGCATGCTCGGCGACCGGCCGCTCCCGCAACTCGTCCAGCCGGGCCATCGTCTCCTCCACCAACGGGTGCGGAGCGTCCTCGTCCCTTTCCTCCACAGGCTCCGGCGGACGCGGCTGGACCGAAGCCGGCGACGGAACAGCTGGTCGAGGCTGGAACGAAGCCGGAGAGGGAACAGGTGGTCGGGGCTGGAACGAAGCAGGCGACGGAACCGAAGGCCGAGGAATGACTGTTTCCTGTGGTTCTTCCTCTGGTTCAGCGGCTTCTTCCGCCGGCGACTCTTCCGCCTCGAGCGAGGCTTCGAAGACCTGCTCGGTGTCTTCTTCCGGCTCGGTGTCGTCCGGCTCAGCCGGCAGTTCGCCGTACAGGGTGAAACCGGCCAGCAGCGGGTCCGTGTGCGGTACGCCGTGCTGACTCGGCCGGTACGTCGACTGCGCGCCGGGCTCGGAGTCGTAATCGGGCTCCGGGCTCTCGTCGGGCTCCGGTTCGTACCCGGGCTCGACGTCGGGGTCGACCTCCGAGGGGAACTGCTCGCCGGGGTGATCCGTCACGTCAGGCCTTCTTCGCCGCGGCCTTCTTGGCCGCCTTCTTCACCGCGGCCTGCTGCACCGCGCTCTTTTTCGCCGGCGCCTTCTTGGCCACCGGACTCGGCACGGGTGCCTTCTTGACCGGCGCCTTCTTCGGTGCCTTCACCGGAACGGCAGCCTTCACCGGAGCCGGCGTCGAGGTCGCCCCAGCAGCCGGCGTCGCCGCCGAACCCTTCGCTGCCAGCTCGTCCTTCGCGTCGGCCAGCTCCCGTTCCAGCCCCTCGACCCGCCGGGTCAGCGCCGCGACCTCTTCGGACCGGACGAACCCCAGCCGGGCGACCGCGCCCTCGACCTCGTTCGCCACGATCGCCTGAAGCAGCTGGCGGTTGCTCTTGCTGGTGGCAACGATCTCGTCCGCGAGTTCGGTCACCTTGCCGGTCAGGCCAGTGGTCAGCGCGTCGGCACCGGTCTGCTGCAGCAGCGCTTTGGCGGCCTGCTGGGCCCGCTGCTTCGTCACCTCGGTCAGACCGTTCGCCAGCTGTACATAGCCGCGCAGTGCATCCATCACCATGACTGCCTCCTTGCTAACTTCGTCCTCGCCTCAACGGTCCGGGCCTCGTTGCCTGCCACGGTATCGCGCCGACCACGCATTACCAGGCCACCTATGCCTTCCGCCAGCCCGAGTTCCCGGACCGGACGCCGCTATTTCGCCAGTCCGACCTTCCGCAGGGCCGCGTCGATAGCGATGGACTCCGCCGCCGGCGCCGGTTTGGGCAGCGGCCGCCGCGCCCGCGAGGCACCCTTCGCCGCAGGCTTGGTCTCGTTCTTCGGAGTGCCGTCGGCCGCGGCCCACACCGCCGAAAGGATCGCCCGCAAACCGTCGTACGGCGCTCCTTCGCCGGTCACCGAGACGGCGCTGTTCACCACCTCGGCCGTCCAGCCCGCGCAAGCGTGCTTGCTCCCGTCGACCGTCACGCCAGCCTGCTTCTCGGCCAAGGCGCCGAGGTCGGCGGCGATGTACGTCGGCCGCTGGTTCTTCGGCGCCACCGCGAGATCGTGAGCGTCGTGCACGCCGGTGGCGACCCACAGACTGGCGATGCCGACCGCGTTCGCCCCCTCGATGTCGGAGTCGAGCCGATCGCCGATCATCAACGGCCGTTCGGCTTCCAGCCTCTCGATGCTGGTCTCCAGCAGCGGCGGCTCAGGCTTGCCGGCGACGATCGGGTCCACGTCGACCGCGGCACGAACGGCCTGCACCAGTGTCCCGTTCCCGGGTGCTTTGCCGCCTGCCGTCGGGATGGTCAGGTCGAGGTTCGTCGCGTACCAGCGGGCGCCCTCGTTGATCGCGTGCGCGCCGTCCGCGAGCATCACCCAGTTCACGTCCGGGTGGAAGCCTTGGACGACGGCGACCGGGTCCGCGTCGCTGCTGCGCACGGGCTTCAGCCCGTACTCCTCCAGCGCGACGTACAACCCTTCACCGCCGACCACGAGCACCGGCGACCCCTTGGGGAATTCACCGGCGACAAGCTTGGCCGCCGCCTGCGCCGACGTCACCACGTCCTCCGCGATCACGTCCAGCCCGAACGACGCCAGGTGCGCTGCGACCGCCGAGGCAGGCCGGCTGGCGTTGTTCGTGACGTACCCGATCCGCATGCCGTCCTTGGCCGCCTTGCGGAGGTGGTCGGGCGCGTCCGGAACCGGATCCGGGCCGACGTACACGACGCCGTCCAGGTCGAGCAGCGCCACGTCGTACCGGCTGGCGAGCGGTTCGTCACATGCGGACAGCGGTGGAGGCGATTCCTGTGTTCTCGTCACCCTTCCCCCCGTACGATGCCGCCCATGTCGGAAGCCACCGGAAGCGTGCTGCGGTTGCAACCACTGCGCGCCTGGCGGTTCGTCGCCGGGAAGGTGAGCGCACTCGGCGCGGTGACGTCGCCGCCGTACGACGTGCTGGAACCCGCCCTGGTCCGGCGGCTGACTGATTCTGATCTGCACAACATGGTGAGGCTCATCCTTCCACGCGATCCCGAGCTCGGTCGCGGCCGGTACGACGAGCCCGCGCGACGGCTGGTGGGCTGGCAGCGCGACGGCATCGTGGTGCAGGATCGCCGGCCCGCGCTGTACGTCTACGAGCAGCGGCTCGGCGGCGCGACCCTGGTGGGTCTGGTCGGCGCGCTGGCTCTCGACCCGGCCCGCAAGGTCGTGCTGCCGCACGAGAACGTGATGCAGCACTGGGTCGACGACCGGTACGACCTGATGGAGGCGACCGACGCCGATCTCGAGCCGATCCTGCTCGCGTACGGCGGTGGCGGTACGGCGAGCGACGCGGTCGACGAGGCACGCTCGGGCGTGCCCTGGCTGGTCGCAGACACCGAGAACGGCGCGCATCACCGGATCTGGCGGATCGAGGACCCGGACAAGCTGGCCGCGATCGCGGCCGAACTCGCGAGCCGCGAAGCCCTGATCGCCGACGGCCACCACCGCTACGCGGCGTACCTGGAACGCTCCCGCCGCTCACCGAACCGCCCCGGCACCGATGTCGGCCTCGCCATGCTGGTCGACAACGAGCGGCACCCGCTCACCCTGGACCCGATCCACCGAGTCGTCCCAGGCCTCACCCTCGACCTGGTCAAGGCCCGTACGCCGGCCGGCTGGGAGGTGCTCCCGGGGCGGGTCGAGGGTGTGCCCGATCGGATCGCCATCTTCGACGGGACTTCCTGGGTCACAGTGCAATCGACGCAGGGTCAAGTGGCACCAACGGTCTCGCTGCTGCACGAGGAACTGCTACCTGCCTGGGGCGTCGCCGTGGACGAGATCTCTTTCCACCACGCGCTCACGGACGCCACTGCGCTGGCAGGGCCCACACAGGCCGCTGTGGAGCTCGTAGCGCCCCGGATGGATCAGGTACTGCGGTCCGCTCTGCGCGGCGCCGTACTGCCCCAGAAGGCCACGTCGTTCGGTCCCAAACCGCGCGTCGGGCTGCTGTTCCGCACGCTCAGCTGATTCACGGCCGGTGGTAGAGGGTCAGGAACTCCTCGCGGAGCGGCTTGCGGGCCGCGCGATGACGCTCGATCAGGCGGCCGAGGGAGAACGACATCCCCGCATCGGACTGTCCGGCGGCGTCCTTGGCCAAGAGGTGAAGCGCATCGGCGGCCGCACAGTGATCCTGATGCTGGCCGAGGAGCTCCTGGAATCGCGCCGCCTGGATCGCGGTCTCCTTCGCCTCGTCCCCGAGCACGGAGGCGGTGGTGTCGGCGGCGTACCGCACCCGCTTCGCCAGCAACCGCACCTCGTGCCAGTCGTCGTCGGAAGTCCAGGGCTTCAGCTTCTCGGCCGCGTCGTTGAACTTCCCGCGCGCCGAGTCGAGTAGTTGCGGCAGCACCTCGACGCAGGGGCTGTCGGCCTTTGCTTTGAGCTTGGGCCGTGCTGCGACGGTCTGCAATGTGCTGACCAGCCGGGTTGTGCGATCGCCGGTGACCGCTTCGGCGGATCTCGCCGCGGCCCGGTCGAGCCCGACGGTCAGCGTGGTGAGAATCGTCGCCAGATGGTCGGGGTCGTCTTCGCTGGTCGCGTTGTCGCGGACCAGCGCGGCGATCACCTCGAGGTCGCGAGCTTCGCCGCAACTGGCGGCCAGCCAGGACAGCTCGGTCCGCAGCTTGTCCGCCCAGTCGCCGGCCAGCAGCTTCCGGAACAGCTTGAGATCACTGCGCAACCGACGGCAGGAAACCCGCACCTGGTGGATCGCGTCGTCCTCGGAGTTCTCCACCATGGCGATCGCCCGCAACAGCCGCTGCGTACCCCGGGTCAGTGCCTCCCCCACCAGCGAACCCACCGGCGATTCGGGCGTCAGCTTCTCCGGGTTCTCCACCGCCCCATTCTCACCGACGGCGCCTAATGACCGCTCGCCGCCAAGCGCGCCCCTCCCGGACACAGCAAACGGCCCGGGCAGAAGGCGATTCCTCACCTCCCACCCGGGCCGTCACCCGACTCAGTCCTTCTCGTCGTCCTTCACAACACCCTCGACAACGTCCTCACCCTGGTCGTCGTCCGCAGCCTCGTCACCCTCAGCATCGTCGACATCAGCCTCGACGTCCGCAGCGTCGGCGTCACCCTCAGCGTCGACGTCCGCAGCCTCGACGTCACCCTCAGCGTCGACGTCCGCAGCCTCGACGTCATCCTCAGCGTCGACGTCCGCAGCCTCGACGTCCTCGACGTCGTCGTCCTCGACCTCGTCACCCTCAGCGTTGTCCTCGACGTCGTCGTCGACCTCGACCTCGACCTCGTCGTTGTCGGCGAACTCGTCGTCCTCGTCCTCGACGTGGTCGTTCTCGACCATCTCGTCGGGCTTGAGATCGTCCTCGCCGTCGAACTCGTCTTCGTCGTCCAGGTCGGTGAACTGCAGACCTTCCAGCTCGGCAGCACGCTCAGCCGCGCCGGTGGAACCGTCCTGGTCCACGCCGGCCGCGCGGTGGAACCACACCAGCGCCTCCTCCGTACGACCCGCCTCCGCCAGCGCATCGGCGTACGCATAACGCAGTCGCGGCAACCACTCCGCCCGCGTCCGCTTCGTCAGCTCCGGTACCTCGAGTGTCTGGATCGCCGCAGCGGTCTGCCCCATGTCGCGGCGCGCACCGGCGGCGACGATCAGCATCTCCATCTGCGAACCCTCTTCGAGCAGCACGACCTGCTTCTCCCGCGACAACGCGAGCGCCTTCTCCGGCCGTCCGAGCGCACGCTCGCAGTCAGCCATCATCGGCAGCACCTCGTGGTTGCCCGTCATCCGCCGTACCGCACGGAACTCGGTCAACGCCTCGTCGTAGTGCTCAGCCAGGTACGCCGTGATAGCCACAGCCTCCCGTACGCCGCCCAGCCGCGCCGCCAGCCGCCGTGCAGTCTTGGCGTGCTGGTACGCCAGCTCGGGGTCGACGTCCAGCAACTGCCCGGACGCCACCAAGTGCTGCGCGACCAGGTCCGCCAGACTGCGTGGCAGCGACCGCAGCTCCGCCTTCGCACCCTTGTCGAGCTCAGCACCAGTGATGCCTGCCGGGATCACCGGATCGTCCCGACGCGGGCCGACCCTCTCCTCGTCGCTCCGGCCGACACCGCCACGGCGGTCGCCACCGCGTCCACCGCGCTCCGGACGATCACCACGGCGAGGACCACCACGCTGATCCCGACCACCCCGGTCGTCCCGCCGAGGCGACCGCTCACCCTGGTACCCGGTCCGGTCGTCACGACGAGGCTTGTCAGCCCCTACCCGATCATCACTCCGCGGCCCGGTCCGCTCCCCACCCTTGAACCCGCTCGGCCGATCATCCCGCCGCGGAGCACTCCGGTCATCACGCCGAGGAGCACCACGCCCAGCAGCCCCACGATCATCCCGCCGAGGCGCCCCACGCTCACCACCCCGGTCGTCACGACGCGCAGCACCACGGTCATCACCACGCGACGCCCCACGGTCCTCCCAACGAGAGCCACCAGCAGCGCGCTCCTCCGAACGTGGCGCACTACCCCACCGCGAACCACGGTCCTCGCCACGACCAACACCACGGTCATCCCCGCGAGCACCCCGGTCGTCACGACGCGCAGCACCACGGTCGTCACCACGCGACGCCCCACGGTCGTCACCACGCGATGCCCCACGGTCGTCACCACGCGACGCTCCACGGTCTTCCCACCGCGACCCACCACGCTCATCGCCACCCGAGGCCCCGCGGCTCTCCCACCGGGAGTTGCCACGGTCGTCCCCGCGCGACGCACGGTCTTCGCCACCGGAGCGGCTCTCCCAGCGGGAGTTGCCACGGTCGTCGCCACTCGCGGCGCCTCTGCCTTCCCAGCGGGAGGAACCGCGGTCGTCACGAGGTGCGCTGCGGTCATCGCCACGCGCCGCACCCCGGTCTTCCCAGCGGGAAGTACTCCGGTCGTCACGGCGGGGAGCCCCACGGCCGGCGCCGCGATCGTCTCCACCGGAGCCGCCGCGGCTCTCCCACCGGGATCCACCACGATCGTCGCGACGCGAAGCGCCACGGTCGTCTCGAGAGCTAGACCGGTCGTCACGACGCGACCCACGCTCGTCAGGTCCATCCAACTGACCACGGAACGGATCGCGGCCAGGAGCACCCTTGTCATCCCACCGCGTGTTCCGCTTCGGCTCCGGCCGGTCGTCACGGCGCGGCCCGCGAGCACCACCGCTCCGCGGCGCACCCCCACGAGGCCCAGACCCACCGGACGCACCCGACCCAGCGCGGTAACCACCACCAGTACCGCCAGCTCCCCCGGACCCGCCGGCTCCGCCGCGATATCCACCGCCGGAACCGCCCGACCCACCAGAACCGCCGGAGTATCCACCGCCAGAACCACCGCGGTAACCCCCACCGGATCCACCGGATCCACCAGAGCCCGCGCGCGACCCACCGCCGGAGCCCCCAGACCCACCAGAGCCGCCACGGTAACCGCCGCCAGACCCACCAGCGCCACCAGAACCCGCGCGATATCCGCCGCCGGAACCACCAGTGCCGCCAGAGCCGCCTCGGTAGCCGCCGCCGGAACTGCCGGCGCCGCCGGAACCGCCGCGGGGGCCTCCCGATCCGCTGGAGCCGCCGCGGAAACCGCCTCCGCCGGAGCGACCGCCGCCTGAGCCGCCGGCACGGCCTGATCCGCCGGACGAACCTCGGCCAGAGCGGTCGCCCGGGCCAGAACGGGGGCTGCGAGGTGGCGTAGCCACGGTGACTCCTATCGATCGGTACGACGTGTTGCGCTCAGACAAAGCTACCGGCAAGACCACCGGCACAAATGTTAAGGGCCACCCGTGTGGGTGGCCCTTAACAGTGTGAATGTCCGGCGACGTCCTACTCTCCCACGACCTCCCGGTCGCAGTACCATCGGCGCTG